>JBOGDE010000028.1:0-25762 GCA_050701695.1 Micromonosporaceae bacterium
ATGCCCGGGCCGCCGCCGATGCCACCGGCCGCCGCACCACCGCCGGCGGCCACTCCGCCCGGCGGGATGCCGATGCCGGGTCGCGGGGAGCCGGACAGCTCGATGACGCAGCAGATCCCGAACATGCGCGGCGGCAGCGGGGGGTACGAGGTCCCCGGTCGCCACGGCAAGATGGACATGACCTCGGAGATCCGCGCCAGCGACTCGCCGTTCACCCCCGACGACGCGCACCGGTTGGACCAGTTGCGGCGTACGTTCCAGCTGCGGCGCTTCGGCAGCGGGTACGACCGTACCCAGGTGGACCGGCTCTTCGACGCGATCGGGGCCACGATGGTGGGCCGCTCCGCGGTCACGGTCACCGACGGGGAACTCGACCCGGGCCAGTTCAGCCTGGTGCAGGGCGGCTACTTCGAGGCAGAGGTGGATTCGGCGCTACGCGAGGTCCGTGACCTGTTCGCCCGCCGCGGTGTAAGAGGCTGAGCGCGCCCAGTTGGGCGCACTCCGCTCGCGGAGAGCGCGAGCCGTAGGCGCGCTCAGATGCTGGCCGGGGGGACGACCCCCCGAACCCCCCGAGGTTGAGCGCGCCCAGATGGGCGCACTCTGCTCGCGGAATGCGTGAGCCGTAGGCGCGCTCAGCTACTTGAGGCCGTTGCGGTCCAGGACCCAGTCGATGATCACCCAGCCGAAGCCGGCCGCGGCGAGGCCGAGCAGCCACAGGTTCTCCACGTTGCCCTTGTGGTTGCCGAAGAGCAGGCTGAGGAAGATCAGGCTGGCGACGATGACCAGGGCGCGTACCACCTTGGGGTGGCCCGGTCGGCGCTGGTCCGGTGAGGTGATCGGCTCGTCGGTGCCCGCCACGATGCCTCCTTGATTGCGTGCCTGATTGGCCTGACATTCCGCGTCGCGGATAGTCTGGCACGCTGGCGGAGCCGGTACGCAGCCGGCCACACCTGTGCCGGCGGGCAGCCGGTCGCCGTACACCCGAATCCACCGACGGGAGGACCGCGCCGTGCGAGTCACCGGGACCGGCCACGCGGGCATGCTGATCGAGACCCGCGCGGGGAGCATCCTCTGCGACCCGTGGGTGAACCCGGCGTTCTTCGCCTCGTGGTTCCCGTTCCCGGACAATTCCCAACTGGACTGGGACGCGCTCGGCCGGACCGACTTCCTGTACGTCTCCCACCTGCACCGAGACCACTTCGACGCGGACAACCTGCGGGAGAAGATCTCCAAGCGGGCCACCGTCCTGCTGCCGGACTACCCGACCGACGAGTTGGAGGACGAGCTGCGGGAGCTGGGCTTCCGGGACTTCCTCAAGGCGCCGAACCGGGAGATCACCGACCTCGGCAACGGTGTGAAGGTGATGCTCCACGCGCTCACCTCGCCCACCGACGGCCCGATCGGGGACTCCGCGATCTGGGTGGACGACAACGGGGTACGGCTGCTCAACCAGAACGACGCGCGCCCGGCGGACCTGACCGAGTTCGCGGAGCTGGGACACGTACACGCGCATCTGCTGCAGTTCTCCGGGGCGATCTGGTACCCGATGGTCTACGAGCTGCCGCACACCGCGAAGACCGCGTTCGGCAAGCAGAAGCGGGAGCGGCAGTTCGACCGTACGGTGCGCTACATCGACGACCTGAAGGCGAGCTGGGTGTTCCCGATCGCCGGCCCGCCGTGCTTCCTGGACGAGAAGCTGTGGCAGTTCAACGACATACATGGCGACGAGGGCAACATCTTCCCCGACCAGCAGGTCTTCCTCGACCACATGGCCTCGCTGGGGCGCGACAACGGCGTGTTGCTGCTGCCCGGCACGGCCGCCGAGCTGACCGCCGACGACTGCCACGTCACGCACCCGGTCGCCGACACCAGGGCGTTCTTCGAGAACAAGGAACAACACCTCCGGGAGTACGCCGAGCGCCAGCGCCCGGTGATCGAAGCGGCGAAGGCGAGCTGGTCGCACCCCGAGATCGACGTCCTGGCCACGCTCAAGCAGAAGCTGGAGCCGCTGCTGGACGAGGCCGAGCAGATCGCCGCCGGGATCGGGGGGCCGGTGCGGTTCGACCTGCTGCAGGCCGACTCCGACGAGATCGCCGAGTCGATCACGGTGGACTTCCTCGCCCGCGAGGTACGCCCGTACGCCGAGGAGAAGGTGCGCTACCGGTTCCGGACCGAGCGCCGCCTCGTGGAGCACCTGTTGCACATCGAGGAGATCGACTGGGTGAACAGCCTGTTCCTGTCCTGCCGGTTCTCGGCGGCCCGGATCGGGCAGTACAACGAGTTCGTCTACACGTACTTCAAGTGCCTGTCCGAGGAGCGCCTGAACTACGCCGAGGGCTGGTACGCCGAGCAGAAGCCCGACGCCGAGGACATCGGGCTCGACGGCTGGACGGTGCAGCGCCGCTGCCCGCACCTGAAGGCGGACCTGAGCCGCTTCGGGAAGGTCGAGGACGGCGTCCTGACCTGCCAGATGCACGGCTGGAAGTGGAATCTCGGCACCGGAAAGTGCATCACCAGCGCCGGCCACGAGATCCGCTCCAGCCGCGGCGAGCCGGCACCCGCCCCGTCGGCACCCGCCCGGCCGACAGCGGCCCAGCCGGCGCCCGCGCCCGCACCGACGGCAGAATAGAGCTGTGCGCGAGATAGTGCTGTTGGGGTCCACCGGCTCGATCGGGACCCAGGCGATCGACGTGGTACGCCGTAACCCGGACCGGTTCCGGGTGGTGGCGCTCGCGGGCGGTGGCGGCAACGTCGAGCTGCTCGCCGCGCAGGCGCTCGAACTGGCCGTCGACGCGGTGGGGGTGGCGCGCGCGTCCACCGCGCAGGACCTGCAGCTCGCGTTCTACGCCCAGGCACAGCAGCGCGGGTACGCCACCGGCGACTTCACGTTCCCCAAGATCGTCGCGGGCCCGGACGCCGCCACCGAGCTGGCGAGCTGGCCATGCGATCTGGTGCTGAACGGGATCACCGGCTCGATCGGGCTGGCGCCCACGCTCGCCGCACTGCGCGCCGGGCGTACCCTCGCGCTGGCCAACAAGGAGTCGCTGGTCGCCGGTGGCCCACTGGTGCGTCAGGTGGCACGACCCGATCAGATCGTGCCGGTGGACAGTGAGCACAGCGCGCTGGCGCAGTGCCTGCGGGGCGGCCGCGCCGAGGAAGTACGCCGGCTGGTGCTCACCGCCAGCGGCGGGCCGTTCCGGGGCCGCAGCCGGGCCGACCTGCGGCACGTCACGGTCGAGCAGGCGCTGGCGCACCCCACCTGGGACATGGGCCCGGTGGTGACGATCAACTCCGCGACGCTGGTCAACAAGGCCCTGGAAGTGATCGAGACGCACGAACTGTTCGGCATCGGGTACGACGACATCGGGGTGATGGTGCACCCGCAGTCGGTGCTGCACTCGATGGTGGAGTTCATCGACGGGTCCACCCTCGCCCAGGCCAGCCCGCCCGACATGCGGCTGCCGATCGCGCTCGCGCTGGGCTGGCCGGACCGGGTCGCCGGCGCCGCGCCGCCGGTCGACTGGAGCGCCGTACACAGCTGGGAGCTCTTCCCGCTCGACCACGATGCCTTCCCGGCGGTACGCCTGGCCAAGCACGCCGGCCGCACCGGGGGCTGCCTGCCGGCGGTCTACAACGCCGCGAACGAGGAGTGCGTGGCAGCTTTCGTCGCCGGCCGGCTACCGTTCACCGGGATCGTCGACACCCTGGAGCAGGTGCTGGCCGCTGCGCCGGACTTCGGGGTGCCGGGTACGGTCGAGCAGGTGCAGTCGGCGGAGACGTGGGCACGGGCCCGCGCCGTGGAGATCGTGGGGAAGGTTTCGTAGATGGCCTACACGCTGGGCGTGGTGCTGTTCGCTCTCGGCATCCTGATCTCCATCGCGATCCACGAAGCCGGACATATGTACTCGGCGCGCGCTTTCGGGATGAAAGTCACGCAGTACTTCATCGGCTTCGGTCCGACCCTGTGGAGCTTCCGGAAGGGCGAGACCGAGTACGGCGTGAAGCCGATCCCCGCCGGCGCCTTCGTCAAGATCGTCGGAATGACCCCGCTGGAGGACGAGGAGGAGGTCGCGCCCGCCGACAAGCACCGGGTGTTCTGGCGCAAGCCGCTCTGGCAGCGCACCATCGTGCTCTCCGCCGGCTCGATCAGCCACTTCATCCTGGGCTTCCTGATCCTCTGGTTCACCGCGGCCTTCGTCGGTGTGAACAACCCGGCGTACGCACAGGCCATCGAGCAGGCTCCGAAGACCACCAAGGTCGACATCCAGGACTGCGTGATCGTGGAGAACGTCCGGCGCGAGTGCCGTAAGAGCGACCCGGCGGCGCCGGCGGCGCGGGCCGGGCTGAAGGACGGCGACGTCATCACCAGTGTCGCCGGCACGTCGGTCTCCAGCTATGACGACCTGGTCAAGGCGATCCGCGCGACGCCGCCCGGCGAGACGAAGCTGACCTACCTGCGGGGCGACGCCTCCCACGAGGTCACGGTCAGCCTGCACCCGGTGCAGCGCCAGCTGTCCGAGGACAGCAAGAAGCTGTCCACGATCGCGGCGCTCGGGGTCTCCACGTACGTGGATCCGGCGATCCCCACCACCGTGACGTACGGGCCGGTGGAGAGCATCGCGGTGGCCGGCGACTACATCGGCCGGATGTTCGTCGGCACCTTCCAGGCGCTGGCGAAATTCCCCGAGAAGGTGCCGAAGCTGTTCGACGCGCTGATGGGTGCCGAGCGCGACCCGGAGACCCCGATCAGCGTGGTCGGCGCCAGCCGACTCGGTGGCGAGATCGTGGAGTACGAGGTCTGGCCGCTGTTCTTCCTGCTGCTCGCCGTACTGAACCTCTTCGTCGGGGTGTTCAACCTGTTCCCGTTGCTGCCGCTGGACGGCGGTCACATCGCGATCGCCTGGTTCGAGCGGGCGCGTACGGTGATCTACGGCTGGATCGGCAGGCCGGATCCCGGGCGGGTCGACTATATGAAGCTGATGCCGCTGACGTACGTCGTGATCATAATTTTCGGGTTGTTCACCCTGCTCACAGTGGCCACGGATATCGTCAACCCCATCCAGCTGTTCGCGAGGTGAGCCTGCGATGACGGTTAGTCTGGGCATGCCGGCACCGCCCCCGCCGAGACTGGCGGAGCGGCGTAAGTCGCGTCAGATCAAGGTCGGCAGCGTGCTGGTGGGCGGGGACGCGCCGGTCAGCGTGCAGTCGATGACCACCACGCCCACCACCGACATCAACGCCACGCTGCAGCAGATCGCGGAGCTGACCGCGTCCGGGTGCCAGATCGTACGGGTCGCGGTGCCCAGCCAGGACGACGCGGAGGCGTTGCCAGCGATCGCGAAGAAGTCGCAGATCCCGGTGATCGCCGACATCCACTTCCAGCCGAAGTACGTCTTCGCCGCGATCGACGCCGGCTGCGCCGCGGTACGGGTCAACCCGGGCAACATCAAGAAGTTCGACGACAAGGTCGGCGAGATCGCGCGCGCCGCGGCCGACGCCGGGGTATCGCTGCGGATCGGGGTCAACGCCGGCTCGCTGGACAAGCGGCTGCTGGACAAGTACGGCAAGCCCACCGCCGAGGCGCTGGTGGAGTCGGCGCTGTGGGAGGCCTCGCTGTTCGAGGAGCACGGCTTCCGCGACTTCAAGATCTCCGTCAAGCACAACGACCCGGTGGTGATGGTCAAGGCGTACCGGCAGTTGGCGGCGGCCTGCGACTACCCGCTGCACCTCGGGGTGACCGAGGCGGGGCCGGCGTTCCAGGGCACCATCAAGTCGTCGGTGGCCTTCGGTGCGCTGCTCGCCGAGGGGATCGGCGACACCATCCGGGTCTCGCTGTCGGCGCCTCCGGTGGAGGAGGTCAAGGTCGGGCTCTCCATCCTGGAGTCGCTCAACCTGAAGGAACGCGGCCTGGAGATCGTCTCCTGCCCGTCCTGTGGCCGCGCCCAGGTCGACGTCTACAAGCTCGCCGAGGAGGTCACCGCCGGCTTGGACGGGCTGCCGGTGCCGCTGCGGGTCGCGGTGATGGGCTGCGTGGTGAACGGCCCCGGCGAGGCCCGCGAGGCCGACCTCGGGGTGGCCAGCGGCAACGGCAAGGGCCAGATCTTCGTCAAGGGCGAAGTGATCAAGACGGTGCCCGAGTCGCAGATCGTGGAGACCCTGATCGAAGAGGCGCTGCGGATCGCCGAGGAGACCGGCGCCGACCTGCCCGAGGAGCTGCGCGGCCTCGCCCCCACCGTCACGGTGCACTGAACCCTCGGTGCGCTCAACCCGCGGTGCACTGAGCGCTGGGTCCCGGGAGATCGTGTCGGCCGCTCGCGGGGAATAGGCTGCAGGCCATGTTGACGATGCCCGTACGGCTGCTCGGCGACCGTGACCGGTCGGCGATCCGTACGGTGCTGGAGCGCGAGCCGATCGCCGGCGCCCAGGTAGCCGAGTTGGTGGCCGCCAGCGGCGTCGACTGGTGGCGCAGCGGAGCCCGGCTCTTCGGATACAGCGCCTCCGGCCAGCTCGACGCGCTGTGCTGGTTCGGCACCAACCTGATCCCAGTTGCCGCCGGACCGGAGGCGATCGCCGCGTTCGCCACTATCGGGCGTACCGAACGGCGCCGCTGCTCGTCGATCGTGGGGCCCGCCGACGCGGTGCTCGATCTGTGGTCGCGGATCCGTGGGCCCTGGGGCCCGGCTCGTGACGTACGCACCGACCAGCCGCTGCTCGCCGTGGACCAGCCGCCGGCACCGGCCCCCGATCCGGCGGTACGGCTGGTACGCGAGGACGAGCTGGACATCCTGCTCCCGGCGGCGGTCGCGATGTACACCGAGGAGGTGGGGATCTCCCCGGTACGGGACACCGACGGGCAGCCGTACCGGCGGCGGGTCGGGGAGCTGATCGCAGGGCGCCGGGCGTACGCCAAGATCGTGGCTGACGAGGTGGTGTTCAAGGCGGACCTGGCGGTGCTCACCTCGCACACCGCCCAGATCCAGGGGGTCTGGGTGCCGCCGCGGCATCGTGGGCACGGCTACGCCACCGCGGGAGTGGCGGCGGTGGTCGCCGACGCGCTGCGCCGCGGCATCCCCACCGTCAGCCTGTACGTCAACGAGCACAACCACGCCGCCCGCCGGGTGTACGAACGCTGCGGCTTCCGCGAGATCGGCCGTTTCGCCACCGTACTGTTCTGAAACTGCCGGGCGCCGGCGCTAGCGTGCGGTCATGGAGCCACACGACTGGTTGATGGCGGGCGATCCGAGCATCCGGTGGCAGACCATGGAGCTGCGCGGCGCCACCCCCGCCGAGGTCGCCGCCGAGCGGGCAAGAGTCGCGACCGAGGGCTGGGGCGCGGCACTGCTGTCCCGGCAGGAGCCCGGTGGAGGCTGGGGCGGCGGGATCTAGCCCGAAGTGGATCTCCACCACGTACACCCTGCTGCTGTTGTGGGGGTTGGGGCTGGATCCGGCGCACCCGGCCGCGCGGCGCGGCGTCGACCGGCTCACCGCCGACCTCGGCTCGGTCGCCGGGCAGCGGCGGGTACGCAGCCCGGAGGCGTGTGTCACCGCGATGTACGTGGGGCTGGCCGGGTACTTCGGGGTGTTCGGACCGCGGCTGGACGCGGCGGCGGCCTGGCTGATCGAGGACGCGGCGTTGCCCGACGGCGGCTGGAACTGCGAGGCGCCGCTGCGCGGCAGCGAGCACTCCTCGTTCCACACCACGGTCCTGGCCCTGGAAGGGCTCGCCGAGCTACGGCGGCACCGCCGCGATCCGCGCATCGACGAGCGACTCGAGAGCGGGCGGCGGTTCCTGCTGCGGCACCGGATGTTCCGGTCGCACCGCACCGGCGAGGCGGTGGACCGCCGGTATCTGCGGTTCTCGTACCCGCCGCGCTGGCACTACGACGTGCTGCGCGGCCTGGTGCATCTCGCCGAGGTTGCCGCGCCGGCCGACCCGGGCTGCGCCGAGGCGATTTCGCTGGTACGCGGGCAGCGCCGGGCCGACGGTCGGTGGCCGCTCGGTCCTCGCTGGCACGGCAAGGCCTTCTTCGAGCTGGAGCAGCCGCGCCAGCCCAGCCGGTGGAACACGCTGCGGGCACTGCGAGTGCTGCGCTGGTGGGACGCGACCGAGTACGGCTAGCCGGGCCCAGATAACGACCGGCGGCGTTCTCACTCGCTTGTGTGCCAAGTCGCACACGGCGCTCGCTGCGGCCTTGCCGCTCGTCATCTGGCTCCCGGCTAGCGGTCGCGGGTCGCCACGGCGAGCCGGCACGAAGTACAGTGCGGCCGGGCCCGATCCTTATCAGCAGTGGAGGAAACCATGCACGGGGATCAGAATCAGGGCTCGGACCCGCGGACCCGCGGCGGTCGTTGGGGAGCCTGGCTGCGGCGCTGCCTGGTGGTCGGCCTGGTCGGCGTCGTCGCGTTCGGCGGTGGTGTGGCGTTCGCCGAGGACTACCTGCGCCCGGCGGACCCGGCGAACCCGATCAGCATCCGGGGCTGCGTGATCCGGTTCGACACGCTCTCGTCTACGGGGAAGTCCGTGGTGCCGCGGATCCACGCGAACTCCACCCACATGTGCGTCGGCGTGACCAGCGTGAAGGCCGATTGGGCCGGGAACGGGGACTTGATCGTCACCAACACCGGTGGCCCCGGCGTGGTGGTGAGCCTGGCGGTGTCACCGGACGAGACCCTGGTCCGTAAGGGGATCAGCTGCGGCGGCTCCGGCGGCACCTACACCACCACGGTGATCTGCTACGACCGGGCCGGTAACCATGTCCCGGCGTACTCGCTGAAGATGTACGGCAGCACCTCCAACCTCTGGCTGAACTGGACCATGTGGCACAAGTAGCAGCCGCCGCGGCCGGGCCGCCCCCGGCCGCGGCCTGTCACAGCCGTCGGGTAGACACACAGGATGTCCCACGAGATGCGCGACGAGGCCGAGCGGGTCCTGCGGCGGCTCGCCGGCCCGGATGCCAGGCTCCGCGACGACCAGTGGCGCGCGATCTCGGCGCTGGTGGCCGAACGGCGCCGGGTGCTGCTGGTGCAGCGCACGGGGTTCGGCAAGTCGGCGGTCTACTTCGTGGCGACAGCGCTGCTGCGGGCCGCCGGTGCGGGGCCGACCGTGATCGTCTCGCCGCTGCTGGCGTTGATGCGCAACCAGATCGACGCGGCGGAGCGGGCCGGCATCCACGCCGCGACGATCAACTCGGCGAACGTCACCGACTGGCCCGACGTTCAGAAGCGGATCGCCGCTGGCGAGGTCGACGTGCTGCTGGTCAGCCCGGAGCGGCTCAACAACCCCGAGTTCCGCGACCAGGTGCTGCCGTCGCTGGCGGCCACCTGCGGGCTGCTGGTGGTCGACGAGGCGCACTGCGTCTCGGACTGGGGGCACGACTTCCGTCCCGACTACCGCCGGATCGCGAGCTTCCTCGACGGGCTGGCCGACGGCGTACCGGTGCTGGCCACCACCGCCACCGCGAACGCCCGGGTCACCGACGACGTGGCCTCCCAGCTCGGTGACTCGCTGGTGCTGCGTGGCGCGCTGGATCGCGACAGCCTCCGGCTCGGGGTGGTACGCCTGCCCAGCGCGGCGCACCGGCTGGCGTGGCTGGCGGCGTACCTCGACACGCTGCCCGGGTCCGGGATCGTCTACACGTTGACGGTCGCCGGTGCGGAGGACGTCGCGGCGTACCTGCGGGCGGCCGGGCACGCCGTGGTGGCGTACACCGGGAAGTCCGAACCCACCGAGCGGGAGGCGTCCGAGGCGGATCTGCTGGCCAACCGGGTCAAGGCCCTGGTCGCCACCTCGGCGCTGGGGATGGGGTTCGACAAACCGGATCTCGGGTTCGTGGTGCACCTGGGCGCGCCGGCGTCGCCGATCGCGTACTACCAGCAGGTGGGGCGGGCCGGCCGGGCCGTGACCAGCGCCGACGTGTTGCTGTTGCCGGGCTCGGAGGACGAACGGATCTGGCGGTACTTCGCCTCCCTGGCGTTCCCACCTCCGGAGCAGGTCGACCGGACCCTCGACGTGCTGGCGGGAAGTGACCGGCCGTTGTCCACGCAGGCCCTGGAGACCCGGGTGGACCTGCGCCGCAACCGCCTGGAGCTGATGCTCAAGGTGCTCGACGTCGACGGCGCGGTACGCCGGGTCAAGGGTGGCTGGGTCGCCACGGGAGAGCCATGGCGCTACGACACCGAGCGCTACGCCCGGCTCGCCGCGCTGCGGGCTTCCGAACAACAGATCATGCGGGAGTACGCCGACCTGCCCGGCTGCCGGATGCGGTTCCTGCGCGAACAGCTCGACGACCCGTACGCCGCCGACTGCGGTCGCTGCGACCGCTGCACCACGCCCTGGTACGCCGCGGACGTGCCCGCCGACGCGCTGGCCGCGGCTGAGGCGCACCTCGGCCTGGCCGGCGTCGTGGTCGAGCCGCGCCGGATGTGGCCATCCGGTCTCAAGCCGCTCGGGGTGCCGCTGGCCGGCAGAATCCCCGCCGAGGAGCAGGCCGGCGACGGCCGGGCGCTGGGGCGGATGTCCGACCTCGGCTGGGGCGGCCGGCTGCGTGAGGTGTTCGCCGCACCGGACTCCGAGCTGCCCGACGGATACTTCGATGCGGTGGTGAAGGTGCTCGCCGACTGGGGCTGGGAACGCCGCCCCGCCGCCGTGGTGTCGATCGCCTCCCGCAGCCGGCCGCGGCTGGTCGGCTCGCTGGCGCACCGGATCTCGCAGGTGGGGCGGCTGCCGTACCTGGGTGAGGTGGCACGGGTCGGTGGGGGAGGGTCGCGGGTGGACTCCAACAGCGCGCAGCGGCTGCTCGCCGTACACGAAGCGTTCGCGGTACCGGAGGAGCTGAGCGCGGCGCTGGACGGCGGCCCGGTGCTGCTGGTCGACGACCTGGTGGCCAGCGGCTGGACCATGACCGTCGCCGCCCGTGCCCTGCGCCAGGCCGGCGCCAGCGAGGTGCTCCCACTGGTGCTCGCGCTCGACACCTGAGGCTGGTGCGCCACGATTCGGCGGTGGTGTCCGGATCGTCGTGAGCCGCATCCGCGGGTGGGTGACACGGTCGGTTACGGTGCCGGGAGCAGACCGTCGGCGGATGGGGGAGAGCGTGAGCGAGTCTACGGGGGACAGCGCCGTGGAGCGGCGGCTCGCGGCCGCCGAGCGGGAGCTGCGGGACCGTGCGGTCTCCGACCGGTACGCCCGCTTCTACGCCCCGCTGGCGGTGCTGGCGGTGGTGGTGACGTTCCTGCCGCTGCTGGAGCCGGGCAGTCGCGACGGCGTGACGGTCACCTGGGGTTCGTTGTGGGAGATGGCCGCCCGGCACGCTGGCGCGCCGGCGGTGTACGCGCTGCTGCTGATAGGCGCGCTGGTGACGCTGCTGGTGATCGCCTCGGTCCGGGTACGCCGGTCCGGGTTGCCGATCTGGATCGCGGTGCTGTCAGCGGTGCTGCTGCTGATGCTGTGGCTCAAGCCGGGGACGGGTGACTGGGATCCGGAGCTCGCCGTCGGCGGTGTGGTCGGCGCGGTGGCGGGATGGATCGGGATCGCTGTCAGCGCGGTACACCTGGTGCAGCTGCACCGGCACCGTCCGCTGCCCTCCGAGCGGGAGCTCGCCGCGGCCGTACGCCGCCACAACGACCTGCAGGGCGGTGTCTGAGTCAGGAGCACGACAGGTCGTATCCGGGCGTGACGTGATCCGATATCGTCTGGCCGGCAGATGAGGAGACAGGTGTGGGCCGAGTGGAACCACGGGGAGTGTGATGGCACAGCTCCTCGAGAAGTCGAAGAAAGTCATCGAAGCGCAGCTGACCGGCAGCAGCGTCCGCGCCATCACCGGCTCGATGGTGGCGTACGAGGGTGACGTGGCGTTCAAGTCCGCCGGGTTCGGCGGCGGGGACGGCCTGATCGCGGGTCTGAAGCGGCGCGCTACCGGCGAGTCGCTGTCGCTGATGGAGTGCACCGGCAACGGCCGGGTCTACCTGGCGGTCACCGGGCAGAACGTCACCGTGGTCAACATCAACAATGAGATGCTGCAGGTCGAGTCGCAGCAGCTGTTGGCGATCGCGGGCAACCTGCGTACCGATATCAAGTTCGCGGGGGTGGGTGGCGCGGCATCCGGGCAGGGGCTGTTCACCACCACCGTGACGGGGCAGGGCCAGGTGGCGCTGCTGTCCGCGGGCGGGCCGCTGATCCACCTGGAGGTCTCGCCGCAGTATCCGCTGATCGTCGACCCGGACGCGTTCGTGGCGGCGAAAGGCCAGCTGAACCAGTCCTTCGTCACCGACGTGTCGTGGCGGTCGGTGGTCGGCCAGGGCAGTGGCGAGGCGTTCTCACTGCGCTGGGACGGGCAGGGCGTGGTGTCGATCCAACCGGCGGAGCGGTGATGTTCCAAGAGGTCAATTCCAAGGTCGTGAAGGTCCACGTCGGCCGGGCCGGCGGGGTGGTGGCGCGCACCGGGGCGATGCTGTTCTACAGCGGCGACGTGACGTTCGCGCCGCACCAGGTGCCCGGCGCCCAGCAGATGGGGCTCTCCGGAGTGGCCCGGATCGCGGGCCGGATGATGCAGGGCGAACACGAGCGCACCATGCTCGCCCAGGGCAACGGCGAGGTGCACTACGGGTTCGCCGGCCTCGAGGTGCACGTGGTCGACATCGCGCCCGGCGCGACGCTGCGGGTGGAGGCCTCGCGGCTGCTCGCCCAGACCGCGGGGCTGCAGGCATCGGTGGTTTCGGTCGCGAGCTCCGGTTCCGGTGGTGGCCGCGGCGGCGGCTTCATGGGAGCGCTGCGGGGCGCGGCGACCGGTGTGCTCACCGGCCAGGGGATGTTCACCACGCAGCTCGCCGGGCAGGGCAGCGCGGTGTTGCTGGCCCACGGCGGGCTGATCGAGCTGCAGGTCGGCGGACCGGCGCCGGTGGTGGTCGACCCGCAGGCGTTCGTCGCCGCGTACGGCAACGTGCAGACCGAGCTGAAGAGCGCGATGAGCTGGCGGGACGCGGTCGGCCGCGGCGCCGGCGAGGCGATGCAGCTGCAGTGCGCCGGGCAGGGCGTGGTGTACGTACAGGCGTCGGAGGAGAAGCTATGAGTACGGTGCTCAACCCGATGATGTTGGCCGACAGCGACAACATCCCGGACAACAGCTACGCGTACAGCATCGACCTGACCTCTCCGTGGTTCATCCGCAAGGGCGCGATGATCGCGTACTACGGGCAGATGGAGTTTCGCGCGCTCAGCCACGGGCTGCACGGCGGGCTGATCCGGATGGTGGCGCAGACCTTCTCCGCCCCGCTCTACAGCGGCGACTACACCGTGGCCGAGGGCCAGGGGAAGTTGATCATCGGTGACCGCGGGTACGACATCAACTCCTATGACCTCGAAGAGGGCAACCTCACGATCCGCGCTGCCAACCTGCTCGCCTTCGAGCCGGGGCTGTCGCTGAACCAGTCGATCGTGCCCGGGTTCCTCACCCTGATCGGCACCGGCAAGTTCCTGGCCTCCTCCAACGGCCCGGTGATGTTCGCCGAGCCGCCGCTGCGGGTGGACCCGGAGGCGCTGGTGGGCTGGTCGGACTGCCCGTCGCCGAGCCACCACTACGACCAGCAGTGGGTGAACAGCTTCCTCGCCGCTGGCGCCCGGATGTTCGGCGCCAACTCCGGCGAGGAGCGGCAGTTCGACTTCACGGGCTCCGGCACGGTGCTGATCCAGTCCAGCGAGAAGGTGCTCGACGACGCGATGCTGGTACGCACCATCGAGAGCCAGCTCTCCGGCATCGGGATCACCGGGCTGCAGCGACTGCACGGCGTGATCGGCCAGCAGATCGCCGCCGAACAGCAGCGCTAGCAGCACCGAACGACGTCAGGCTCGGCGTGACCCGGAAGCTGGGTCGCGCCGAGCGTCGCTTCGGGGCCGGTGCATCATCGCCGGTGGGGTGAGCCGAGGCGGGCGAAGTGGCGCTCCACCGGGGCAAACACCACGAGCAGGCCGGCCAGTACCACCGCCGGCGCGACCAGCCAGAACGGGCGGGCCTGCCACCAGCCCGGCGTCGGTGCGCCGCCCGGGGCGTACCCGAGTTGTTCCACAGCGAGGAAGACCAGCAGTAGCGCGGTCATGTGCCACAGGAAGACCGGGTAGACCAGCCGGTTCGCCCGGCGCAGTGGCCAGCGCCCGCCTGACCAGCGCCCGCCTGACCAGCGGCTGCCTGACCAGCGGCGCAGCGCGGGGGAGAGCAGGCCGGCAACACCACACCAGAACACCGCGAGCGCCGCGATCACCGCCGTGGTGGGGAGCATGTGGCTCAGCTCCTGGCTCGGTACCGCCACCAGCGACCGGGGGTACGGCGTCAGCGCGACCGCCAGCGCCATCACCCCGAGTGCCGCGGCCGTGAGCACCGCGCCGCGCCACGCCGGTGTGAGCGTCCCGTCGCGCCACAGATACCCGAGCTGGTGGGCGAACACCCACACCAGCACGGTGTTGACCAGCCCCGCCCAGTCCGCGCCGTACCCGAAGCGTGCCAGGTCGGCGGCGACCACCAGCGCGCCGAGCCCGACCACCACGGCGACTCCCCACCGCCGGTGCAGCCGAGCGGTCAGCGGCACCAGCGCGGTGGTCCACACGTACGCCGCGACGAACCACAGTGGTGCGAACACGACCGGCGCGGCGGCGAGAGCGCCGGGGTATCCCTGGCGCAGCAGGTGGATCAGGATCTCGCCGACGAACCAGACCGCACCGAAGACCGCCACCGGACCGAGCAGCCGCAGCAACCGGCGGGCCAGGAACGTACCGGCGGTACGCCCCACCGCCTCCCACGCCGAGAGGTTGGCGTACCCACCGATCACGAAGAACAGTGGCATCACCTGGAAAAGCCAGGTGAGCAGCCAGCCGCCGGGTATGTCGTCGATCGGGTTCGGATTGACCAGTACGCCCCCGGCGCGGTGGTTCAGCGAGAACACCCAGTGCCAGAGCACCACCACCCCGAGCGCCACCAGCCGCAGCACGTCGACGGCGGGATCGCGCCGCGCGGCGCTGCGGGTAGGGATCATCGACGCATGATGTCACGCGGGATCCGGGTACCGGTTCCCTCATGGACCGGCAGCCGGGGCAGCCGAAGGGCGCGCGGGGGACGGTGGGTCACGCGTACAGCGCGCTCAACCTGAGGTTGCTGCTGGCGCTGTTCGGGCTGGTGATGTGTGCCGCCGGTGCCGCACTGCTGTTCGCCATCGGGCGAGGCGGATACGCGTGGTTGCTGGTGGCACTGGCCCTGGTGGCGCTGGTCGACGCGATAGTGGTGCAGCGCCGCCGCACCGCACGGCGCCGTCACCACCCGTCCCGTCGCTCCCTCTTCGAGTAACCCGGCATCGAGCGCGCCGCGGTCCCTGCCCGGGTAGCGGCTACACGGTGTCGTCGTCGATGGCGCGGTGCCGCGGCGGGTGGCTCTCCACCACGGTGTTGCGGCGGCCGCCCCAGATGATCAGTACGACGATCAGGCCGATGACACCCACACCCATCAGCACCCAGCCGGCGGTGTCCAGGTCGAGCCAACCCCCGAGTGTGGCGTCGCGTACCGCGAACGCGAGCAGCGCGCCGATCGCGATCAGGAAGATGCTCACACCGATGCCCATCGTGTCCTCCTCGTGTGACGGACACCGTTGAGGTACCCGCGGCGGCGTCCGGGCAACCCGTACCAACGTCCCGGTAGGCTTTTCCACCATGACGACGCGTGCACCTCTGGCCCCCGGAGAACTCTCGCCGTGGCGGGAGGTGCCGGGCCACATCCCGCGCCCGGAGTACGTCGGCAAACAGGGCCCCAGGCCGTTCAAGGGCTCCGAGATCAAGTCGGCCGAGATCATCGAGAAGATGCGGATCGCCGGCAATTTGGCAGCGCAGGCGGTGGTGCTGGCGGGGGAGACGATCAAACCCGGGGTGACCACCGACGAGATCGACCGGGTGGTGCACGAGTTTCTCTGCGTCCACGACGCGTACCCGTCGACGCTGGGTTACAAGGGCTTCCCGAAGTCGTGCTGCACCTCGCTGAACGAGGTGATCTGCCACGGCATCCCCGACACGACCGTGGTCGAGGACGGTGACATCGTCAACGTCGACGTCACCGCGTTCCTGGGCGGGGTGCACGGCGACACCAACGCGACGTTCCTCGCCGGCGAGGTCTCCGAGGAGGCGCGGCTGCTGGTGGAACGTACCCGTGAAGCGACGATGCGTGGCATCAAGGCGGTGGCGCCGGGCCGACCGATCAGTGTGATCGGCCGGGTCATCGAGTCCTACGCGAAGCGCTTCGGGTACGGCGTGGTACGCGACTTCACCGGCCACGGCATCGGCGAGTCCTTCCACTCCGGGCTGTACGTGCCGCACTACGACCGCCCCGAGCTGACCACCGTGATGGAGCCGGGGATGACGTTCACCATCGAGCCGATGATCACGCTCGGCACGTACACGTACGACATCTGGCCCGACCAGTGGACCGTGGTCACCAAGGACCGCAGGTGGACCGCGCAGTTCGAGCACACCATCCTGGTCACCGACTCCGGTCACGAGATCCTGACCTTGCCGTGATCACGGAAACCCTGCCGTGACCAGCGAAAGACCCGCCGCCGAGCAGCACGGACATCACGCCGACGTCTCCGGCGGGCGGCTGCGGCCGGCGGTGTTCGGCGCGATGGACGGCCTGGTCACCAACATCGCGTTGATCGCGGGCGTGGGTGGCGGCGGCGCCAGCCCGCGCACCATCGTGCTCACCGGGGTCGCCGGTACGGTCGCCGGGGCGATCTCGATGGCGCTGGGGGAGTACACCTCGGTGCGTACCCAGAACGAGCAGGTCGCTGCCGAGCTGCGCAAGGAGCGCCGGGAGATCGCCCGGTACCCGGCCGCGGAGCAGCGGGAGCTGGCCGACGCCTGGGCCGAGCGCGGGCTCACCCCGGAGCTGGCGGCGGCGGTGGCCGAGCAGCTGCACCGGGATCCGGAGGAGGCGCTGCGGGCCCACGCGCAGGCCGAGCTCGGGGTGGACCCGGACGAGCAGCCCAGCCCGTGGATGGCCGGGGCGCTGTCGTTCGTCTGCTTCGCGATCGGCGCCCTGGTGCCGTTGATTACCTATTTCCTCGGGTACGACGAGCTGTGGCCGGCGCTCGCGGTCGGCGGCCTCGGGCTGTTCACCGTCGGTGCGCTGGTGGCGCGCTGGACGTACCAGTCGTGGTGGTTCGCGGGGCTACGGCAGCTCCTGTTGGGCGGTGCGGCGGCCGGTGTCACGTACCTGATCGGCTCCCTGATCGGCGCGAACGGGGCGATCTGAGCGCTCAGCCGAACAGGTCGCTGATGGCGCCGGCGGGGGGCCGGCCGCGTTTGGTCAGCTCCTCGGCCTGCACGACCAGCTTGGTCTCCAACTCCTCGACGTGTGTGTCGTCGAGTCCGGCCCGGTGCACCGCGTCCACACTGTCCTTGAAGTAGGTACGGGTGAGCAGCCCCTCCACCACCGCGGTGGCGACCCGGGCCTCGCCGAGCACCAGCACGGCGCCGTCCGTGTCGTACCAGCCGGCGAGCCGGCGGGCCCTGGTCTGCAACGACCGGGCGTGGCACCAGGCCTCCCGGCCGAGCGCGGCGAACTCCCGCCCGGTGGCGTCCGCCAGCCGCGCCAGGTGGGTGTCGCGAAGCCGGTCGTGCCAGCCGTCCGGGTCGAACAGCGGCTTGGTGGTCAGGTACTGGTCGGCCGCCAGTGGCCACGAGGTGGAGAGGGTACGTGCGTGCCGCAGGTACTCCTCGGCCCCGATCACGCTCAGGTCCACGATCACCCCGTCGATCTCCCGGGTGGCAGGCCGTGGCCCGGTACCTTCCCGGTACGTCACCACCACGAGATCCACCGCTCCGGCGTCGTCGCCGTGCGCCAGCGCGCCGTGGACCCCGATCGCGACGACGTCCGCCGACCACTTGCGCTGCACGGCGTCGGCGACGTCCTCGGCGACCTGCCAGGGCGGGGTGCTGGGGATCGACGTACTGGCCACGCCGCCATTCTCCGCTACCGGCGCCGCTACCACGACCCCCGCCATAGGCCGGCGTGCTCACGGCAGGCTCGCTGATAGGCGATGATCCTCGTGTGGCTGCTATGGCGCAGGCAGAGGGAGCGGGCGAATGGATGTCGAACGTACGGCGTTGCCGGGGATCGGTCTGCGGTACGACTTCGTGACCGCGCGTGGCCGGCGCGCCGCGGTGGTGGCGCACCATTCGGGGCGGCGGGAGGTGGTGGTCTATGACCGGGCGGATCCGGACACGGCGGCGGTGACGTTGACGCTGAGCCCGGACGAGGCCGACGGGATGGCTGAGCTGCTCGCCGTGACCAGGGTGATCGAGCGGCTGGCCGAGCAGAACCGGCAGGTGGAGGGGCTGGTGACCGAGCAGCTGCCGATCGTCGAGGGGTCGCCGTACGACGGGCGGGCGCTGGGGGACACGCGTGCGCGGACCCGTACCGGTGCCTCGATCGTGGCGGTGGTGCGCTCTGGTGCGGTGCACGCCTCCCCACGCCCCGATTACCGGTTCGCCGCCGGTGACGTGGTGGTCGTTGTCGGCACCGCCGAAGGCGCGTCCGGGGTCGCCGACATCCTTCGCCGCGGTTGATGCGACGAGCCGGTTGACACCATGAGTCGCCACGAGGTGCTGACGCTGATCGAGATCGGCGCCATCCTGCTCGGCCTGGGGTTGCTGGGCGCGCTCGCGGCGCGGATCGATCTGTCACCGATCCCGCTGTACCTGCTGGCCGGCCTGGCGTTCGGCAAAGGCGGCTTCGTGCCGCTGGCCACCAGCGAGGAGTTCATCGCCACCGGCGCGGCGATCGGCGTCCTCCTGCTGCTGTTCACCCTCGGACTGGAGTACACCGGCGCGGAGCTGATCACCACCATGCGGCGTTCGGCGGTCGGTGGGTTGGTCGACGTGGCGCTCAACGCCGCACCCGGCGTGGCGGTGGCGCTGCTGCTGGGCTGGGGCCCGGTCGCCGCCGCGGTGCTGGGCGGCGTGACCTACATATCGTCGTCGGGGATCATCGCCAAAGTCATCGCGGACCTGGGCTGGCTGGGCAACCGGGAGGTGCCCACCGTGCTGTCGCTGGTGGTGTTCGAGGATCTGGTCATGGTGGCGTACCTGCCGATACTGGCCGCTCTGCTGGCCGGCGCCGACCTGACCGACGCCGCGTTGTCCCTGGCGGTCGCGGCGGTCTTCGTGGCCGTCGCACTCACCGCGTCCCTGAAGTTGCGACGCCCGATCGAATGGTTCCTCGCACCACCCCACAAGCGGGATCCCAGCGACGAGGTCCTGCTGCTGAAGCTGCTCGGGCTCACCCTGCTGGTCGCCGGTCTCGCCGAATCGGTGCACGTCTCGGCCGCCGTCGGTGCCTTCCTCGTCGGCATCGCGCTGTCCGGACCGCTCGCCCACACCGCCCGCGATCTCGTCACGCCGCTGCGGGACCTGTTCGCCGCGGTGTTCTTCGTGTTCTTCGGCCTGTCCACCGATCCTCGCCAGCTACCGCAGGTCGCCGGGCTGGCGCTGGCACTGGCCGCGGCCGGGGTACTCACCAAGTTCGGCACCGGCTGGTACGCCGCCCGCCGCGCCGGGGTGGGAACCGCCGGCCGGATCCGTGCCGGTGCCGCCCTGATCCCGCGGGGCGAGTTCAACATCGTCATCGCCGGCCTCGCGGTCGCCTCCGGCGCCGTCGCGCCCCAACTCGGCCCACTCGCCGCCGCGTACGTTCTCATCCTCGCCGTCACGGGTCCTCTCGCCGCCCGGGCCGCCGAACCACTGGCCCGCGCCGTTGTCCGCCGCCAGGCCCGTCTTCACGACGTGAGGGACGCATGATCGTGCGTGGTATGAGTTGGTAGTGGCAAGGAGAGGAAACGACGTTGATCGATGCGGTGATCTTCGACTGGGGCGGCACCCTGACCCCGTGGCGCAGCATGGACTTCGACGCCGAGGCCAGGGCGCTGGCGGAGGCGGCGGTCCCGCCGTACGACGCTGACGTCGCCGCCGGGATCCGGGTCGCGGGCGACGCGATCTGGGCGCGTTCCCGTGACGAACACCGCAGCGCGACCCTCGCTGACATCTTCGCGCACGCCGGTCTGACGCTCGACGAGAGCCGGCTGGCGGCGTACCGGAAGTTCTGGGAGCCGGCCACTTTGATCGATCCGGACGTACCGGCGCTGTTCGCCGGGCTGCGTGAGGCCGGGGTGAAGGTGGGGGTGCTCTCCAACACCGTCTGGCCCCGCGAGTGGCACGAGGAGTACTTCGTACGCGACGGCGTCCTGGAGTTGATCGACGGCGCGGTCTACAGCTCCGAGATCCCGTGGACGAAACCGCACCCGGAGGCGTTCCGGGCCGCGATGGCGGCGGTCGGCGCACCAGAGCCCGATCGCTGTGTGTTCGTCGGCGACAGACCTTTCGAAGATGTGTACGGTGCCCGCCAGGCCGGGATGCGTGCGGTGCTGGTACCGCACAGCGAGATCCCGGACTGGCAGCGCGGCCACACCGACGGCGAGCCGGACGCGGTGGTGCACCGGCTGGCGGAGCTACTCGACCTGGTACGCCGCTGGCGGAGCCCCGACGGTCACGCCAGTCCGAACTCCCCGTCGTGAACCCCGCCGACGAACGCGCGCCACTCGTCGGGGGTGAACGTGAGCATGGCTCCCTGTGGATCCTTGCTGTCCCTTACCAACACCCGATCCGCCAGCACGGCCACCTCCACGCAGGCACCCTCGCCGGCCGACCTGGCCGACTTCTTCCAGACCACAGGTTTACTCATCAGGGCTCGTACCTCTCCCGGTAGGTGTTGATCATCGTGCGCGACTCGGCCGGTTCCAGGGCACCGCCGATGAGGCTCTGCCACACCGATCGGTAGGCCCCGACCTCGGCCGGTTTGTCGAGGTAGGCGGCGCCGGTCAGGTTGTCGGCATGGACAATCGGCGGTTCACCGACACCGCGTCGATCCGTGGGGAACGTGAGCATAATGAACCGACCGCCGCAGTTCAGACCACGGTGCAGCAGCTTAAGAGGCAGCACACGGATCACGACGTTCGGGCGACGTGACACCGCATCCAGATGCGCGAGCTGCTCCGCCATGATGTCCTCGCCCGGCGAGCGCAGCAGGGCCGCCTCTCCGAGGATCACGTCAAGTCGCGCCGGATTGCGGCGATCAAGGATGCGCTGGCGGCGGAGTCGGACCTCCACGCGCTGGGACACGCCCACCTCACCGATCTCCGGCGACGTCGCCGAAGTGATCATCGCTTCGGCGTACCGACGGGTCTGCAGGAGGCCCTGGATAATCTCCGAGTCGTAGGCCTGGATGTGTTCGGCCGCGCTCTCCAGCGACACGAAGGTGTCGAACCACTGGGGGACCGCACCGCTGTAGGAGCGCCACCAGCCGGGGGCGTCGGCCTCCTTGGCGAGTGCTACCAGCGCCTCGGTGATCTCGGTGTCGGCGCCGTAGTGGGCACAGAGCGCTCGGACGTCGGGTGGGCGTGGGACCGAGGTGCCGGACTCGAACCGGTAGATCGTCGCGTCGGAGACTCCGATCTCGCGCGCGGCGTCATCGACCGCCACCCCGGCCTCCTTGCGTTGCTCCCGCAGGTGTCTCCCAACCTGCCTCGCCTGGATCGTCTTGCCAACCCCTTTTCGCACGGTGTGTGACTCCCTCTCTCACGGTGCCGGGCGAGCGGCCATCACGGTGTGAGACCTGGCGCTCGCAGAGTGTCCTACGTGGATTGCTTCCTGATTCTTTCACCAAGTCGCTCGCAGGTGAAGGCTGGAGATCAGGTCCCCGGTCTCGGGTTCGGCTCTGGCCCTCGACGCCGGGTGACACGCGGGAGATCCGCCCGCACGCCGGCCGGTGGTGACACCCACCGGCCGGCACCGGACGACCGCCGCCACGCGGCGACTGCCGGGGCCACCACACGAGAGGGGATACGACGTGGCGACCTACCGATCCGTACACGCCGAGCACACCGACGACCCACCGCCGTGCCAGCAGTGCGACTGGCGGGACTGGATGCTCGCCGTCGTTCTGGTCCTCACCTCGCTGGCGGTCTTCGGCCTCGTCACCTGGTATGTCCTCGGCGAGCTGCGGTGAACCCGCCGCCCGAGATCTCGTCGCATTGCGCCGCCACGCCCGTCCTGCGGCTCACCGACCCGGGTCGCGGCCGGTGAGGAGATCAGGTGGGCGGTGGTCGGGGGCTCAGGTGGGGTCGCCGGGGAAGGGGACGGTGGGGGGCTGCTTCGCGGCGGTACGCCATCGGCTGGCCCGTACCGCGCAGTCGATCAACGCCGCCACCCCGTGCTCGCGGTCCTCACCCCGGGTGGTGCCGAGCGTCGCCCGCCACACCGCGGCCACCCGCTCCTCCAGGTGGAGCGCGAGTTTGATCGCGCTCTGCGGGTTGGAGACCGGGAACGGCAGCGGGTACGCGGGCTCGGCCGGCGGCGGTGCCGGGCTCGCCTCCGCCAGCCGCTCCAGCAGCTGGTCGCGCCGCGCCCGATGCTGGTCCTCGGCCTGCTGGCTCGCCTTCAGCAGCGCGCCGCTGAGGTGGGCGCCGACCGCGCCGTACCCGAAGACGGCGGCGTGTTCGGCGCTCAGCGCGTCGGCCAGATCGGTCACGCGCTCGCCTCGCTACGCTCGGCGGCGAGTGACCGCGCAGTGCTGTGTACCCCAGTTCTCACTTCAGCACCTCCGCGTGGCTGGCGCGGCAGGCGGCGATCGCGCCCAGCAGCCCGGCGTACTCGTCCCGGGCGGCCAGGCAGGCCTTCACGGCGTACGCCTGCCCGTCCCGCTCTGCGGTCAGCAGTGCGGCGAGCGCGGCCTTCTCGTCGGCGGGCGGTGTGGCGGGTGCACTCGCGGACGCGGCCGCCGACGGGCTCGCCGAGGCCTGCGGCCCGACCAGCTTCGCCAGCGTGGTGACGTGGGCGGTGTGGTTGTCCCGCAGCGGCCTCAGCCGCTCGGCAAGCCCGGGGTGCGCCGTGATCGCCGCCTCGTAGCGGGCCAGCTGGACCCGGGTGTCGTGCAGCATCGCCAGCAGCGGGTGGGGCGGCGGCGGTTCCGGCGTGAGCAGGTCGCAGCCGCTCAGCGCGGCCCCGGCGGTGAGAGCACCGCCAAGCACCCGTACCAGCGCGGTACGTCTGTCCACACTCGCCTCCTGGAGCGTCCTCGGATCGCCCGCCAGTGTTTCACCTCGCCGGGTGTCGCGTGCCGTCGGTGTTCTCGTGGCGCGGCGGGTTAGGCTCACCGCAGCCTCCGCGTACCCGTGGCGGCGATACCGGTATGACCAGCCACGACAGGAGGAATCGGGGATGGCGCAGTCGAGCCGATCCGGCGCCTCCGGCGCAACCGCGCCGAAGCAGCGGCTGCGGGCCGTGGTGGAGCCGGTGGTGACCGCCGCCGGTTACGAGCTGGACGACCTGGCGGTCTCCCGGGCCGGCAAGCGCAGCGTGGTACGGGTCGTGGTCGACGGTGAGGACGGGGTCAGCTCCGACGCCATCGCCGAGATCTCCCGCGAGGTCTCCGCCGCGCTGGACGAGGCCGAGGCCAGCGGCGTGCCGCTGGGCCAGGGTGGCTACACCCTCGAGGTCAGCTCACCGGGCATCGACCGGCCGCTCACCGAACTCCGACACTGGCGGCGAAACCGGGGCAGGCTGGTGAAGGTGAAGGTCGACCAGGCGACGCGTACCGGTCGGGTGCTCGCCGCCGACGAGTCGGGGGTACGGCTCGACGTGGCGGGGGAGACGCTCGATCTGGACTACGACCGGCTCGGACCGGGAAAGGTGCAGATCGAATTCGGCAAGCCGGCGGGGGCCGGTGCGAGAGACGATGGTGACGAGACCGATGAGGGGAAGGAGGAGGACGCATGAACATCGACCTCGCTGCCCTGCGCGCGCTCGAGCGTGAGCGGGACATCCCCTACGAGACGATCCTCGGCGCGATCGAGACCGCGCTGCTGACGGCGTACCGCCACACCGAGGGTGCGCATCCGCACGCCCGGGTGGAGATCGACCGCAAGACCGGCATCGCCGAGGTGTACGCCCAGGAGCTCGACGCCGAGGGCAACGTCACGCGGGAGTGGGACGACACCCCGCACGACTTCGGCCGGATCGCCGCGATGACCGCCAAGCAGGTGATCCTGCAGCGGCTGCGCGAAGCCACCGACGAGGTCAACTACGGCGAGTACGTCGGCAAGGAAGGCGACATCGTCACCGGCGTGATCCAGGCCCACGAGGCGCGTGCCGAGAAGGGCATCGTGGTGGTCGACCTGGGCAAGGTGGAGGCGCTGCTGCCGCCCGCCGAGCAGGTCCCCGGCGAGCTGTACGACCACGGTCAGCGCATCAAGTGCGTGGTGGTCCACGTCGTGAAGGGCTTCCGCGGCCCCCAGATCACGCTCTCCCGCTCGCACCCCAACCTGGTCAAGCGGCTGTTCTCGCTCGAAGTGCCGGAGATCGCCGACGGCACCGTGGAGATCTCGGCGATCGCCCGGGAGGCGGGCCACCGTTCGAAGATCGCCGTACGGTCGAACGTGCCGGGGGTGAATCCGAAGGGCGCCTGCATCGGCCCGATGGGCACCCGGGTGCGGGCGGTGATGAGCGAGCTGCACGGCGAGAAGATCGACATCATCGACTGGTCGGAGGACCCCGCGACGTTCGTCGGCAACGCGCTGTCACCGGCGAAGGCGCTGCGGATCGAAGTGATCGACGCCACGGCCAAGACGGCCCGGGTGATCGTCCCCGACTTCCAGCTCTCGCTGGCGATCGGACGAGAAGGCCAGAATGCCCGGCTTGCCGCCCGTTTGACCGGTTGGCGGATCGATATCCGGCCCGACACCGAAATCCCCGACGGTGACCAGGCCGACCCGGTGCCCGGTGAGGCTGGCGCGGCGAGCGCCGGCGCATAGAGGTAGACTGCTCCGTGGTACGCCGCGCGTATCCGGTACGCACCTGTGTGGGTTGCCGGACCCGCGCGCCAGCTTCCGAGTTGCTGCGTGTAGTGGCGGTCGAGCATCGACTGGTGCCTGACCCCACTCACCGACTGCCGGGCCGTGGGGCACATCTGCACCCCGATCCGGCATGCCTCGCGAAGGCGGAGCGTCGCCGAGCTTTCGGGCGGGCGCTCCGTGTGCCGGGCGTCCTGGACGTCAGGCCGGTTCGCGAGCACCTTGGCGTCACACGTGGCAGCGCAACTGAGTGAGGTAGGTCGACCAACATGAGCACACGATGAAGTCGCTGCGATGAGCAGGCTTCAAGTGGACTAGTGAGGTCGCGCGGGCAGCCCGCCGGCCTCGGGATGAGGAGTGCAGTGGCAGGCAAGGCCCGTGTACACGAGCTCGCCAAAGAGCTTGGTGTATCGAGCAAGGACGTACTCACCAAACTCGGTGAGCTGGGCGAGTTCGTCAAATCAGCATCGAGCACAGTAGAGGCGCCGGTAGCCCGGCGCCTGCGAGAGGTGCTCGCCAGTCAGCAGTCGGCGCCGGCCAAGGCGCCCGCGGCTCCCGCCGGACCAACCCCGGCCAAGGCCCGTCCCGGGCCTGCCAAGAAGCCGGCGAAGAAGGCCCCGGTGCCCACCCCGGCCCAGCTGCGGCCCAGCGCTCCCGCGGCCACCCCGGCCAGCGCCCACGACATCGAGGTCGCTGCGGCCGAGGCCCGTGCCGAGCGCCTCAAGCGGGACCAGGAGGCCGCGGTCAAGGCCGCACAGCAGCGCCGCGACGAGGGTGAGTCGCCCGACGGCGGCGCTCCGGTGGCGACCACGCCGAGCCCAGCGCCGGCCGCGGT
>JBOGDE010000029.1:0-25735 GCA_050701695.1 Micromonosporaceae bacterium
AAACGTCTCCATTCGGCACTCGGCTATAAGACCCCACTCGAGGTCCGCAACGAGTACCTGAACCGACAGCTCGCAGCATGATTTGAGTCAATAGTCAGCTGTCCGGAAAACGCGAGGCTCCTCAGTCGGCGCTGGTGGCCAGGCCATGGTTGTCAACTTCTCCGTGCCGGAGGACGGATATTGGCCTCGGCAAGGTCGGATCGCTGACGTCGATCGCGCTGATGCTCGGGGAAAATCCGCTCGTGGCGTAGTACGTCGTGCCGTCTTGGGCCCAGTTGCCTTCGTGTCCGCTGGGGACATTTACCGGGACGCTTGCCAACAGTTCTGGCTGTGTGCAGTCCTTCGCCACGTCGTAGACGTCGAAGAACAGCGGACCCGTTCCGACCGGACCATACGCGGCGACGCCGGCCACAGCCCGCGCTTGGCGTTCACCTTCAGTGATTCCCACGGACCCAGCATCGCCGGCGTCACGAGCTTCGTCGTCAGCGTCGGGTCTGCCGGCTTCGTGGCATCGATCACCGCCACGCCTTCGGCGCTGTAGGAATAGGTGTCGTAGTAGGCGCAGTCATCGTGCCAAGCGAACTGCCAGCTCGCCCCCACCCCCTGGTACTGACCGACAAGCTCCATGTTGCAGCTGTAGCCGTCTTGGGACCGCCCGCTTTCCCGATCCTCCTTGGGAACCTGCCCCTGCAAGCCGGTCTCTGGACTGGACCCCGGCCCGCACTCGGCCTCAGGCACCGGGCCCTCAAACACCGCACGGCCGACCTCGCCGCCCTCCGAGCCTGCCGGCACGCCCACGAGCGCCACCAGCAGCACACCTACCAACACAGCGGATCGGCGACCCCTGGTCACGGATGCCATCTGTATCCCCTCCCCGCCGTTTCGTCTGGTCGATTTCAAGATTCGTCGCGTCATGTGCGGATTCAGCTTCGCACCGCCCGCGGTCCGCGTCACGAGTAGAGCGCTACCCGAAACCGGGGGATTGCGGGACTGCGGACTGGACTGCGCATGGCGTGCTGTTCGGTCCGAAGGTGGCTTGGAGCCACATGGTGATGGTGCGGAATGCGTCCTCGTTGTTCGGCTCAAGTTCATGTGGTGGCTTCCTTGGCGGATCACTGCGGATTGGAAGCAGGCTGGGTTGGGCCAGGAATTGACCTCTTCTTCGGCACGGGGGCAGCCTGGCGTACAGAAGAAGGTGTCTTGGTCGCCCACGAGCGACAGGATGGGGATCGTGTCTGGGAGGGATGCGTCTACGAGCGCACCGAATGGCCGGGTGCGTTCGAGTTCCTCGGCACGCCCGAGAAACACCTTCAGGTGGCTCGACTGTGCGTCAGCGAGGATCTGCCCGAGAAGCCGCGTCTTCCCGATCCCAGCCTCGCCCTCCACCAAAACCACGACGGGCCGACCGGAGCCCACCCGGGCAAGCGCCTCGCGCGCCCGGGCAAGCTCGCCGCTCCGCCCACGCAGCGTGGCTGCAGACCCCCACCATGGCCCTGCGCTATTCGGCGCTGGAGCAGCCACGCGCTGAAGCAATCGGCCGACAAGCCGATGTCTAGACGAACACGTCAAGCGTGGGTACCCGGACGTCTGGGATTTGCCCGGGCTGCAGGCGGTCCTGGACAGGATCGCGGAGATGGCGCCGGAGGATCGCGCGCTCGCCGAGCGCGTGCATGTGATGCGACACCCGACAGTGACGTGGACTTGGTGAGTGAGCCGGGTCGCTAAGGTTCGCACACCGGGATCCCCACCATTGACCCGCGACCGGGGCGGTGCTTGACTCACCTTGAGCCGCCTTCTCGGGGGCAACCAGGCCGCGGATGGCCGGTCGGGCGACGCATGTCGTTGGCCGAGGAGGTCCCCATGTCCGGCCGCCGTGTCACCTCGTTCTTCGCCGTCCTTCTGTTCGCCAGCACCGTGGTGTTCAGCGTCAGCACGCCAGCAGCAGCCACCCCGGTTGCCAGCGACGAGCAGACGTACCGACTCTTCGGGCGGGCGTTCCCCGATCCGCACGGTTGCCTGGAAGGCCCCCCGGCCGCCAGTCCCTGGGCCAAAGGGAACGTTTGCGCGACTCAGTTCGCCCAGTGGGACGAGACGATCTCCGGACTGAAGTTCTTGGAGCAGCGGTTCCCTCGCTATCTGCAGGTGCTCAATCTGAGGACGATGTTCGGTGACCATCCGGCGTTCGCGGGCCAGGAGTTCCAGTCCGCTGGGCTGCCCGGCCCGAGTCTCGAGCGGGACAAACGCGACCTGTACGTGATCAAGGTGACCGACCGGGCATCACCCGTCCCGGAGAAGGATCGCCGGCACTTCGCATACGCCCTGTCGATCCACGGCATCGAGCGCGCCGGCCTGGAGGGCGGCGTACGCGCGGCTGAGGACCTGGTCACGTGGGCGGCGTGTGAAGCGGACCACGGCGCCGCTCCCACCTGCGCAGCGGAGGGCCCGTTCCCGAAGCGGATCCTGGAGCCGTCCGACTCCGGGCCCACGGCGGGCCAGGTGCTGGCCAACGGCGTGGTGTACTTCGTGCTCGCCAACCCTGACGGCTGGCATCGCGGCGAGTACTCCGAGGGTGGAGTGTTCTTCCAGCGCTACAACGGCAACGGAATGGACCTCAACCGCGACTTCCCCACGGTGGGGTACACCGAGGCGCAGTACACCCCGGGGAGCGAGCCGGAGACAAGGGGCTACACCGCGTTCTTGAAGTGGGTGGCCGGGCAGACCAGCGCGGGCAGATTCGCGGGCGGGATCGACCTGCACGGCATGCTCGACGCGCCCTCGTTCTCCTTCACCTTGCTTGGGGCAGGGCAGCGCGACTTCCGGAAGAACGCGATCAGCGTCGACACCTCGATCCGCACCTTCCGGGACTCGGAGAAGCGGCTGTCGTGGAGCCCGTTGATCGCCCCGGCGGAGAGCTGCCCTGGTCCAGTTGACGCGCCGATGTGCTCCGACCAGTGGGGCACCGTCTGGGACACGATCAACTACCAGGTCACGGGCTCGTTCGGCGACTGGATGGACTCCGGGATCGGCCTGGACGCGGTGGGCATCGACAACGAGATGGCGCTGTCGCACCTGGCCCCGAACAACGTCTACGACCCGCAGATCGAGCAGTTGCACATCGACGGCAACAAGGGCCTGATCTACTCGCAGATCGCGTCGCTGCTCTTCGAGCAGCCGGTGACGTTCCAGCCGGGCGGCAAGGTCGGCTACATCTTTGACCCGGCCCGAATCCGGCACCCGGGCGGCGGCACGCCCGGCGGCTCGCCCAGCAACCTGCCCACCCAGGACGACATCACGCATACCGAACTGAACGGCATCCAGGAGTTCAGGTTCGACGTCAAGGGCGCGGCGGACGGGTTCCACAACGGTGGCCTCACCATCGAGGCGACGTTCGGCAACCTCGACGGGATCTCCGGCAACGCCGCGGCGGACCTGATTCTCGACTACTGCGGCCCGCCGCTGCACCCGGGCGACCCAGACAACGTCTGCCGGGAGATCGCCCGCTACTTCAACCAGAGCGTGGTCTACCTGCAGGCCGGAGCGCGGATCGACCTGAACGATCCACCAGCCGGGCCGTACCGGATTCGGCCTGCGGGGCGGATCCTGCCGACGGAGTACCACGTCTCCTTCAGCCACGGCCCGGCGTACGACCAGCCTGAGCAGGCGCCGTACGACGTCTCGCGGATGGACTTCTTCACCGACCTCAACCGGTACGCCGCGTCCGGCAGCGAGCTGGTGGCGATCCCTGTCGAGCGGGTGCTCCACAAGCCGAAGAGCCTCAAGGCGTACGACACCATCGTGGCGGCGAACGATCTCATGCCCGGATTCGTGCCGAGGGACCAGTGGCGGCCCGCGGAGCCCGCCGGGACGCCGCAGGACGGCGAGAGCTTCAGCTTCGGCCCGGAGTCGGCGCCGGCGCCGCAGGCGACGGATGCGACGCACGAGTTCGAGGTCAAGTCCGGTTTCGACAACGACCGGATGACGGTCTCGGCCTCCTGGTTCGCGCCCAGCGACTACGACCTGTTCATCGAGTTCTTCAACCCGGCCACGAACGAGTGGGAGGAACGCGGCTGCCAGTGCGAGTTCGTCAACACCGGCGAGCAGGTCACGGTCTTCGCACCCGAGCCCGGCCAGTGGCGGGTGCGGCTGGCGAACTTCCTCGCCGCGCCGCAGCAGGTCGACGGCACGATCCGGTTCGAGGCTAGGCCGAGCCCTGGCGCCGGTCCCGGAGACTTCTCCGCCAAGCAGTTCGACAGGTACGCCGCGAACCTCGCCAACTACGCCGCCGGAGGCGGGAACCTGGTCCTCACGGACGGCGCAATGCCCACGCTGCCGTACCTCGGGGCCAACCTGGAGGCGAAGGACATCGCAGGCGGCGTCTTCTACGCCGGCTGGATGGACTTCAACGACGGCCAGGGGCCGACGTATGACCGCCGCCACCTGGCCAAAGGGGTGAACAAGGAGGGCACTGCCGAAGGAATGGCCACTGTGGCCGGTCAGCGTTTCGAAAACCGGCACCAGACGTACGAGCCGGTGCCGATCGGCTACTACGTCGGACCGGGAGGGTCGGGCAACTCGGCGTGCACCACCGACCGGTGCGACTCACCGAACTGGATCGTGAACCAGGACGCCTGGGCCGCCGCGGGCGGCGTCACCGCCGGGCGAACGCTGGTCCGCGAGTCGGTCACACCTGGCAGCGCGAGCACCACAGGCACGTCCCTGGGTGAGTTGCCGTTCGGCAAGGGCACAATCCGGATCGCCGGGGCCATGCTGCCGGATCCGTCCGAGGAGAACTTCCATCCGTACGGGCTGCGCTCGTACTCCCTCACGTACACCGGCTACCAGGTGTTCGAGAACCTCATCGACTACCGGCGACCTTGACCAGGCGGTGCCAGGACCAGGAGGGCCCCGGCGGCGTCATCGCCGGGGCCCCGAGCGGTCAGGCCTTCGCGGTCGCCACCTGGGGCGCCGGGGTGGCGCCGGCTTCCGGCGTCTCACGGAGCCGCATCGCGAACGCGGCGGCGATCGCGGACACGATGCCGACACCACCGGTGAGCCACCACACCGCCTCGCCGATCTGCTGGTAGAGCAGTACGCCGACCATCGGGCCGAGCGCGTACCCGGCCCAGAACGTCGACATACCGGCGCCCAGGTACCGGCCCTTGGCGCCTTCGGGGGCCACCTTCACCGGCCAGGCGAAGATGGACGGGGCACCGATGATCTGACCGACGATGCCGCAGAACCTGGCGGCGAGGATGATCAGCAGGCCACCCGGCAGCGCGAACATGGCGAGTCCGACTGCGAGGATCAGCAGGCCCAGGCTGCCCGGAATCCAGGTCCGCCACTTCTGGGTGTAGCTGGTGACCCACAGCTCAGTGGTCAGCACCAGCCCACCGGAGATCACGAACATCGTGCTGTAGACCACGGTCGGGTAGTTGTTGTCCGCCAGCCAGAGCGGCAGCACCGCGTAGTACTGCACGTGCACCAGGGCGTTGGTGAAGAACGCGAACAGGAACAGCAGGAACCTGCCGTCGCGCAGCATCGCCAGGTAGCCGGCCGCGCCGCCGGTCGCGGCCTCGGCCCCCGCCTCCCCGGCGGGTTTGTCGCGCGGCAGCAGGAAGAACGCGATCAGGGCGTACGTCAGCGCGGTGACGCCGTCCAGCCAGAGCAGCAGGTCCCAGGAGATGGTGATCAGCCAGGCGCCCGCCAGCGGCCCGGCGATGATGCCGCTGTTGAGCGCGAGCCGGTTCCACGCCATCACCATGGTGTGCTGGGACGGCGGGGTCAGCTCGGTGAGCAGGGACGCCGTCGCCGGCCGGTTCGCCTGGGTCATCAGCCCGGCCAGCCCCACCGCCACCAGGATCGCCGGGTAGTAGGCGAGGAAGCTGACCGCCACCACCATCAGCGCCGACGTACCCATAGATCGCGATGGTCAGCCGGGGCCCCAGCCGGTCGGACAGGCCGCCGCCGAACAGCAGCCCGATCACCGCGCCCGCCCCGTACGCGCCGAGCGCGTACCCGCCTTCGGCCTCGGTGAATCCCCGATTCACCAGGTAGAGCACCATGAAGATCTGCAGGAACGCGCCGAACTGGTTGATGAACACGCCGAGCAGCACGAACCGGGCCGGGCCGGGGGTGGCCCGCCACGACTCCAGCACCCCGAGGTGCTCGCCCTCCTGCTTGGCTGGCTCGACGGCCTTGGGATCACTGCTCACGGGGGTCTCCCTCGTCGTTGTGGGGACAGAGCGTCACGCTGACGGCCTTCGCGGCCGCGTCCAGAGCTGTCCGGCAGGCTGCGGTGGAGTCGGCGACCGCGACCAGCTGCGCCAGCCGGCACTCCCAGGCCGAGCCGTTCGGCGGCAGCAGCATCCGCTGGCCGGGCTCGGCGAGCACGATCGCGCGGTCGATCTCCGGGGGCAGCAGCCCCTCGTCGATGGTCACCGCGTCGACGGTCTGCTCCCGCTCCGGGTAGCAGAACCGGGTCGCGGCCGCCCGCCGTACCGCCGGCTCCAGATCGGGGCGCTGGCCGCAGGCGACCGCCGCGGCCGCCAGGCTGAGGTCGACACCGCTGGCGAGCTGCCCCAGGTACGGGATCAGGTCACCACCGAGCCGGCCGTTCAGCTCGATCACCTTGAAGCCCTCGGCGGTACGTTTCAGCTCCAGGTGGGTCATCCCGGTGTGGAACCCCAACGCCCGGTGCGCGGCGGTGACGATCTCGGTGAGCTCCGGGTCCCGGTAGAGCGGATCCGCGGCGTCGACGACGTGCCCGACCTCCTCGAAGGCGGGCGGGAACCCGGACTCCTTGTGCGCGATCGCCAACGGCACCACCTCGCCGTCGAAGCACGCGGAGTCGATGCTGATCTCCGGCCCGGACAGGTACTCCTCGACCAGCACCCCGTCCTCGTAGTACTCGGGGGCCTCGGGCAGCGTGATGCCGCGCGCCTTGTGGTACGCGACCGCGACCTCCTCGGGCGAGTCGGCCTGGCGTACCCCGAAGCTCGCCGCCAGGTTGCGCGGCTTGAGCACCACCGGGTAGCCGAACCGCGCCGCCACCTCGACCGCCTCCTCGGGGGAGCGCACCGCGGCCGAGCGGGCCTGTGGGACCCCGGCGGTGGCCAGTGCCTGCCGGGTGAGGTGTTTGTCCCGGCACCGGGCGATCGCGTCGGCCGGCGTGGTCGGCAGGCCCAGCGCGGTGGCGACCACAGCGGTGGCCTCGATCCGAGCCTCGTCGAAGCAGACCAGACCGCCGATCCGCCCGGTCTCGGCCAGCTCGCGCGCCGCCCCCAGCACCGCCTCGGCGTCCAGGGTGTCGACCACGGTGTGGCCGGCCAGGTACGGCAGCTCCCACTCCGCGACGTCGGAACGGCCGGCGCCGCCGAGGAACAACCAGATCCGGTAGTGCTCCGAGACGGACTCGAAGAAGTGCTCCCGGGAGCTGCGCGACAGACTCGAGACCACCACCAGCAGTGGCCGCCCGTCCTGTTGACCCGTCATGTCTCCTCTTTCCCTGGTACGTCAGTCGATGTCGTCAGCTGGTCGACGGTGAGCCGCTCGACGTCAACCAGGTCGCCGACGCTGTCGGACAGCTCGCCGGCCAGCCGCCGGGTCCGCTGCAGCGCCCGCTCCTCGGTCCAGCCGCCAGGGGTACGCACCGGCACCGACCACAGCGGCACCAGCTCTCCGCCGCGCAGCAGCTTGGTGCGATACGCCTCCGTGCCGAGGTCGATGGTGTGGATGCCGTGCGCCAGCGCGTACCGGACCGGCTCGTAGAACAGCAGTGAGAAGTGGGCGCCGGCGGGCTCGGTACGTTCGTAGTCCAGCCCGGTCACCCGCATCGTGAGCCGCCCGTGATGGGCGTACGCCAGGGTGAAGCCGATCGGGCGGTCTTCACCGAAGCACTGGAACACCACCGTCTGGCCGGCCAGTTCGCCCCGGGCGCAGCCCCGCAGATAGCCGGTGTGCAGCTCGTCGGGGATGTCGACGCCGTGGTGCCGCTGCACGTTGCCGAGCAGCGGGCCGAGCTGGTCCACGTACGGTTCCAGCGCGGTGATCTCGATCCGGCAGCCGCTGGCGGCGAACCGCCGCAGGTCCCGGTGCACGTGTTTGCGGCGGTTCTTCTACAGCCCGGCCAGGTAGCCGTCGAAGCTGTCGAAGTCGATCGGCAGCTCGGCGCGGAAGCCGGTCAGCACCGGCACCGTGCCGTCCCACAGGGCCGCCATTCGGCGGGCGTCGGCGGTGCCGAGATACATCATCGCCGCGCTGCCGCAGCCGCTCGCCTTCACCTCGCCGGTGGCCAGCTCCGCGACCGCCGCGTACCCCTCGTCGGTGGTGGCCAGTACGCCGTTGCTGTAACCGGAGCGGCCGCCGATCACCAGCTGCGGCTGCCACGCCGCCGGGTCGGTGTCGGGGGCCAGCACCTGGTGCGGGTCGTACAGCGGGTTGGTGGCGCGTTCGATGGTGTAGAGGTTCAGGCCGGCGACCAGGGTGCCCGCGCTGTCCCGTACCAGCAGGTTGCGCTCGGCGAAGCCGTCCACTCCGTGCAGCGCCGACAGCCAGGCATGGCCGAGGTAGAAGCCGCCCCCGGCGTCGGTCACCAGCCGGTCCCACTCCTCGGGGTCCACCGTCGTCAGATCGGCGGTCTCCTCGGCCCGGTGGTCGGTGATCATGCGCTCTCCTCCCCGTCTCCGGCGCCGCGGCCGAAGAGATTGGTGGACACCGTGTTGCCTTCCGCGTCGTGTGTCAAGACTGTCCTGACTGGATTAGGTTCTCCGGATGCAGATCATCAGAGGTTTCGGTCGGTACGCCGCGCCCGGCGGCGATCCGAACCATTACGTCGAGCACGTCCGCAGCCCCAGCCTCTCGGTCGGCACCTACTCGATCCCGGCCGGCGGGCTGGACGACCAGGTGCCGCACCGCGAGGACGAGATCTACCTGGTGACCGCGGGCCGGGCCCGGCTGGTGACCGGCACCGGGGAAGCGGACGTGGCGCCGGGCGACCTGATCTACGTCCCGGCGGGCGAGCCGCACCGGTTCACCGACGTCACCGAGGACCTCGCGGTGCTGGTGTTCTTCGCGCCGCCGTACTCCGGTCGGGGCTAGGCCCTGTCCTAGGGGTCGGCGGCCGGGTCGGCGGCGGGCTCGGCCGGGCGGCGTACCAGGACGTAGCCGGCCGTGATCGCCAGCCCCGCCGCCGCCAACACCGACGGCATGCCGCCGCCCAGCAGGAACCCGGTCACCGCGACCAGTGCGACTCCGCACAGCGCCCGGGTCGGCAGGTCGTCGAAGAGCCGGAGCCCGGCCAGGAACGCGGCGGCGTACACCAGCAGGATGGTCGCCGCGATGAACCCCACCAGGATCCGCTCGTCCTGACCGAACGCGGCGAGTACCGCGAAGTCGACCACGTACCAGCCCCAGATGAACCACAGCGCCGCCACCGGGGCACCGGTACGCGGCGAGACCCGGCCGATCCACGCCGGAATCACCCGGTCCCGGGCCATCGCGTACGTCAGCCGGGAACAGCCGCAGACCCAGGCGTTGGTGTTGACCAGCAGCAGCACCACCGCCAGCGCGGAGCCCAGCTTCGCGGCGGTCTCGCCGTGGCTGTGCCACAGCAGCGCGTACAGCACGGCGGTGGTGTCCCCGGTCAGCGGTACCACCAGCACCACGGTCAGTGCCAGCGCGAGGTACAGCCCGCCGATCAGCAGTGGCGCCCAGAGGGCCGCCCGGCGGAAGCTGCGCCTCGGGTCCCGCACCTCGGCGGCGATGTGGGAGACGTTCTCCCAGCCGAAGAACGAGAAGAACCCGGCGAGCACCGCGGCGCCCAGCGCACCCCAGCCGTACGGCGCGAACGGGGTGAGCCGGGCCGGGTCCGCGGCCGGGGCGGCCACCGCGATCACCGCGACCACGCCCGCGATCAGGGCCACCACCAGCACCCCCTGCACCCGGGAGGCCACCCCGATGCCGAGCAGGTTCAGCACCACCCCGATGCTCATCACCACGAACCCGGCGAGCAGCACCGTCGAGTGGTCCCGCCACCCCAGCAGCGCGGCCAGATAACGCGCCGCGGCCAGCCCGAGGATCGGGTTACAGGCCCAGTTCAGCACCAGCAGCAGGAACCCGATGGTGATCCCCGGCCGCCACCCGAACGCCCGGCGTACCAGGTAGCTCACCCCCGCAGAGTCCGGGTACGCCGCCGACAACCGGGCGAACACCCCGGCGATCGGCAGCGCGGCCAGGGTCAGCAGCAGCCACGCCACCAGCGACGCCGGGCCCGCCGCCTGCAGCGCGATCCCGGGAGCGATCAGCATCCCCACGCCGACCAGCGAGGAGAGGTAATACACCATCAGGTCCCGGGTGCCGAGCACCCGGCGCAGCTGATCCGGCTGGACCGTACCCGTCATCGAGGCGGTTCTTCGATCACGGAGATCCCGGCCGTGCCGTCCAGTCGCCGGTAGTGCTCGGTGAGCCGGACCCGGCCGTCGGGAAGCACCTCGGGCTGGCTGGTGCACCGACCGGCCACCAGGTCGCCGCTGGCCAGCCGGTACGAGTACGCCAGCTCCAGGTTGCCGTCGTCGGCCCGATGCCCCACCAGCCGGCCCAGGCTTACCGACGCTCCGGAGAACTCCGCCCACACCAGCTCGCCGTCCTGGTGGTAGTGGCCGGTGATGTCGGGGTGCTCCACGGACCGGAACACCCGCTCGGCGTAGTCGATCGTCTTCGGGTCCATCGGTATCACCCCCAGGACGTGCTCAGCAGCTCGTCCCGGAACGGGACCAGCCGGCGGTCGAACAGGGAGTTGAGCACGATCGCGCCGCGCACCGGGAGCAGGGTCAGGTTGGTGGCCGCGATGCCGTGGCTGAACCGCGACAGGTACGGCGCGAACAGCCGGTGCCCGTTGGTGCCCTTCCACCGCACCGAGAAGTCGGCGTCCAGCACCACCTCGCCGGCGTCGTCGAGCTCCAGGCGCTCGCGCAGCTCGTCGTCGAACGGCATCGGCCGGGTACGCCGTCCGGTGGCCAGCACGACGTACCGGGCGTGGTGCTTCTCGGTGCCCCGGGCGGCGGTGACCCGCAGCTCGTACCCGCCGCCGGCGGCTTCGGCCGACTCCACCGTGCGGTCCGGCAGGATGGTCAGCGGGAACGAGCCGTCGGCCAGCATCCGGTCGTAGTTCGACTGGTAGATGGCCTGCAGCACGCCGGGCGTGATGGCGTCCCCGGTACGGGTGGCCTCGTCCACCAGGCGGTGCCGGTGCTCCGTGGACAGCTGGTGCAGGTACTCCAGGTACGCCGGCCGGTAGTGCTCGTTGGCCGGCGGCGAGTCGTCGATCGGCTGGAACCACGGCCGCCTGCCGTACCAGTGGATATTGCGGAACCCGCCGCCGAGCAGGGCGAGCACGCACTCCGATCCGGTCTGCCCACCCCCGACCACCGCCACCGGGGCGTCGGGGTCGCTGCTCATCGACGGCAGCCGCTCGGCCAGGCCCTCCGGTACGAACACCGAGTCGCCGAGTACGTCGGTGAAGCCCTCCGGCACGTACGGCTCGGAGCCCAGGCCCACCACCAGGTGCTGCGACCGGCCCACCAGCCCGTCCGCGCTGTGCACCTCGAAGCCGCGGTCGAAGCTGACCCGCCCCACCCGTACCCCGTAGTGCACGTTGCCGAGCTGCTCGCTGGCCCAGGCCAGGTACCGGTCGTACTCGATCCGGGGAATCACCCCGAACTGGGCGTTGAGCAGCCCGAACAGCCGTCCGGTGGTGACCATGTAGTTCAGGAAGGTCAGGCGGTGGGTGGGATCCACCACGGAGACCAGGTCCTTCAGCCACGAGGTCTGCATCCGCACCCCGGGCAGCATCAGCTGCGGATGCCAGGCGGGGCGCCGCGCCGCGTCGAAGAGCGCGAGCCGGTCCGGCGCCGCCCGCTCGAACAGCGCGTCCAGGCTCAGATTGCCGGGTCCGGCCCCTAGTCCGATGGTGTGTACCTCGACGGTGGTCACATCAGCCTCCCCTGAGAGATGGATGGTCGGACGGCGCGTTCCCGCCCTGACAAGGTGGCGAGCAGGTCGCGTGCGGCGACGGCGCTGGCGGCCAGCGCGGTCTTCACCGCGCCGCCGCTGCCGCCCGTGAACGTGTAGAGCGGCGCCGCGTCGTGCAGCACCGGGCGCAGCGCCAGGCCGGCCGGTTCGGTGTAGCAGTCGGCGGCGGTGACCACGCGGGGTCGCGGTTCCAGCCGCATCCCGGGGAACCGTTGCCGCGCCAGCTCCACCGCGCGCTGGTGCAGCGCCGCGTCGGCGGGGGGCCGGTCCGGGTCGACGTCCCAGTCGGTGCTCCGCAGCCCGAGCGCGAGCTGGCCGTCCGGGCCGGGCCGGCCGTAGATCCCGGTCGTCTCGTCCACGAAGCAGTACGGGGGCGCCCCGGTGGCCACGTACCAGGCGAAGGCGATGGTCTTGGTCCTGTACTGCGGCACCGGCAGGTCGCTGGCGGCCAGCAGGCGCGGGGTCCAGCGGCCGGCGGCGAGCACCACCGCGTCGTACCGGCGGACGCCCCCGTGCCACCGGCACACCACCTGGTCGTCGGAGACCGCGACGTGGTCGATCGGGCCGGGGATCCGCGGCACCCGCAGCCGGCCCAGCTCGGTGAGTACCGACCGCCGCAGCCTCCGTGGCTCGATCAGGCCGGCGCGCGGCTCCAGGATGCCCACGCTGTCACCCGGCAGCCCGGTGATGCCGTACCGGCGGGCCAGTTTGTCCGGGCCGGCGGTACGGGTGGCCGCCGAGAGCTGGGGGAGCAGCCGCCGCAGCGGGGGGTCCAGGGACGCCTCGGCGGTGACGTACACCGACTCCAGCTCCTGCAGCCCCGCCCAGGCCGCGAGCCGCCGGTCGTCGTGCAGTTCGGCGAGGCTCTCGATGGCCAGCCGGCAGTTCGCGGCGTCGCACTCGTAGCCGCGCACCATGCCGAGTGAGACGTCGGTGGCGTCCCCGGATTCCGGCCCGCACACCAGGTCGAGCTCCAGCCGTTCGCCCAGCGGCGCCACCGCCAGCCGCAGCCGCCAGGCCAGCAGGCTGCCGGCCAGGCCGGCCCCGATCACGCAGACTCTCATCGGCATCACTCGGCGTGGCCGGTGAAGGCGGCGAGCAGCCGGTCGGCGCGGGCGGGGTTGGCGGCGCGGCCGGCCAGCAGGCACCGCACCGCCAGCGGCGCGTCGAAACCGGTGGGGTCGAGGGCCTGCTCGGCGCGGGCCAGCTCGGCGGCTGCCAGCCCCGGCGGCAGTACGTCCTGCGACCCCGCCAGCACTCCGGTCGCCCACTCGACGAACTCCCGGTACGCCGGCAGGTGGAAGTCGCTCTCGTGGCGGTCCGGACGGTCCCAGCTCAGGTACATCCGCAGCAGGCCGGGATCCTCCTGGTGCAGGAACTCGTGCGCCCACACCGCGTGGTCCCGGCTGGTGGAGAACTTCGCACCGGTGAGCCGGTAGAACTCGTTGACCACCAGGCCGATCTTCTCGGCGGGCACCCCGAGCGCGTCGAGCAGCGCCGGGAACATGATCGCGTAGTAGAAGACGTTGTCGATGCCCTCGAAGAACCAGAGCCGTTCCACGCCCTGCCAGGCCTTGGCGCAGGCCGCCCCGGTCACCGGTCGGGCGCGTACGGACGTCTCGTCGAGCGCCTGGGCCACCGCGTACGCGTAGCCGAAGGCCATCTCCGCCCAGACGTCCAGGCGGTGCCCGGCGACCGGCTCCGCGCTCAGCTCGATCCCCCAGTCGCTGGGATAGCTGAGTACGACGTCCGGCAGCCCCGCGGCGAGGTAGTGCCGTACCAGTCGCCACACCCGGGGTGGCAGATCGGTCCGGCCCCAGATCTCCAGCAGCCGTCCCCCGGTGCGCCTCCAGCCGCAGCACCGGGACCGGCTCCGGCAGTGGCCGGGGTGCGCCGCCACAGCCGGTGCAGGTGGCGTCGAGGAGGTTCAGCGCGCTGGTGAAGCTGCCGCAGCCCTCGCAGGTGCCGCCGCCCGCGCCGGCTCCGCAGACGGCGCAGGTGCCTGTCACGTACGCGTGGTGCAGGGTGCGGCCGCAGCCGTCGCACCCGGCCATCCGGGCCGACTCCAGCGGCAGGTCACCGGCGTCGAGCAGACCGGTGAACAGGTCGGTGACCGCCTCCCGGTAGTCGGCGTCGCCGGCCGGGTCGATGAAGACGTCGTAGTCGATCCGGGCCGCGTCGAAGACATCCCGGATCTGTCCGGTGTAGTCGGCCGCCACCGCGTCGACCGGCCGCCCGGCGGCCCGCGCCCGGGCGAGCACGTAGTTCTGGTGGTAGTCGACGCCGGTCATGGTCATCACCCGCTGGCCGCGGGCCCTGGCCGCCCGGGCCGCCACGTCCGCGGCCACGTACGGGCCGGAGAGGTGGCCGAGGTGCAGCGGGCCGTTCGGGGTGGGTGGTGGCGTGACGAAGACCTGAATGTCCTTTGTGGCCGTCAGCTCCGCTGAACTCGCGTGAAATGTCTTCATTTGCGATACCCCCCGGATGACGCGTTGCGAGGAAGATGTAATGCAGCGCAACCTTCGCGGACGGCGGTTTCTGCCAGGTATCGCATCGGTTGCGCCGGGCCGGTCAAGGAGGACGCCGATGAGGTTTCGTGTGCTTGGACCGCTACTGATTCGCGGCAACGGGCAGGAAACCTTCATTCGTTCGCCGAAACAGCGGTCACTCCCGCACTGCTGCCCCGCGACGTCGCGGACTTCACCGGTCGGGAGCAGGAGGTGGTACGGCTGCGGGAGCTGCTGCGCACCGAGCACCGGGCGGTGCCCGTGGTCACCGCGTACGGCGCTCCCGGCACCGGCAAGACCGCGCTGGCCGTACACGCGGCGCATGCGCTGCTCGCAGAGTTCCCGGACGGTCAACTGTTCGTCGATCTCGCCGGTGCGTCGGGCCGCCCGGTCGACCCGTACTGCGCCCTGGAGCGGCTGCTGCGGGCGCTGGGAGCCGGTGCCGAGCTTCCCGAGCGGCCGGACGAGCGGGTCGACGCCTACCGCAGCCGGCTCGGCGGCCGGCGGTTGCTGCTGGTGCTCGACGACGCGGCCAGCCCCGCCCAGGTGCGCCCACTGCTTCCCGGCACCGCCGGGCCCGCGGTGCTGGTGACCAGCCGGCGCCCGATGGCGACCCTGGAGGGTGCGGTCCGGGTCCCGGTGGGGCAGCTGCCCACGGCGGACGCGGTACGCATGCTCGGCAAGGTGGCCGGCCCGGACCGGGTCGCCGAGGAGCCGGAGGCGGCCGCGGAGATCGTACGGATCTGCGGTCACCTGCCACTGGCGATCCGGATCGCGGGCAGCCGGTTGGCCACCCGGCCGCACTGGACGCTGCACCGGCTCGCCGCCCGGCTGTCGGCCGGACCGGGCCGGGTCGACGAACTGGCCGTCGACGATCTGGAGCTACAGGAGGTGGTCACGCGCAGCTTCGCGATGCTGGAACGGGACGTCTCCGTGGCGTTCGACCAGCTGGTACGGCACCACCAGGCCGAATTCACCGCGGGGTCGGCGGCGTCGCTGTTGGGGTGCGACGAGGGCTGCGCCGAGGAGATCCTGGAGGCGCTGGTGGAGAGCCATCTGCTGGAGACCACCGGGACGGACCGGCAGGGCATGGGCGGCTACCGGTGGTGCGACCTGATCCGCCGGTTCGGCCGGGAATGTCACGGCGGTGAGCTGGCCGCCCGGCTGGTCCCGCTGCAGCGGGAGAGATCTCAGGCGGGTTCGTAGCCGAGATTGGGGCGTAGCCAGCGTTCGACATCGGCGAGATCGGTACCCCGGCGCTTGGCGTAGTCCTCGGTCTGGTCGCGGCCGATCCTGCCGACGGTGAAGTAGCGCGACTGCGGGTGCGCGAAGATCAGGCCGCTCACCGCGGCGGCCGGTGTCATCGCGTACGACTCGGTCAGGCCGATGCCTACCTCGGCGGCGCCCAGCAGCGCGAACAGGTCGCGCTTCTCGCTGTGGTCGGGGCAGGCGGGGTAGCCGAGGGCGGGACGGATGCCGCGGAAGCGTTCGGCGTGCAGCTCCTCGACCGCCGGGTCGGCGCCGGGCTCGAACCATTCCCGGCGCGCCCGCAGGTGCAGGTGCTCGGCGAACGCTTCGGCGAGCCGGTCCGCGAGTGCCTTGACCATGATCGCCCCGTAGTCGTCCGAAGCCGCCTCGTACCGGCGGGCCAGCTCCTCGGCACCGTGTACGGCGACCGCGAAGCCGCCCAGGTGGTCGCCCGCCGGAGCGAGGTAGTCGGCGAGGCAGCGGTTGGCCCGGCCCTCGGGCTTGGCGGTCTGCTGCCGCAGCATCGGAAGCCGGAGCCCACTGTCCAGGACGATGTCGTCGCCGTCGGAGTGGGCCGGCCAGAAACCGTAGACACCGGCCGGCGTGAGGGACCCGTCGGCGATGATCTGGTCGAGCAGCGTATTGGCGTCGTCGAACAGCTCGCGCGCGACCGGCTGCTCCAGGATCGCCGGGTACTTGCCCTTCAGCTCCCAGGCCAGGAACAGGAACTGCCAGTCGATCATCTCGCGCAGCGCGGTCAGCTCCGGCGCGAGGGTCCGTACCCCGGTGAACTCCGGTACGGGCAGGTCGGTGACGCCGACGACCTCGGAGTTGGCGCGGGCCTCGGCGAGGGTGAGCAGCGGCTGGGCGTGCCGGTTGGCGTACTGCTGACGCAGCCGTTCCTGCTCGGCCCGGTTCTCGGTGTCCAGGGTCGCGGCACGTCCCGGGTCGAGCAGGTCGGAGACCACGCCGACCACCCGGGAGGCGTCCAGTACGTGCACGGTCGGCGCCTGGTACGCGGGCGCGATCCGTACCGCGGTGTGCTGCCGGGAGGTGGTGGCGCCGCCGATCAGCAGCGGCAGCCGCATCCCGCGCCGCTGCATCTCCGTACCGACCGAGACCATCTCGTCCAGCGACGGCGTGATCAGTCCGGACAGTCCGACCGCGTCGGCGCCCTCGGCGAGCGCGGTGTCGAGGATCTTGTCCGCCGGCACCATCACGCCGAGGTCGATCACCTCGTAGTTGTTGCAGCCCAGCACCACGCCGACGATGTTCTTGCCGATGTCGTGCACGTCGCCCTTCACGGTGGCGAGCACGACCTTGCCCTGCCCCCGGCCACCGGCCTTTTCCTTCTCCATGAAGGGCTCCAGGTACGCCACCGCGCGCTTCATCACCCGCGCGCTCTTGACCACCTGCGGGAGGAACATCTTCCCGGAGCCGAACAGGTCGCCGACGATCTTCATGCCGTCCATCAGCGGGCCCTCGATGACGTCGAGCGGCCGGTCGGCCTGCTGCCGCGCCTCCTCGGTGTCGTCGGTGACGAAGTCGACGATGCCGTGCACCAGTGCGTGGCTGAGCCGCTCGGTGACCGGCGCGTCCCGCCAGGACAGGTCGACCTCGCGTTTGGTGCCGGAGCCGGTGACGGTCTGCGCGAATGCGACGAGGCGGTCGGTGGCGTCCGGGTGCCGGTCGAAGATCACGTCCTCGACCAGGGTGAGGAGCTCGGGCGGGATGTCCTGGTAGACGGCGAGTTGGCCGGCGTTGACGATCCCCATGTCCAGCCCGGCCCGTACGGCGTGCAGCAGGAACGCGGAGTGCATCGCCTCCCGTACCACGTCGTTGCCGCGGAACGCGAACGACAGGTTGGAGATGCCGCCGCTGGTACGCGCACCGGGGCAGCGCTGCTTGATCAGCGGCAGTGCGTCGATGAACGCCCTGGCGTAGCCGTTGTGCTCCGAGATGCCGGTGGCCACGGCGAGCACGTTCGGGTCGAAGATGATGTCCTCGGGCGCGAACCCGGCCCTGCCCACCAGCAGGTCGTACGCCCGGCCGCAGATCTCCACCTTGCGCTCGGTGGTGTCGGCCTGGCCCTGCTCGTCGAAGGCCATAACGACCACGCCGGCGCCGTACCCGGCGACCTTGCGGGCCTGCTCCAGGAACGGGCCCTCGCCCTCCTTCAGGCTGATCGAGTTGACCACGCCCTTGCCCTGGACGCACTTCAGCCCGGCTTCCAGCACGCTCCACCTGGAGCTGTCGACCATGATCGGGATCTTCGCCACCTCGGGCTCGGTGGCGATCAGGTTCAGGAACGTGGTCATCGCCTGCTCGCTGTCGAGCAGGTCGGCGTCCATGTTGACGTCGAGCAGGTTGGCGCCGCCGCGTACCTGCTCCAGCGCCACGTCGACCGCGGCCTGGTGGTCGCCGGCCTCGATCAGCCGGCGGAATCTCGCCGAGCCGGTCACGTTGGTACGTTCGCCGATCATCACGAACCCGGTGTCGGGCCCGATCTCGAACGGTTCCAGCCCGCTGAACCGGGTGGCGCGGGTGGGCACGGCCACCTCGCGCGGTGCGTGGTCGCCGACGGCATGCGCGATCTCGGCGATGTGCGCCGGGGTGGTGCCGCAGCAGCCGCCGGCGATGTTGACCAGGCCGGCGCGGGTGAACTCGGAGATCAGCTCCGCGGTCTGCGGCGGCGTCTGGTCGTAGCCGCCGAACGCGTTGGGCAGGCCGGCGTTGGGGTGGGAGGCGACGTACGTGCCGGCGAGGCGGGACAGCTCGGTGACGTACGGGCGCATCTCGGCCGCACCGAGCGAGCAGTTGACCCCGACCACCAGCGGTTCGGCCCGCTCCACAGAGCGCCAGAACGCCTCGACGGTCTGCCCGGAGAGGGTACGTCCACTCAGGTCCACGATGGTGACCGAGATCCACAGTGGCAGCTCGGGCGCGACCTCGCGGGCGGCGGCGATCGCGGCCTTCGCGTTGAGGGTGTCGAAGATGGTCTCGATCATCAGCAGGTCCACGCCGCCCTCGGCGAGCGCCGCGATCTGCTCGGCGTAGGACTGCTTGACCGCGTCGAAGCTCACCGCCCGGTACGCCGGATCCTCCACCCGCGGGGAGAGCGACAGCGTGACATTGAGCGGGCCGACGGAGCCGGCGACGTACCTGCCGCCCACCTCGTCGGCGGCCTGCCGCGCCAGCTGGGCACCGCGTACGTTCATCTCGCGTACCAGTGACTCCAGGCCGTAGTCGGCCTGCCCGATGCTGGTGGCGGTGAAGGTGTTCGTGGTGGTGATGTCGGCGCCGGAGGCGAGGTACTGCCGGTGTACGTCGAGGATCAGGTCCGGCCGGGTCAGGTTGAGCAGGTCGGGGTCGCCGGTGACGTCGTGCCCGTGGTCGGCTGCGATCAGCTCGCCGCGGTAGTCGGCCGGGCTCAGCTTCGCGGCCTGCAGCATCGTGCCCCAGGCGCCGTCGAGCACCAGGATCCGCTGGTCCAGCTGCTCCCGCAGCGCCTCGGCACGCTGGTTCGGGGAATTCACACCGACCACCTCCGTTATCCGGAGGCGCCCTTGAGTCCGGTGTCGCGGCCGAGCGTGGCGGGTCAAAGCCCGTTGCAGCGCCTCTCGGCCTCACCCGAGACTACCCGCCGCCGCCCGCCGGGGCGGTGGCGGGCGGCGGCAGGGGGGCGGCGGCGGGACGGGGCGGTCAGCGGGTGGTGAAGGTCCAGCACTGCATGGCGGCGCCGGTGTTCGGTTGCTGGGTCAGGGTGGCGCCGTTGCTGGCGCTGCCGGCGGTGATCGCCAGGCCGCTCGCGGCGGAGACGATCGCGTACCCACCGCTGGCGGCCGCCACCAGTGACCAGCGCTGGTTCGCGCCGCCGTGGCAGCTCCACTGGATGATCGCCGCGCCCGCCGCGGACGAGCCACCGTCGACGTCCAGGCAGAGCCCGTTGCCGGCGTTGGTCACGGTGTACGTGTCGTCGCTGTTAGCGGTGAACGTGAACGACTGGTTCGCCCCCGGGTGCGGTGACCAGACCACCAGCTGGGTGCCGGTCGCCGTCGACGAGCCCGGTACGTCGATCGCCTTGCCGCCGGCGGTGACCTGGTAGTTCGAGCCGGACTGCACCGGGCTGGCGGCGTACACCTCGAATTCGTAGAGGGAGTAGCCGTAGCTGGTGGCGCGGGTGACGCCCTGCATTCTCACGTAGCGGCCCGAACCGGACAGTCCGGTGAGGTCGTCGGTGCCACCGTCGCCGGTGCTGGTGGTGTGGATGTCGGTCCAGGTGGTGCCGTCAGTCGAGGTCTGGATCCGGTACGCCCGGCCGTACGCGGCCTCCCAGCTCAGCTTCACCCGGCCGATCTGGCGGGTGGTGCCGAGGTCGACGGTGATCCATTCGGTGTCGCCGTACCCGCTGGACCAGCGGGTGGCGTAGTCCCCGTCCACGGCGTTCGGCCCGGGGAAGGCCGGTGTCTCGGTGGAGGAGACGGTGACCGGCCGGCCGTGGGCGAGGTTGCCGGGCTGCGCGGTCGAGGGCCAGCCGGGACTGCGCCCTACCGCCGCGATGATGCCGGTGAAGTCGGCCCAGGTGGCGACCGGCTTCGGCGAGCCCCACACCTGCTGCGCCAGCATCCGCAGTGGGTCCTTGATGCCGGCGGCGATCTGGTCCTCGGTCTGGGTTTCCGGGTAGTCGCACCAGACGTGGATCTTCGAGCCGAGGTTCTTCTGTTTCGTGGCGGCGGTCAGCGTCTGGCTGCCCTGGAACAGGTAGGGGTGCCAGGTCTGGTACCCCCAGGTGGTGTCGGGCCGGCCGACGCTGCCGTTGTGGAGCACGTAGTACGTCGGGGTCCAGCTCTCGTTGGAGATCAGGTGGCCGCGGTCGACGTGCTGCTGTGGCGAGAGCCCGTAGTTGTACCAGAACTCCACGATGATGTTGGTCTCGACGGAGACCGCGCTGCCGCCGTGCAGGCCGTCGTTCCAGGCCCGGGTGGTCTTGCCGGCGGCGCGGACGATGCCGTTGGCCCAGTTGACGAAGCCGAGGTAGGTGTCCTTGGCGTTGGCGTTCGCGCCGTAGTGCTCCCGGGCGTAGTTGAGCAGCTGCGGGTAGTCGGCGTAGTTGGTGACGTACTCGTCGGCGCCGATGTGGAAGTACGGCGCCGGGAACAGCGGCAGGTACTCGTCGTAGATGTCCTTGATCAGGGTGTACGCCGCGTCCTTGGACAGGTCGATGAAGCCGTGGTTGACGGTGCCGCCGCTGCTGACCAGCTTCAGCTCGGGGTGCTTGGCCAGGATGGTGTCCATGTGGCCGGGCGCGTCGAACTCGGGCACCACGGTGATCTTGTAGCGGGCGGCGAGCGCGATCAGGTCGCGTACCTGCTGCTTGGTCAGGTGCTGCGCCGAGACGTACTCCGGGTGGGTGGTGCTCTCGATCCGGAAGCCCTTGTTGTCCGCCAGGTGCAGGTGCAGGTAATTGAGCTTGAGGTACGCCAGCTCGCGCACATGGTTGGCCAGCCACTGCGGGGTGAAGTACTTGCGCCCGTTGTCGACCATCAGCCCGCGTTCCGGCTTGGTCGGCCAGTCCCGTGCGCTGCCCTGGGGCACGGAGAAGGACTGTCGCAGCAGCTGCAGCAGCGTACGGGTGCCGTAGAACGCGCCCCGGTCGTCGCGGGCGGTGACGGTGACGCGGTCGGTCACCGACAGGGCGTAGCCCTCGACCCCGAGCGCGGTGTCGGCCGAGCCCAGCGCCAGGAAGATGTCGCCGGGCCGCAGGTCGGCGGCGGTGCCGGCGACCTGCGCGACGGTGTAGCCGGTCAGTGCTTTCAGGTCCTCGGCGAACGTCTGACTCGTCCCCGCCAGAGCGGCGGCGCCGCGCACGATCCGGGTACCGCCGGAGAACTGGTACGTCCCGGTGCCGCCGCTCCACTCGCGCAGCGCCGGGATGGTCCGCGGCGCCGGATTCGCCGCCACCGCCGCTCCCGCCACCGCCGCTCCCCACTCCGCCGCTCCCGCCTCGCCGGCGGCCGGCGACCCCAGCGCCGGGCCGGTGACCGACCACAGCAGCGGTAACACAAACGCCGTGCCCGCCAAGGCACGGCTGATCCACAGCGGTGACATTGCCCCTCCCCAGGTGGCATTCATCGAATGTCCTGAGTGTGTCCTTGCGCAAACATGATGTCAACGGCTGGATTTAGAGCAGGTTTTTGCATAGATCGGCTTCCGATGGTGCCGGTACGGTCCTATGCTGCTGCCCACACACGGTTGGCCTGGGGAGGCACCATGGACCGTCGACGTTTCCTGTCCGGAGCTGCGATCACGGCGGGCGCCGCCGCGACGTACACCCTGCTACCGCCGAGCCTGGTGCGGGCGCTCGAAGCGCCGGCACCGACCGGTGGCCTCGACGTGGTGAAGCACGTCGTGGTCTTCATGCAGGAGAACCGCTCGTTCGACCATTACTTCGGATCGCTGCGTGGGGTACGCGGCTTCGCCGACCGCAACGCGCTACAGCTGCGCGCCAACCTCAAGTCGGTGTTCCACCAGCCGGACGGCACCGGGTACGTGCTGCCGTACGGCACCGACAGCCACCAGCTCGCCGGCACCCCGCACTACTGGGGTGACGCGCACCAGGCGTGGAACAAGGGGAAGTACGACAGGTGGGTGCCGGCCAAGGGCGCCCACACCATGTGCTTCTACGACCGCACCGACCTGCCGTTCTACTACCAGCTGGCCGACGCGTTCACCGTGGGCGATGCGTACCACTGCTCGGTGATGAGCTCCACCGGCCCGAACCGCAGCTACCACGCCACCGGCATGATCGGCTACGAGCCGGACGGCACCCGCGCCACCGGCAACGCCGGGTACGCCGAGGACACCCACCCCGGCTACACCTGGGAGACGTACGCCGAGCGGTTGGAAGCGGCGGGGCAGTCCTGGAAGGTCTACCACGAGTGGGACAACTACCAGGACAACGAGATCGAGCTGTTCCAGACCTTCAAGGCGGTGGCCCGTAAGGCGCTCGCGCCGCAGGGGTTGAAGAGCATGCACACCTTCTACGGCAAGGTGCGCAACGCCGCCAGTGACGCCGAACGCGACGCACTGCTGGCCACACTGGAGCAGGGGGTGGCGACGCTGAGCACCGCCGAGCGCAGCCTGTTCGAGCGCGGGCTGCGCCGGGTGCCGACCGGGCAGCTCACCTCCTCGTTCCGCGCCGACGTCGACAACGGACGGCTGCCCGCCGTGTCGTGGATCGTGGCCCCGGAAAGCCAGTGCGAGCACCCGTCCTCCGACGGCCCCAGCACCGGCTCGGAGCTGGTCTGGCAGGCGCTCGACGCGCTCGCCTCCAACGAGACCGCGTGGAACCAGACGGTGTTCCTGCTCAACTACGACGAGAACGACGGCTACTTCGACCACGTACCGCCGCCGATCCCGCCCACCAGCGAGACCAGCGAGTATGTGGCCGGCGTACCGATCGGGCCCGGGCCGCGGGTGCCGCTGCTGCTGGTCTCGCCGTGGAGCCGGGGCGGCAACGTGTTCTCCGGAGTCTCCGACCACACCTCGGTGCTGCGGTTCCTGGAGCGGGTCACCGGTGTGCAGGAGACCAACATCAGCACCTGGCGGCGCGAGGTGTGCAGCGACCTGACCGGGGCGCTGGACACCACGACGTCGAACGTCTACCCGGGCTTCACCCGCCCCACCCCGACCGCCGGCACCGGCCCCAGCAAGCCGGCGCCGCCGAACCCGCAGGTGTTCCCGACCCAGGAACCCGGCAGCAAACCCAAGCGCGCGTTGCCGTACCAGCCGAACGCCAACGCCCGGCAGCTGCTCTCGACCGGCAAGGTCTGGATCGACATGGCCAACGCCGGCACCGTGAAAACCCATTTCGCGGTGTACGTCAACAACCACCGCACCGACGGACCGTGGCGCTACGACGTGGCCCCCGGCGGCACCGTGTCGGACTACTTCAGCGTGCAGACCTACGGCGGCGGCAGATATGACCTGTCCTGCTACGGGCCGAACGGCTTCTCCCGCCGGCTCACCGGTGACCTCAACGCCGCCGGGGCCACCGCCGAGGTCAGCTCGGAGCTGACCACCGACGAGGGCGGCATGATCTGGCTGACCATGGCGAACACCGGCACCGCGCCGGTGACGTTCACCGTGAAGGTCAACGCGTACCGTGGCGACGGACCCTGGAGCTACACCGTGGCGCCCGGCTCCAGCGTCCGCGACTACTGGCACGCCGGCTGGTACGGCAACCGCTGGTACGACCTGACCGCCACCGTCAGCGGCGACGCCAGCTTCTCGCGGCGGTTCCGCGGCTACATCGAGAACGGGAGCCCCGGCGTGACCGGTTGATCGAACCAGTGCGGTGGCCACCGCGCCAAGCGTTCACCTGCGCGTCGTGAACAGGTAGCGTTGCGGCGTGTTGGTGGGCCGGGAGGGGCTGCTGGCGGAGCTGCATGCCGCGCTGCGCGGCGGCGGTGTGCTGCTCTACGGCCCCGCCGGCATCGGCAAGTCGAGCCTGGTGGGCTCGATGGCGCGGCAGCTGGCCACCGACGGTCACCGGGTGTTGTCCACCACCGCCGGCGCGGCGGACCGGGATCTGCCGTACCTGGGGCTGTTCGACCTGCTCGCCGAGGTGCACGACGAGCTCCGCGACGGGCTGCCGCCGCACCTGCGCCACGCCATGGACGCGGCGTTCCTGCGTACCCCCGGACAAGCCCCGCAGGGTACGCAGGGCCGGCTGGCGATCCGGCTCGGAGCGCTCGAACTGCTCCGGATGGCCGCCATCACCCAGCCGCTGGCACTGGTGTGCGACGACGCCCAGTGGCTCGACGCCGCCACCGTCGACGTGCTGAGCTGCGTGGTCCCCCGGATCCGGCACCTGCCGGTGCGCACCCTGGTCGCGGAGCGGGTGGCACCCTCGCAGCTGCCGACCCGTACCGCGTTGTGTGCCGAGCCGGTGACGGAGGTGGCGGTGCCGGAGCTGCCCGCCGCCGAGGTGGAGACACTGCTGCGGGCCCGGTTCGGGGACCTGATCGGCACCGAGGCGGTACGCCGGCTCGCCGTGGCCAGCGACGGCAACCCGTACCTGGCGATCGAGCTGGGGCGAGCGGTACGGCACCACCCCTCACTGCGTGGCACCGAGCCGATGTCGGTGCCGGAGAAGCTGCGGGCGCTGGTGGGCAAGCGGCTGGCCGACCTGCCGCGGGAGCTGCGCGGCCTGCTGCTCACCGCGTCGGCGGTGGCCCGTCCCACCCGGGCGCTGCTCGCCGCCTGCCACCCCGACGCCGACCGGCTGCTGACCCGGGCGGCCACCGCCGGGGTGGTCGGGATGGACAGCGACGGCGCGGTGCGGTTCAGCCATCCGCTGCTCGCCGAGATCCTGTACGCCGACGCCGCCCCCGACGACCGGCGCCGCAGCCACGAGGTGGTCGCGGGCGTCGTCGACGACCCGGTGGAGCGGGCCCGGCACAGCGCCATCGCGCATCCCGAAACGGACGCCGCCGTCGCCACGCTGCTCGACGCCGCGGCCGAGTCGGCGGCCCGCCGCGGGATCCCGCTGACCGCCGCCGAGCTCGCCGAACTGGCCGCGGAGCGTACCCCCGCGACGGAGCAGGACACGGCGGCGCGGCGGTTGCTGACCGCCGCCGAGCACGCGTTCAGCGGTGGTGACCAGCGGCGTACGGTCCGGCTCGCCGAGGCGGCGGTGAGCGCCGGTGGCGACGCCGCGACCCGGGTCACCGGTCGGCTGCTGCTGGTGGAGACCCTCGGCATGGACGTGGCGGCGCGCGAGCCGCTGATCGAGGCCGCGCTGGCCGACGCCGGGGAGGACCCGCTGCTGGCGGCCCGGGTGTGGCGCTACCGCGCCGAACAGGCACTGTTCGAGAGCGCGCCCGACGCCGCGGCCGAGGCGGCCCGGCAGGCCACCCGGTACGCCGAGCGCGCCGACGACGCGGCGCTGC
>JBOGDE010000030.1:0-25616 GCA_050701695.1 Micromonosporaceae bacterium
CCCGCGGGCCGCCCTCGGTGGCTGTGCCGCCGCCGTGTACGGCGATCCGACCGCCCGGCTGACGGTGCTGGGGATCACCGGCACCGCGGGCAAGACCTCCACGGCGTATCTGGTCGATGCCGGGCTGCGCGCCGCGGGCACCCTGCCCGGGCTGATCGGCACCGTGGAGACCCGGCTCGGCGACGACCGGCTGACCAGCGAACGCACCACACCGGAGGCCCCCGACCTGCAGGCGCTGTTCGCGGTGGCGCTCGAGCGCGGACTGCGGGCAATCACGATGGAGGTCTCCAGCCACGCGCTGACCCTGCACCGGGTCGCCGGCACCCGGTTCGCGGTCGGGGCGTTCACCAACCTGGGGATGGACCACCTGGACTTCCACGCCGACCTCGCCGAGTACTTCGCGGCCAAGGCGATGCTCTTCGACGGCCGGTGCGCCCACGAGGTGGTCAACCTCGACGACCCGGCCGGGCGCAAGCTGGTCAAGCCGGAGACCGTCACGGTCTCGGCGGCCGGCGACCCGGCGGCGCTCTGGCGGGCGGGCGAGATTCGCGCCGACGGCTTCCGGCAGCGGTTCCGGATCAGCGGTCCGGACGGCCTGCACCTCGACGGCAGCGTCAACCAGCCCGGCGTACACAACGTGGGCAACGCGTTGATCGCGGTGGCGATGCTGGCGGCCACCGGGGTCGACCCCGAGGTGGCGCTACGCGGGATCGCCGAGTGCGCCGGGGTACCGGGCCGGATGGAGCGGGTCAGCGCCCCCGGACCGGTACGCGGTGTGGTCGACTACGCCCACAAGCCGGACGCCGTGGTCGCCGTACTGACCGCGCTACGGCCGGTCACCGACGGCCGGCTGATCTGCGTGATCGGCGCCGGCGGTGACCGGGACCGGCAGAAGCGCCCGATGATGGGCGAGGCCGCGGCGCGGCACTGTGACCTGGTGGTGGTAACGGACGACAACCCGCGCGACGAAGACCCGGCGGCGGTACGCGCCGAGGTGCTCGCCGGCACCGGCGGCGGTGCCGCCGAGGTGGTCGAGGTGGCGGGCCGCCGTACCGCGATCGAGGAAGCGGTACGCCGCGCCGGCCCCGGGGACACCGTGGTGCTGCTCGGCAAGGGACACGAACAGGGTCAGGAGGTCGCTGGAGAGGTGCACCCCTTCGACGACCGGGTGGAGCTGGCCGCCGCCCTCACCGAACGGTTCGGTGCCCGGTGATCGCGCTGACCCTCGCCGAGGTCGCCGCGGCGGTCGGCGGCCGGCTGGACGGCGGCGCGCTGCCGGAGACCACGGTCACCGGCTCCGTGGAGTACGACTCCCGCCAGGTCACCCCCGGCGGGCTGTTCGTGGCGTTCGCCGGGGAGCGGGCCGACGGCCATGACTTCGCCGCCGGCGCGGTCGAGGCGGGCGCCGTCGCGGTGATCGCGAGTCGGCCGGTGGGCGTACCGGCGGTGCTGGTCGACGACCCGCTGGTGGCGCTCGGCAAGCTGGCCCGCGCCGTGGTGGACCGGATCGACGCGACCGTGGTCGGGGTGACCGGCTCCTCCGGCAAGACCTCCACCAAGGACCTGATCGCGCAGCTGCTGTCCCGCCTCGGCCCCACCGTGGCGCCGCCGGGGACGTTCAACAACGAGCTGGGGCACCCGTACACGGTGCTCAAGGCCGACCACGACACCCGCTTCCTGGTGCTGGAGTACAGCGCGCGCGGCCTGGGGCACATCGACTACCTGTGCCAGGTGGCGCCGCCCCGGATCGCGCTGGTGCTCAACGTCGGGGTGGCACACCTGGGCGAGTTCGGCTCGGTGGACGCGATCGCCAAGGCGAAGGGCGAGCTGGTCGAGGCCCTCGACGGGGACGGGGTGGCGATCCTGAACGCCGACGACCCCGCGGTGGCGGCGATGGCCGGCCGTACCGCCGCCCGGGTGGTACGGGTGGGCTTCGCCTCCGGGGCCGACGTGCGGGCCACCGACGTGGTGCTCGACGAGCGGGCCCGGCCCCGGTACCGGCTGGTGACTCCGGCCGGCGAGGTCGGCGTCGCGCTCCGGCTCAGCGGCGAACACCAGGTCGGCAACACCCTGGCCGCCGCGGCGGTGGCGCTGGAGTGCGGCGTACCGCTGGCCGAGCTGGCGTACGGTCTCGGCGAGCTGCGGCTGGTCTCCGAGCGCCGGATGGACGTGTTCGACACCACCGGGGGCGTGACGGTCATCGACGACTCGTACAACGCCAACCCCGGTTCGATGGCGGCGGCGCTGCGGGCGCTGAGCGCGGTCGGGGGCCCGGAGCGCCGGCGCTGGGCGGTGCTGGGATACATGGCCGAGCTGGGCGAATCCGAGCGCGACGGTCACCTCGACGTCGGCCGGCTCGCGGCCCGGCTCGGGGTGGACCGGCTGGTCGTGGTGGGCGAGCCGGCGGCGCCGATCGCCCACGGCGCCCGCGAGGAATCTGACTGGGGAGGAGACGCGGTGCAGGTAGCCGACCAGGAAGCGGCAATCGCGCTGGTACGCGGAGAGCTGCGTACCGGCGACGTGGTGTTGGTGAAGGGTTCCCGTTACCAGACCTGGAAGGTCGCCGACGCGCTGCGGGCCGACGCGCTGCGAGCCGACGCGCTGCAAGCTGACGCGCTGGGAGAGGGGGCCGCTTCGTGAGGTCGGTCATCGTGGCCGCGTTCGTGGCCTTCGCGCTCACGCTGTTCCTCACCCCGGTGGCGATCAAGTACTTCATCCGGCTCAAGGTGGGGCAGCCGATCCGCGAGCTGGGCCCGGACCACCAGGGCAAGCGCGGCACCCCGACGATGGGCGGGGTGGTGTTCATCCTGGCCACCGTGCTCGCGTACGCCGCCGGCCACCTGGTGCTGTACGTGAGCCTGCCGGAGACCCCGACCCGGCGGCACGGCCCGACCGTGACCGGGATGGTGTTGCTGGGGCTGTTCGTCTGCTGCGGCCTGGTCGGTTTCATCGACGACTGGCTGAAGGTACGCAAGCGCAACAGCCTCGGGCTGAACGAGAAGGGCAAGCTGATCGGGCAGCTGATCGCCGGCGTGCTGTTCGGCGTGATCGCGCTCTACTTCCCGAACGCGCAGGACGTCACCGTCGGTAGCGAGTACATCTCGTTCGTCCGTGACGTGGACTGGCTGTTCATCGGCAAGGTCGGCGCCGTGGTGCTGTTCGCGGTGGTGGTGATCTCGGCGTCCAACGGGGTGAACCTCACCGACGGCCTGGACGGGCTGGCGACCGGCTCCTCGATGATGGTGCTCACCGCGTACGCCGTGATCGGGTTCTGGCAGTACCGGCACGTCTGCGGTGACTCGCCGACCGGCGACCTGTACTGCTACCAGGTCCGTGACCCCCTGGAGGTCGCGTTGATCGCGGGCGCCGCGGTCGGTGCCCTGTTCGGTTTCCTGTGGTGGAACGCGTCACCGGCGAAGATCTTCATGGGCGACAGCGGCGCGCTCGGGCTCGGCGGGCTGATCGGCGGCATGGCGATGGCGACCAAGACCATCCTGCTGCTGCCGATCCTCGGCACGCTGTTCGTGATCATCACGATGTCGGTGATCATCCAGCGGATCTCGTACAAGTCGACCGGCAAGCGGGTGTTCCGGATGGCACCGCTGCAGCACCACTTCGAGCTGGTGGGCTGGAGCGAGGTCAACATCGTGATCCGGTTCTGGATCATCTGCGGCATCGGCGTGGCGATCGGGCTCGGCTTCTTCTACGCCGACTTCCTCGCGGTGGTAGGCCAGGGATGATCTCGTACGCCGGCCGGCGCATCCTGGTGGCCGGCGCCGGGATGGCGGGCCGTGCCTCCGCGACCGCACTGCTCAGCCTGGACGCCGACGTCACCGTGATCGACCGGGCCGACTCCGAGGTCCTGGCCTCGCTGGCAGCGGCCGGCGCGCGCACCATCGTCGGCGAGCTGCCCGACCCCGCGCTGCTGGCCGGCGTGGACGACGTCGTCGTCTCGCCCGGGTTCGCACCGCACCACCCGCTCGTGGTCGCCGCGACCGCCGCCGGCAAGGAGATCTACAGCGAGCCGGAGCTGGCGTGGCGGCTGCGCCGGCCGGGGCTCGACGGCCAGCCGCCACCGTGGCTCGCGGTCACCGGCACCAACGGCAAGACCACCACGGTCACCATGCTGGCGGCGATCCTGTCGGCCGCCGGAGTGAAAGCCGCCGCGCTCGGCAACGTGGGGGAGCCGCTGGTCGACGCGGTGCTACGGCCTGCCGCCGAGCAGTACCGGGCGATCGCGGTAGAGCTGTCCAGCTTCCAGCTGCACTGGTCCTCACAGCTGGCCCCACAGGCCGGCGCGCTGCTCAACCTCGCCGACGACCACCTCGACTGGCACGGCGGATTCGACGCGTACGCCGCCGCCAAGGCCGACCTGTGGCGGGACCCGGACGGCACAGCGATCGGCAACCTGGACGACCCGCGCTGCGCCGACCTGCTGGCACGCGCCCCGGGGCACCGGGTCGGCTTCACCCTGGCGCCGCCGGAGCCCGGCCAGCTCGGTGTCACCGACGAGGTCCTGTTCGACCGGGCCTTCGGTCACGGCCCACTGCTCCCGGTCACCGAGCTGACGGTGGCGGGCCGCCACAACGTGGCGAACGCGCTCGCCGCCGCCGCCCTCGCGCTCACCGCCGGCCTCGCCCCGGAGGCGGTACGCGACGGGCTCGCCGGCTACACCGCACCGCCGCACCGCAACGCGCCGGTAGCCACGGTCGGCGGCGTCAGCTACGTCGACGACAGCAAGGCCACCAACCCGCATGCGGCGTACGGGTCCCTGACCGCGTACCCGCGGGTGGTCTGGCTCGCCGGTGGGCTGCTCAAGGACGTGGCGGTCGAAGAGTTGGTCGCCGGCGTCGCGGGGCATCTGGTCGGAGTCGTACTGATCGGGGCGGATCGGGCACAGATCGCCGACGCGCTACGGCGACACGCGCCGCAGGTCCCGGTCACCGACGTGGCCCGCACCGATGATGGAGCGATGGCGGAGGCGGTGGCCGCCGCGACGGCGCTCGCCCAGCCGGGCGACACGGTGCTGCTGGCCCCGGCAGCCGCCTCGTTCGACATGTTCACCGGGTACGTGCAGCGCGGTGAACGGTTCGCCGACGCGGTGCGCACCCTCGCCGCCGCGGAGTGACCAGACAGGGGCGTACGTGAGCGAGCGAACCAGTCGGCTCAGCAGTGCGCACGAGCGCGCTGCCGAGCGAAGCGAGGTGTGCGTGTGAGTGCGGAGCGTGGCCAGGTGGCCGACTCTCGTGCGCTGCAGCTGGTCTGGGGCCCGCTCGGCGCACTGCGGGGGCTGCTGGCACGCCCGCTGGCCTCGTACTACCTGCTGCTGTCCAGTGCCGGGCTTCTGGTGGCGATCGGCCTGGTGATGGTGTTCTCGGCGACCAGCGTGCGGGCGCTGGGGGAGCAGGGCAACGCGTTCGGTCCGGTGGCGCAGCAGATCACCTGGGCCGGGATCGGCCTGGTGATGTTCTGGGTGGCGCACCGGCTGCCGCAGCGTACGTACCAGGCGCTGGGCTATCCGCTGCTGCTGGTCAGCTTCGTGCTGCTGGCGGTGCTGGCGGTCTTCCCCAACCTTTCGGCGGGAGGTTTCCGGACCCAGCAGGGCATCTGGATGGAGATCGCCGGCATGCACCTGCAGCCGTCCGAGATCGCCAAGGTGGCGCTGGTGCTATGGGGCAGCAACGTGCTGGTCCGCAAGGGCCGCGACATCGGGCACTTCCGGGAGCTCGCGGTGCCGCTGTTCCCGGTGGCGGGGGTGCTGTTCGCGCTGGTCGGGGTCGCCGACCTGGGCACCATGCTCTGCCTGCTGCTGATCTTCCTGGCGCTGTTGTTCGTCACCGGCGTACGGTTCCGGGTCTTCGCCTCGATCATCGGGGTGGGGCTGGCCGGCGTGGTGCTGCTGATCGCCAGCAGGTCGTTCCGGTTGAAGCGGCTGATGATCTTCCTGGACCCGGGTGCGGACCCGCAGCACCACGGCTACCAGCCGCTGCAGGGCCTGTACGCCGTGGCCGGCGGCGGCTGGTTCGGGGTCGGGCTGGGGGAGAGCCGCCAGAAGTGGGCGTACCTCCCCGAGGCCCACAACGACTACATCTTCGCGATCATCGCCGAGGAGCTCGGGGTGGTCGGGTCCGTGGTCGTGCTCGGGCTGCTGGCGGTCTTCGCGTACTCCGGACTGCGGATCGCGCGCCGGATCAACGAACCGTTCCCGCGGGCGGTGGCGGCGGCGAGCACCATCTGGCTGGTCGGCCAGGCGATGATCAACATCGGTGCGGTGGTGGGGCTGGTGCCGCTGACCGGGCTGCCGCTGCCGTTCATCTCCGCCGGCGGCAGCGCGCTGGTGATGGCGATGCTGGTGGTCGGGATGCTGGCCTCGTTCGCCCGCGCGGAGCCCGCCGCCGCCCGCGCCCTGCACGCCCGTCCGCCCAGCCGGTGGGTACGGCTACTCTGGGCGCCGTTGCCGCCGAAGCCGCGCGACGGCCGCCGGCCACGGGAACGGACCAGGACAGGAGGACGCAGGTGAGCGAGCCTGCGAGCGAACCAATGTACACAGCAGTGCCCGCTCGCGGGCGCCCGAGCGTAAGCGAGGTGCGTCCGTGAGTACGGTGCGCTCGGTGGTGCTGGCCGGGGGCGGTACGGGAGGCCACATCTACCCGTTGCTGGCCTTCGCCGACTGTCTGCGGCGCCACGACCCCGAGCTGCGGATCACCTGCATCGGCTCCCCGCGCGGCCTGGAGAGCGAGCTGATCCCACCCCACGGGTACGACCTGCGCCACGTACCGGCGTACCAGCTGCCGCGCAGCGTCAACGCCAACCTGGTCAAGACCCCGTACCGGATGTGGCGGGCGGCGCGCGCCACCCGCGCGGTGCTCGACGACGTCGCCGCCGACGTGGTGGTCGGCTTCGGCGGATACGTGTCGGTGCCGGCGTACCTGGCGGCGTGGCGCCGGCGTACCCCGATCGTGATCCACGAGGTGAACGTGCCGCCGGGGATCGCCAACCGGCTCGGGATGCGTTTCACCCGCCACGTCGCGGTCGGCTTCCCGCACCAGCCGGACCAGGCGCCGGTGCTGGCTGGCGCCACCGTGGTCGGGGTGCCGCTGCGCCGGGCCATCACCGGGCTGGACCGGGCGGCGCGGCGCGAGGAGGCTCGCAAGCGCTTCGAGCTTGACGCCGATCGGCCGACCCTGCTGGTGTTCGGCGCCTCGCAGGGTGCCCGCACCATCAACCGGGCCACCGCCGCCGCGGCCCGCGCCCTCACCGACGCCGGGATCCAGGTGCTGCACCTGATGGGTGCCCGCAACGAACCGGTCGAGATCCCGGACGGGTTGGCGGTGCCGTACCGGACATTGACCTACCTGGAGGAGATGGAGCAGGCGTACGCCGCCGCCGATCTGGTGCTGTGCCGCTCGGGCGCGATCACCTGCGCCGAGCTGGCCGCCGTCGGTCTGCCCGCGGTCTACGTTCCGTATCCGCACTCCAACCGGGAGCAGTACCGTAACGCGTCGCCGGTGGTGGAGGCCGGCGGTGGAGTGCTCGTCGACGATGCCGAGCTGACCGGTGAGTGGATCGAGAGGACGGTGGTCCCCCTGGCACGCGACGAGCAGCGGCTGACCGAGATGGGAGCCGCCGCGGCCGCGTACGGGCGGCGGGACGGTGACGAGGCGCTGCGCCGGTTCATGCTCGAGGCGGTGGCGCGGTGAACGCTCATGGCCCGGTGAACGCTGACGGCCCGGCGGAGCTGACCGCCGAGGAGCTGGGGCGGGTTCACCTGATCGGGGTGGGTGGCGTCGGGATGAGCGGGCTGGCGCGGCTGCTGGTCACCCGCGGTATCCCCACCTCCGGCAGCGAGCTGCACGACTGGCCGACCCTGCCGGAGCTGGAGCAGCTCGGCGGTACGGTGTTCCGCGAGCACGTACCGTCCAATCTGGATGGTGTGGACACCGTGGTCTACTCCACCGCGATCCCCGCCGATCACCTTGAGCTGGTGGAGGCGCGCCGGCGCGGGCTGCGGGTGCTGCACCGCTCCGAGGCCCTCGCGGCGGCCATGGCCGGCCGCAAGGCGGTCGCGGTGGCCGGCACCCACGGCAAGACCACCACCACCTCGATGCTCACCCTGGTGCTCGCCCACGCCGGCCTCGATCCCTCGTACGTGATCGGAGGCGAGATCTCCGAGGCCTCGTCCAACGCCCGGCACGGCACCGGGGAACACTTCGTCGCCGAGGCCGACGAGAGCGACCGCTCCTTCCTGCGGTACGCCCCGTACGTGGGCATCGTCACCAACATCGACGCCGACCACCTCAACACCTACGGCGACCTGGCCGGGCTGCGGGAGGCGTTCTTCGAGTTCGCCACCACGATCCGCCCGGACGGGTTCCTGGTGGCATGCGCCGACGACCCGGCGGCGGTCGCGCTGGCGGCCCGGGCCCGCGACGCCGGCATCACGACGTACACCTATGGGGAGTCTGCCGAGGCGGACCTGCAACTGTCGAAGCTGGACACTGACGTGGCAGGGGTGCGCTACCACGCGTGCCTCGACGGGGAGGACCTGGGCGAGTTCACGGTCCCGGTACCGGGCCGCCATCTCGGGCTGAACAGCGCCGCCGCCCTGCTCACCGCGCTCAAGCTGGGGGTCCCGGCCGCCACGGTCGCCGAGGCGCTGGCCGCTTTCCCGGGGGTACGCCGCCGCTTCGAGCTCAAGGGGGAGGCCGGCGGCGTGCACGTCTACGACGAGTACGCCTACCACCCGACCTCGATGACGGTGGCGATGCAGACCCTGAAGCGGGTCGCCGGCGACGGGCGGCTGATCGCGGTGTTCCAGCCGTACCGGGTCTACCGCACCCGGGATCTGGAGCCCGAGATCGCCGCCGCGCTGGCGCTGGCCGACATCGCGATCGTGATGGAGGTGTTCGGCCCCGGCGAGCAGCGGGCGCCGGGGGAGGGGGGCGTCTCGCTGGTACGCGCGATCGGCCTCCCGGAGTCGGCGAAGGTGTTCGTCCCGGAATGGGCTGACGTACCGCCCGAGGTGGTGGCGCGGGCACGCCCCGGTGACGTGGTGGTCACGATGGGGGCGCCGCCGATCAGCCTGATGGGCGACGAGCTGCTCGCCGCACTGCGGAGTGCCCGGCCTTGACCGACGACGGTGCCCGCGCCGACGCCCCGGAGCCCTCCGGGTCGGCCAGCGGTGCCCGGGACTGGAAGCTGGTGCGCGCCAGCCGGGAAGCGGTGCCGTCCTCGGTACGGACGCGGACCGTACCGTCGCGGGTGGCCAGGCGCCGCCGTACGCTGCGCTGGCTCGCCGCGCTGGCCACGGTCGCCGTGGTCGCCGCGGCGGTCTGGGTGGTGTTCGGCACCGGGGTGTTCGCCGTCGCGAAGGTCGAGGTCACCGGCACGAAGGTGCTCACCCCCGACCAGGTCCGTGGCGCCGCCGTGGTCGTCATCGGTACGCCGCTGGCGCGGCTGGACACCGAGGGCATCACCGCGCGGGTGTCCCGGTTGGCGCCGGTGGCCCGGGTGGCGGTGGAGCGCCACTGGCCGGACACGGTGGTGATCCGGGTGACCGAACGCACCCCGGTCGCGGCGGTCCCGTACGCCCGCCGGTACTCCGTGATCGACGCCACCGGGGTGGTGTTCCAGCGGGTGCCGCGCCGGCCCCGCGAGCTGCCGCTGGTGGAGCTGGCCCGCCCCGGGCCGAAGGACCCGGCCACCAGGGACGCGCTGCGCGTGCTGGCGGCGCTCACCCCGCAGCTGCGGGTGGTGCTGGTGAAGTTGGCGGCGCCGGCCACCACGCGGATCACGCTGCACCTGACCAAGGGTCGTACGGTGATCTGGGGCGACGCGGAGCACAGCACACGGAAGGCCCAGGCGGCGAGTGCGCTGCTGAAGCGGGCGGCGAAGGTGATCGACGTGAGCGCCCCCGACGTGGTGACCACCCGCTGACCACGCCAGACGCCCCCGTTTGGTGGGCATGCGCGAGCCCAACATCGACACGCCGACCAGGGTACTTGGTTCGGGTACGGCTGCGGCCTACTGTCCGGAGCAAGCACAGGTTGACATAACTATAACCCTCTACCTGAGGGTTAGGGTTCGACCGACACGAACTGACCTCGACTGGGGGGAAGGCAGGCAGAGGATGACACCTCCGCACAACTACCTGGCGGTCATCAAGGTCGTCGGCATCGGTGGCGGCGGCGTGAACGCCGTCAACCGCATGATCGAGGTCGGGCTCAAGGGCGTCGAGTTCATCGCCATCAACACCGATGCCCAGGCGCTGTTGATGAGTGACGCCGACGTGAAGCTGGACGTGGGTCGGGAGTTGACCCGCGGGCTGGGCGCCGGCGCCAACCCGGACGTGGGCCGCAACGCCGCCGAGGACCACAAGGACGAGATTGCGGAGGTGCTCCAGGGCGCCGACATGGTCTTCGTGACCTGCGGCGAGGGCGGCGGCACCGGTACCGGCGGTGCCCCCGTGGTGGCGAGCATCGCCCGCAAGATCGGCGCGCTCACCATCGGCGTGGTGACCCGCCCGTTCTCCTTCGAGGGCAAGCGGCGCCAGATGCAGGCCGAGACCGGGATCGAGGAGCTGCGCAACGAGTGCGACACGCTCATCGTGATCCCCAACGACCGGCTGCTGCAGCTCGGCGACCGCAACATGTCGATGATGGACGCCTTCCGGCAGGCCGACCAGGTGCTGCTCTCCGGTGTCCAGGGCATCACCGACCTGATCACCACGCCGGGGCTGATCAACCTCGACTTCGCCGACGTGAAGAGCGTGATGAGCGGTGCCGGCTCCGCCCTGATGGGCATCGGCAGCGCGCGCGGCGACGACCGTGCGGTCGAGGCGGCCCAGTCGGCGATCTCCAGCCCGCTGCTCGAGCAGAGCATGGACGGGGCGCGTGGCGTGCTGCTCTCGATCGCGGGCGGCTCGGACCTCGGGCTGTTCGAGGTCAACGACGCGGCCCAGCTGGTGACCGACGCGGCGCACCCGGAGGCGAACATCATCTTCGGCGCCGTGATCGACGACGCGCTCGGCGACGAGGTGCGGATCACCGTGATAGCGGCCGGGTTCGACGGCGGGCAACCGCAGTACCGCCCGTCGGAGCCGCCACGCAAGTCCACCATGCAGAACGAGTTCACCCCGCCGCAGCCCGCGGCACCGGCGCCGCCCGCCGCGCCAGCCTCCGGGAATGGTCAGCGACGGGTGCTCTTCGACGACGTGGATGTGCCGGACTTCCTCAAAAACGGCGCGTGAACCTCGAGGACCGGCGTGCCGAGCTGACGGCGAATCTGGGAAGGGTACGGGCCAGGATCGCCGCCGCCTGCGAGGCGGTGGATCGAAACCCGCGTGAGATCACGCTGGTCGCGGTCACCAAGACGTTCCCGGCCAGCGACGTGGCGCTGCTGGCCGGGCTGGGGGTACGGGACATCGGCGAGAACCGCGACCAGAACGCCGCCGCCAAGGCGCGTGAGGTGGCCGCCGCCGGGGTGTCGGTGACCTGGCACTTCGTGGGTCAGCTGCAGCGCAACAAGGTTCGCTCCGTGGTCCGGTACGCCGGGCTGGTCCACTCGGTGGACCGGCCCTCGATCGCGGACGCGCTGGGAAAGGCCGCCGCGGAGCTGAGGGACACGCCGCTCGACGTCCTGGTGCAGGTCAGCCTGGACGACGCACCAGGCCGGGGCGGCGTGGTGACCGCGGAGCTGTCCGCCCTCGCGGAACGGGGGGCGGCGACGGAGTCGCTGCGGCTGCGGGGGCTGATGGCGGTGGCGCCGCTCGGCGAGGATCCGGATCCGGCGTACCGGCGGTTGGCCGAGGTGGCCGCGGAGCTGCGCGGCGGCTTTCCGCAGGCCACGGTGCTCTCGGCGGGGATGAGTGTCGATCTGGAGAGCGCGGTACGGCACGGCGCGACACACCTTCGGATCGGCACCGCGTTACTCGGTCAACGGCCCCCGCTCGGGTAGCCTGACCGAACGGCACCGAATTACACAGGTGTGCTTCCGGGGGTCCGGGCGGGGACATGAGGAGCGTGCCGTACGCGTGACGGGAGGGAGGCGCCCGATGGGCGCAATGCGTAAGGCGGGGGTGTGGCTCGGCCTCATCGAGGACGACGAGGACCGCCGTTACGCCGACGACGATCGGCGCTACTCCGATCGTGGCTACAGCGACCGGTACGCCGACGACGACTACGACGAGCCGGCCGACGACGAGCCGGTGCGGACCCGGTCGCGAGGCAGCGTACGTACGCTGGGCCGGGCTCCGGTGTCCTCGCCGATGACGCAGGACAACCTGGCGCTGGCACCCCAGGTGCAGCTGCGGGAGCGCGCGGTGGTGGCCGAGGACGATCACCAGAGCTACCGGATCACCACGCTGCATCCGACGACGTACAACGAGGCGCGCACCATCGGGGAGCACTTCCGGGAGAGCGTCCCGGTGATCATGAACCTCTCCGAAATGGACGAAGGCGACGCCAAGCGGCTGGTGGACTTCGCCGCCGGCCTGGCGTTCGGACTGCGGGGTACGATCGAGCGGGTCACCAACCGGGTCTTCCTGCTCTCGCCGGCCAACGTCCAGGTGACCGCTGAGGACAAGGCCAAGATCGCCGAGGGCGGGTTCTTCAACCAGAGCTGAAGGAGCGAGGCACCCGACCGGTGGAAATCGTCTGGCAGGTTGTCTACCTGATCCTGTACGCGTTCTTCCTACTGCTACTTGCCCGACTTGTCCTGGAATATGTGCTTATGTTCGCGAAGCGGTGGCAGCCAGGTCGGGGTGCCTCGGCGGGGATGGAAGTGGTGTGGAGCGTCACTGATCCACCCCTTAAGGCGTTGAGGCGAGTGATCCCCGCGGTTCGAATTGGTACCGTGAGCCTGGACCTGGCCTTCTTGGCGCTGCTGCTTATTGTGTGGGTGTTGTTGTTCGTCGTCGTAGCACCACTGGCTGGCGACAGCATCCGCTAGGACGTAACGTGCGAGTCTGCAGCCGTTCCACGCGGCCGCGAGCTGACCTGAGGAGTTCCGATGCCGTTAACCCCGGCCGACGTACATAACGTCGCGTTCAAGAAGCCTCCGATCGGCAAGCGAGGGTACGACGAGGAAGAGGTCGACGCCTTCCTTGACGAGGTGGAGCGTGAGCTGCAGCGTCTGATCGAGGAGAACAACGACCTGCGGGCGCGGGGCGGAGGCGCGCCCGCAGGCCCGGGTGGTGGTGACCCGAGGCTCGCCGCGGAGAACGCGGAGCTGCAGGCCCAGCTGGACCAGATCCAGCGCGAGAAGGTCGCCGCCGACCAGGCCGCCCGCCAGCTGCAGGACGAGCTGGAGCAGGTGCGGCAGGGCTCCGGCGCGGTGCCGATCCCCGGCGGGGACCCGGGCGGCGAGCAGCAGGCGCTGCGGGTGCTGATGCTGGCGCAGCGCACCGCCGACGACCACGTCGCCGACGCCCGTCGGGAAGCCGACAAGCTGCTCTCCGACGCGCGCGCGAAGGCCGAGGAGGTCACCCGCGAGGCGCGTACCAAGGCCGAGACTCTGGAACGGGACGCGCGTACCCGTCACCAGGAGGCGATGGGTGGCCTGGAGACGAAGCGCTCCGCACTGCAGAAGCACATCGAGGAGCTCAAGGCGTTCGAGCGGGAGTACCGCACCCGACTCAAGGCGTACCTGGAGAGCCAGCTGCGGGACCTGGAAGGCCGTGCGCAGGGCATCGAAGGCGAGGTGTCGCGCAACGGCGACGCAGCCGGCCGGCAGGCGGCGGGCGGGGGCCTCGCCGCGGCGGGCCTCGGGTCTTACTCCGGCGGTCGGCAGGGCCTCGGCATGGCCCAGGCCGACGGCACCTCGGGTCGATAGCCACCAGCTCCCACAGGTCATATTCCGTTGATTGTCGGCAGTCTGGTTCTGATCCTCGCGGCAGCGGGTCTGCTCGTCGGCGGGCTCATCCTGGGCAATGACTGGATGCTGGGCGGCTCCATTGTGGGCAGCCTGCTCGCGGCGGTGCTGCTCTACCTGGGCGCCAAGCAGAGTGCGTCGGCACGCGAGGAAGCGCGGCTGCGCGAGCAGGACGACGAATGGGACGACGAGCCGGAGCCCCGAGAGGGCTTCTTCGACGACCAGCCGGACTACCCCGCACGGCCGGTCGGCGACGCACGGTTCGGTGAGGCGGTGCCCCGCGGTGCCGAGGCCGTTCCCCGACATCACGCCGAGCCGATCGAGCGGGCACCCACCGAGCGGGTTCCGGTGCAGCGCCAGTTCGGTACGGCCGAACATCCCACGGTCCCCGAGCCAGCGCACGCCGCGCGTGGCGACGAGCCGTACCCGCAGCCGCCGGCGGACCGGGCCGCCCGAGACGAGGCCGCCCCAGACCAGACCGCCGCACCCGAGCAGGTCGGGCCGTCGACGATGGAGGCCACACCGGCGCCGGAAGGCCCCGGGATCGCCGACCTGCCGACCCCCCCGATGGGTGCCGACATCCCGACTCCGCCGCTGGGTGCCGCGGTGCCAGGTGCCGCGGTGCCGGACGATCCGGAGGCCTGGATCGGCGGCGGGCTCGACGAGGACGACCCGAAGGACGAGCCTCCGATCCAGCGGCGTGCCGCCCGGGTGGCGGCGCAGGTGGCCCGGATGGACACCGACGTGTTCGTGATCGACGGCCGTCCCCGCTACCACGTCGCCGGTTGCGTACATCTGCTGGGACGCGAGCACGAGCCGATTCCGGTGGACGAAGCGGTCGAGCTCGGATTCAGCCCGTGCAGCCTCTGCGAGCCTGACACCATGATCACCGGCGGCCTGGCCTCCAAGACCCGCCGATAGCGCAGGCCTAGGCCGTGTCCTGCCGATCTTTGGCCGGCTGCGACAGGTCCCAGACGACGACCGGCGGCGTTGCAGAACCGTCCGGATACAACACCGGTATCCGGACGAACCTGCGCCTTGCCGGACGCCGCCTGGGACCCGCCTCGCTCGACCAAGATCGACAGGACACGGCCTAGCCGTCGAGCGCCGGCGGGGTGGGTCGCTGCACCCCCGGACCGCTCCGGGTCCATAGACTCCCTTCAAGGAGGTGCGTCATCGACAAGCCGACTCTGCCGCCGGCGGTACACGAATTCACCGAGTCGTACGTCGCCGAGGATTCCGTCCTGGAGTCCGCCCGCGCCCGCGCCGCCGAGGTCGGGGTCGTGCCCACCCAGCCCGGAGCCGGCGCGACGCTGCGGCTGCTCGCCACCATGATCGGTGCCAAGGCGGTGGTGGAGGTCGGCACCGGCGCCGGGGTGAGCGGGCTGTGGCTGCTGTCCGGGATGCGGCCCGACGGCGTACTGACCACCATCGACATCGAGCCCGAACACCAGCGACTGGCGCGCAAGGCCTTCGTCGAGGCCGGCTACGCCCCGTCCCGTACCCGGCTGATCGCCGGGCGGGCACTGGAGGTGCTGCCCCGACTCGCCGACGGCGCGTACGACCTGGTGCTGCTCAGCGCCGACCGCAGCGACTTCGACCGGTACGCCGCCGAAGCGCTGCGGCTGCTACGGGTCGGCGGCGTGCTGGTGCTGGACAACGCGTTGAACGCCGGCAAAGTGGTCGACCCCGCCGCCCGCGACCCGGAATCGGTCGCGATGCGCGAGGTGGTCAAGTCGCTGCGCGACACCGAGGAGTGGACCACCGCACTGCTGCCGGTCGGCGACGGCCTGCTGGTCGCCGTCAAGGCCCCGTGAGCGAGCTTGCGAGCGAACCAATGTACAGAGCAGCCCGCTCGCGGGCGCCCGAGCGTCAGCGAGGTGCGTCCGTGAGCATGCTGGCCGGCACTGGTGCGGCATGACCGTACCGGCGCCCTTCGTCGGCTCACCGGCGCCACCGCCGATCCCGCCCGGGTACGGCTGCCTGGTCGTCACCTTCGACCGCGGCCCGTACCTGTATCCGGTGATGTACACCGGACGGTTCCACGTCGGGCCGGTGCGGGTGCCGGTCGGTGAGGGCACCTGGTACGTGATCGTGCCGCCCGGCGTACACGAGATGAAGGTCAAAGATCCGCTCGGCATCACGCTCGCCAGCACCCGGCGCACGGTGGCGCCGGGGCGCCCGCATCCGCTGCGGTTCGGTTTCGGTGCCTGGCGCAACCGGGTGTACGACGAGCGCGGCACCGACGTCACCACGTTCGGCCTGTGGTCCAGCTACACGACGGGGCTGGTGGTGTCCGCGGCCGGGCTCGCGCTGGCGGGGCTGTGCGCCGGCGGGTACGCGCTGATCGACTCCATCGCCTGAGCCAGGGGGCCCGTTACGTACCCAAATAGCGTGCATCGACACGATACGGTGGCGGCCATGTCTCTCCTCAGGTCACTGTTCGGCAGCGGATCCCCGCTGGTCACCAAGCTCCTGGCCGGGCTCGCCGTCCTGGTCGCCCTCGGCGGCCTGGTCACGTTCGCGGTGGTCACCTTCTCCGGCTCCCCCGTGCCCGCCTCCCGCACCCTCGACCCCGGTCGGAGCTACCACTGGACCGGCGGCACCATGGTGCTGCACGCCAGCGGCAAGGGCACGTCGGTGGCGTGCACCATTACGCCGGAGCAGGGCGAGTCGCGCCGGGTCGCGCTGCCTCGCTCCGGGCGCACCAGCACGCGCACCTATCCGGAGTTCGAGCCGTGGTTCACCGGCGCCGCGAACGTGGTCTGCCGGCAGCCGGCGACCGCGTACACCGGAAGCACCGCGAGCCTGGTCCGGACCCTGCACACCCGCACCTACCAGTACGGGTTCGGCGGCGTGGTGGCGGTGCTGCTGTTCGGCGCGATCGTGACCGCCCGCCGCCGCGAGTCCTGACAGCGGCGGAGTCCCACCGGGGGCCGGGTCAGAGGGGGCGGGCGGGTTCGTTCTTGCCGAGCACCACGATGCCGGAGTCGGTGACCCGGTGGTGCTCGCGGTCGCCGTCCAGGTCGACCCCGAGCCGGTGCCCGTCCGGGACGTGGACGTTCTTGTCCAGGATGGCGTTGCGGACCACGGCGCCCCGGCCCACCCGTACCCCCGCCATGAGTACGGAATTCTCCACCCAGGCGCCGTCCTCGACCGCCACGTCCGGAGACAGTACGGAGCGGGCCACCGTGCCGGTGACGATCGCGCCGGAGCAGACCAGCGACTCGTACGCCCGGCCGCCCAGCACGAATTTCGCCGGCGGGTACGGCGGCACGTGGGTCAGGATCGGCCACTCGGAGTTGTACAGGTTGAAGATCGGGTTGACCGAGACCAGGTCCATGTGGGCCTCGAAGTACGAGTCCAGCGTCCCCACATCCCGCCAGTACGCCAGGTCGCGCACCGTGGCGCCGGGCACCTGGTTGCCGCTGAAGTCGTACACCGCGGCCTGGCCCTTGCCGACCAGCAGCGGGATGATGTCGCCGCCCATGTCGTGCTTGCTGCCGGCGTCCTCGGCGTCGGCCTTCAACGCCTCGACCAGGACGTCGGTGGAGAACACGTAGTTGCCCATGCTGGCGTACGCGACGCTCGGGTCGTCGGCGGTGCCCGGCGGCTGTGCCGGCTTCTCCAGGAACTGCGCGATGGTCAGCCCGTCGGCGGCGGTCTCGATCACACCGAACGCGCGGGCCTCCTCGCGCGGCACCCGGATCCCGGCGACGGTGGCGCCCGCGCCGGACTCGATATGCGCGTCGAGCATCTGCCGGGGATCCATCCGGTAGACGTGGTCGGCGCCGAAGACGACGACGTAGTCGGGGCGCTCGTCGTACACCAGGTTGAGGCTCTGCAGAATCGCATCGGCGCTACCGGTGTACCAGCGTGGGCCGAGCCGCTGCTGTGCCGGCACCGCGGTGATGTAGTTGCCCATCAGCGTGGACAGCCGCCAGGTCTGCGAGATGTGCCGGTCGAGCGAGTGCGACTTGTACTGGGTGAGTACGCAGAGCTTCACGAACCCGGCGTTGACCAGGTTGGACAGTACGAAGTCGATCAGCCGGTACTGCCCGCCGAACGGCACCGCCGGCTTCGCCCGGTCGGCGGTCAACGGCATCAGCCGCTTGCCCTCGCCACCGGCGAGCACGATCCCGAGCACCTTCGGCGCCGCCATGGTCCCGACCCTAGTGCCGTACCGCCCGCCGGCGCACCCAGCTGCGCGCGATCAGGTGCCGGGCGCCGCGGTGGGCACGCCGAGCGCGTCCGCCGCGGCGAGCAGCCGCTTGTCGTAGGTGACGAGCGCGGCAAGGTCCCGGCCCCCGAAGACCTGGGCTGTGGCCAGGTGGACCGCGTCCAGCGATCGCAGCAACGGGTCCGCGTAGCCGGCGGCCGTCGCGCGGACCACCTCGTCGATGTCACAGATCGCGAGCCGCGCCATCACCGGAGGGACCGACTGCAGCAGCGCGGGCTCCGAGCGACGCAGACCACGGGGCACCTCGACCTCCGCCAGTGCCGAGGTCAGCAGCAGCTCGTGGAGCCGGTCGTCCAGCCAGTCGCCGAGCGCGTCACTCTCCGGCTCGCGGCGTACCAACTTGATGATCGCGGTGGTATCCAGGTAGATCATCAGTAGCGCTCGTCGTCACGCATGTCGCTGACGAGCGCCCCCGCCTCGTGATCCGTCCTCACCCGACCGGCGGGCCGTGGCATCGGACCGGCGGCAGCCGGCAGCTTCACCCTGCCCGCCGCCGCCAGGTCAGCCAGCGGCGACGGCGCCGCCGGCACGATGCGGGCAACCACCACCCCACGTTCGGTGACCTCGATCTCCTCACCCCGCTTCACCCGGGCGAGGACCGACGAGGTCTCCTGGTTGAGCACACGCACCGCCACCTGTTCCATATCACTAGCGTACTACAAGAATGTAGAACACCGTGCCCCCGCTGGAAGCGTGAAGCAGCGATCAGCATTGGACGGCTGGCGAGAACCCGAGGGCGATTCTGTGTAAGAGACCGTCCAACGCTCCGGGCGTCAGAGGAAGCGGTAGTGGGTGGTCAGGCGGCGATCCTCTCCTACGACGTGGAAGGCGATGCCCGGTGGCAGCTCGTGGTCGTACAGGTCGCGGTGCTCCCACGGCAGCGTGATGGTCGACGCGATCCCCGGCGCCACCAGCAGCGGTACGCCCGCGAACCGGGTCACCGCGGCGGTGTGGGCGTGGCCGCAGAGCACCGCCACCACCTGCGGGTACGCCGCGACCAGCGCCGCGAGCTGATGCTCCCCGTGGAGCCGCAGCTCGTCGACGTACGGGTTGCCCAGCGGCATCGGCGGGTGGTGGAACCCCACGAACACCGGCTCGCCCGCAGTGTCGGCGAGCGCCCCTGCCAGCCAGTCGAGGGTCTCACCGCTCAACGCGCCGTCGGGGCGGCCCGGGATGGTGGAGTCGCACATCGCGAACACCGCGCCGCCGATCCGGTGCACCTGGTTCACCGGCGCGTCGGCGGCGTCCTCCCCCAGCACCACCGTGCGGTACGCCGCCCGCACGTCGTGGTTGCCGGGGCAGGTCAGCACCGGGTGACGGGACGGCAGCAGCTTCATCAGCTCCTCGTACTCCGCCTCGGCACCGTGGTCGGTGAGGTCGCCGGTAACCAGCACCGCGTCCAGGTCGTCCAGTCCGTCGAGGTACGTCATCACCCGTGCGGTCCGTTCCCGGGCCCGTACCGAGCCGTCCAGGTGCAGGTCGCTCATGTGTGCCAGCAGCATGTCTCCAGCCCAGCCGAGACGGCGACGCCCCGACAGATCCAATCCCGGGCTCGTGGCCCGTTAGGGTGCTACGCATGCGGGCAGCGGTGTTGACCAGGGAGTACCCACCCGAGGTGTACGGCGGCGCCGGCGTACACGTGGATTTCCTGGTACGTGAGCTGCGGCAGCTGATCGACGTGGACGTGCACTGCTTCGGCGAACCGCGCGGCGACGCGACCGCGTACCAGCCGGTGCCGCAGCTGGCCGGCGCCAACGCCGCGCTGCGCTACCTGTCGGTGGACCTGCAGATGGCAGCCGCCGTCGCGGACGCCGACGTCCTGCACTCCCACACCTGGTACGCCAACCTGGCCGGCCATCTCGGCAAGCTGCTGCACGGCGTACCGCACGTGGTCACCGCGCACTCGCTGGAGCCGTTGCGGCCGTGGAAGGCCGAACAGCTCGGCGGCGGGTACGCCCTGTCCTGCTGGGCCGAGCGCACCGCCTACCTCGCCGCCGACGCGGTGATCGCGGTCAGCCGGGGGATGCGCGGCGACGTGCTGGCGGCGTACCCGGAGATCGACCCGGCCCGGGTGCATGTGATCGGCAACGGCATCGACACCACGCTGTACCAGCCGGTGGAGCAGATCGCCGCGCTGCAGCGGCACGGCGTCGACCCGAGCCGGCCGTACGTGCTGTACGTCGGGCGGATCACCCGGCAGAAGGGGCTGCCGCACCTGCTCGCCGCCGCGCACCGGCTCCGGCCCGGGGTGCAGCTGGTGGTGGCCGCCTCCGCCCCGGACACCCCGGAGATCGCCGCCGAGGTGGCCGCCGAGATCGAGGCTCTGCGCGCGGAACGCGATGTCATCTGGTTGCAGGAGATGCTGCCCCGTGAGGACGTGATCGGGCTGCTCACCCACGCCACCGCGTTCTGCTGTCCCTCGGTGTACGAGCCGCTCGGGATCGTCAACCTGGAGGCGATGGCGTGCCGCACCGCCGTGGTGGCCAGTGCGGTCGGCGGGATCCCCGAGGTGGTGGCCGACGGCGAGACCGGGCTGCTGGTGCCGTACACCGAGGAAGGGTTTGCCGACCGGCTGACGGCGGCGCTGAACGCACTGCTCGATGACCCGGACCGGGCCGCCGCGATGGGTGAGGCGGGACGGCGGCGCGCGGTCGCGGAGTTCGGCTGGGACGCGGTCGCGCGCCGTACCGCCGAGCTGTACGCCTCGCTCAGCCCGCCGGCGCGCTGATCGGGATGCCCCGCACCGTCACCGAGCGCGGCACGTTCAGGCTCCCGAAAACAGTGGCGAACGTCAGCGACGCGTCCCCGGGTGCCAGCCGCCCACCGAAGACGATCACGCCCCGGTGCGGCACGCCCGACGGCACCGAGTCCGACCAGCCGTCCTTCGCCAGCTGGGTACGCATCGGGTCAGCCTCCAGGGTGCGCCCGTCGGCGCCGCTGAGCACGCAGTTGCCGAACACCGGCAGGCTGAGGCTGTCCCCGGTGGTGTTCGCGGCGACGACCTCCACCTTGGTGAAGTGCGCCGTGACCCAGACGTGGGTGACGGCGATCCGCAGCCCACTGCCGCCGCCGGTGGCCGACCCCGAGTAGACCGCCGTCTGGGCTTCGTTGCCGCTGATCCAGCCGTACGCGTACCCGACGCCGGCGGTGACGGCCAGCCCGCCGCCGCCGCACACCAGCAGCAGCACTAGCAGCACCGTGACCAGCGTTCCCACCCGGCCGCGCCGGTCGGATGGGGGTGACGGCACCGGGGCCCGGCCGTACCCGCCGCCGGGTGTGCCGTACTGGCCGTAGGGGCCGGGGGTGCCGTGCTGGCCGTAGGTGCCGTGGGGGTGGCCTGCCGGGCCGGGGGCGGGCGCGGGTTCCGGCTCCGGGTCGCGGGCGGCGGTGTCGACGCCGGCCTTGAGGCTCGCGATCAGCACCGCCGCGACCGGCACCAGCGCCACCTGCCACGCCGCCGGAGCGCGGGTGACGAGGCTGAAGATCAGGGTCGCCACGATGCCGACCCCCTCCACCACACCCGCGATCAGCATCGCCTTGCTGAGCCGGGCACCGGGCCGCCGCGCCATGGGTCACCGCCTACATTGGTCGCGGCACCATAAAACCGCATACCTACCGTGATATGCGAACTACTGTCAGGAAGTTGTCGCACCTGCCGGGAACGCTACGGCTTGCGAGCCGCCGCTACTGTGCCCGCAGCCAGTTGACCAGGGTGCGGACACCCCAGCCGGTGGCGTACTTGACCAGCTCGGCGTCGTCCTTCTCGATCCAGGAGGTGGCCGACATGTCCACGTGGGCCCATCGGTCGGCGCGGTCGCCGGCGAATTCCCGCAGGAACAGCCCCGCGGTGATCGCCCCACCCGCCGGGCTCATCCCCTGGTTCACGTTGGTCAAGTCGGCGACGTCGCTGCGGATCAGCTCGGCGTAGTCGGCGTGCAGCGGCAGCCGCCACATCAGCTCCCCCACCGCCTCACCGGCGGCGATCAGCTCCTTGACCAGCCCGTCGTTGTCCCCCATCACCGCGGCGGTACGTTTCCCCAGCCCCACCCGGGCCGCGCCGGTCAGGGTGGCGAAATCCAGCAGCACGTCGGGCTTGAGCCGGCGCGCCGCGTACGCCAGCGCGTCGGCGAGCACCATCCGGCCCTCGGCGTCGGTGTTCAGCACCTCGCTGGTCAGCCCGCCGTAGTGCCGTACCACGTCGCCGGGGCGGTAGGAGTCCGCGCCCGCCATGTTCTCGGCCAGCGGCAGCAGCACCGTGACCTTCACCGGCAGTTTCAGCCGGGCGGCGGCGACCACGGCGGCGGCGACCACGGCGGCGCCGCCCATGTCCTTGCGCATCAGCAGCATGTTTTCCAGCGGCTTGATACTGACGCCGCCGGTGTCGAACGTGATCCCCTTGCCGACCAGCACCACGTGCCGCTTCCCGCCCCGGGGCGCCCACCGCAGCTCGACCAGCCGGGGCCCGCGGGCGGAGCCGCCGCCGACGGCGAGGATGCCGCCGAAGCCTTCCTCGGCGAGCTGCGCGGGCTCGCGTACCGCCACGGTGACGCCGTGCTTCTCGGCGGCCCGCCTCACGGTGGCGGCGAGCTTCGCCGGTGACTTGTCGACGCTGGGCTGGTTGGTCAGGTCACGCGCCAGGCAGACCGCCTCGGCCACCACGCCGGCCTCGGCGTGCGGCTGCGCGTACCGGTCCGGCTCGGCGCAGACCAGGGTGACCGTTCGCAGCTTGCGGGAGTCGTCAGGTTTGTTAGCCAACCGATACCGGTACGACCCCAGCAGCAGCCCTTCGGTGAGCCCGGCGACCGTCTCCAGGGGCGCGTCGGCGGGCACCAGCACGGCGGCAGAGGTCTTCCCGGAGGCGGCTTTCGCGACCGCGGCACCGGCTTTGCGCCAGCCCGCCGCGTCGCCCTCGCCGATCCCGACGAACAGCACCCGGTTGACGGTCCCGCCGGGCAGCGGGAGCTGTTGCACCGTACCGGCGGCACCGGAGTGCTCCGCCTCGGCCAGGAACGCCTCGGACACCTCGGACACCGCCGCCGGCAACCGACCGGCCTCGGCGGCCACCACGCCCGGGGTCACCTCGTCCGCATCAGACTGCGGCTCCGAATCGACCGACCGCACCGGTACGGCGAGCACCGCCGGCCGTCCGATCCGCTCCGCCAGACGTACCACGAGCACCGTTGATCGCCTCCTAGCTGGGGAAACGGGACCTCACACAGGACGCGACCCCGGTACGCCAACCGCACCGGGGTCGTGTCATACAGCGACTCAGCTCACGACGGACTTCAGCGCGTCACCGAGATCGCTGGCCTCCTCTGGGGTCATCTCGACGACGAGTCGTCCGCCGCCCTCGAGTGGAACCCGCATGACGATGCCGCGGCCCTCCTTGGTGACCTCCAGCGGACCGTCGCCCGTCCGCGGCTTCATGGCCGCCATGTTGTCTCCCCTCGACTCACACGCCACGCCGTGGGTGGTGCCCACGGCGATGAAAACTTCTCCGCGTCGCCGGGGATCTGACGGCTCAGGTGGCCCCACGGCGATGTACCGACCAGCTATTTTCCCTGATGAGCGCCGCGTTCCCCAAACCGCCCCCAGGAAGCTGTGACGTTTTCTGGCGCTTTCTGCGATCAACTGTCACACTCTCGGGGTGCAGGCGCGTTCGGCACTGTTCGATCTCTACGGCGACCACCTCAGAGCACGCGGCGGGTACGCGGCGGTCTCCGCGCTGGTCCGGCTGCTGGCGCCGCTGGAGATCTCCGCACCGGCGGTGCGTACCGCCGTGTCCCGGATGGTGCGGCAGGGCTGGCTGCGCCCCACCCGGCTCCACCACGGCCCCGGCTACGCACTGACCCCCAAGGCGGTACGCCGGGTCGACGACGCCGCCGCCCGGATCTACCGGATCACCCCGCCGGCCTGGCAGGGCGCCTTCGACCTGCTGCTGGTCGACCCACCCGCCAGCCGTACCGGGCGGGCCCGGCTCGCCGCCAACCTCGGCTACCTCGGGTACGGGCAGCTCACCGGCACCACCTGGATCGCCCCGCGGCACGCACCCGACCTGGAGCCGATGCTCGCCGAGGCCGCGGTCACCGCGGAGCGGTTCCGATCCGAACCAGCCGGCGGTACGGCGACGGCCACCACGCTGGCGCACCGCGCCTGGGACCTGGACGCGCTGGCCGGGGCGTACCGGCGGTTCACCGACGAGCTGCGACCGGTGGTCGAGCCGGTGGGGCCGGGTGAGGCGGACGCCACCGCGTACCTGGCGCGGTTCCGGCTGGTGCACGCCTGGCGTACGTTCCTGTTCCGGGACCCGCAGCTGCCGGCGGAGCTGCTGCCCGACAAATGGCCCGGACTGGCCGCCGCGGAGTTCTTCGACCACCACGCCCGCCGGCTGCGTCCCGCCGCGGACCGGCACGTGGACCGCTGCCTGGACGCCCACCGCCCCGACCTGACCGCGACGAGACGAGGTGCCCTGTGACCGACCCGCTGCTGATCGACCGTACCGACGGGGTGGCGACCCTGACCCTGAACCGGCCCGAGTCACTGAACTCGCTGGACCGCGCCCTGAAGGAGGCGCTGGCCGAGCAGCTCACCGCGCTGGCCGGCGACGCCAGCACCCGCGCCGTCGTGCTCACCGGCGCCGGCCGGGCGTTCTGCGTCGGCCAGGACCTGCGGGAGCACGTGGAGACCCTGGAGTCCGGCAGCGACGACCCGCTCGCCACGGTGAAGCAGCACTACAACCCGATCGTGCGGCTGCTGGGCACCATGCCGAAGCCGGTGATCGCGGCGGTACGCGGGATGGCGGCCGGAGCCGGCGGTTCGCTGACGTTCCTCGCCGACTTCCGGATCGGCGGACCCGGCACCCGGTTCCTGATGGCGTTCGCCGGGGTGGGGCTGGCCGGCGACACCGGCGTCTCGTGGACCCTGCCGCGGCTCGTCGGGTACGCCAAGGCGACCGAGCTGATGCTGCTCGCCACCCCGGTGAAGGCCGACGAGGCGCACCGGCTCGGGCTGCTCACCGAGCTGGTCGCCGACGACGAGCAGGTGCTGCCCACCGCGCAGTCACTCGCGGCACGGCTCGCCGCCGGACCCACCGTGGCGTACGGCGCGATCAAGAAGCAGCTGATGGCCGGAGCGTCCGGTGGTCTGGAGGCCGCCCTGGAAGCCGAGTACGCCGCCCAGGCCGCCTGCGGCGCCACCGCCGACCACCGCGAGGCCACCACCGCCTTCGTCAACAAGCAGCAGCCCACCTTCCACGGCCGCTGACCGCCGGACGGCATGATCATGGGTTCGGGAACAGAACCGCGGATTTTCGCGGCGTTCCGTTCCCGAAACCATGATCCTCGCGGTGTGGATCAGCCGTCGACAGGCGGGACGACCTTGCCCTGCAGGGCTTCCTCGCCCTTGTCGGCGGCACCGCCGGCCGGGCTGCTCTCGCCGCCCGCGGGGGCACTGTCGCCACCGGGCTGGCCGCCGGACTCGCCGCCACCGGGCTGCTCGGAGCCGCCGC
>JBOGDE010000031.1:0-25533 GCA_050701695.1 Micromonosporaceae bacterium
GGGGTGCTGTGTCCCGACGCGCCGTGCCGGCTACCCGGCGGCGCCACGGGCCGGTTGCGCCAGCTGCTCGGCGCCGGCTTCGTGGTCCTCACCGGCGCAGCCGTCCCCACCGACACGGCCGTCCGCAGCGACGCCGCCGTCCCCACCGACGCGGCCGTCCCCACTGACGTGGCCGTCCCCACTGACGCGGCCGTCCCCACTGACGTGGCCGTCCCCACTGACGTGGCCGTCCCCAGCGACGCGGCGACGCCTTCGCTCGGCGAGGCAGGACCGTCCGTCGCGGTGCATCGGATCGCCGACCTCGGTCCGGGGGTACGTGTCGCGCTGGCCGCCACCGACCGCAGTGTGCATCTGGTACGCCCCGACGGCCACCTCGCCGCCGTACTGCCCGACCCGTCGGCCCTCCCGGAGGCGCTGAGACGCGCTCGCGGTGTCATCCCCGGGTGAGCAGGCGGGCCAGTGTGGTGGTGAACCGGTCCGGGTCGACGTCGCCGGGGGCGGCACCGAAGTACTCGTTGGCAAGGTGGTAGCCGACCATCGCGGACTGCATCACGGTGGCGGCCGCCGCCGGGTCGGCCCTGACCGTATCCGTGGTGGTGACGGAGAGCAGGTCCGCGATGCCGAGCTCGACCCCACGGTCGTTCATGGTCCGGCGGATCTGCTCGGTCAGCTCTGGCGCCCGATCCCGCTCCCACATCAGGATCGCGATCAGCGGCCCGAGGTCGCGCAGAAAATCAAGGTCAGCCCGCAGCTGTACGGCGAGCGCCTCCGCTGCCGGCCGGCCATCCTGCCGGGGGTGGCTGACCTGGGCTTCGGCCGGCTTGCCGACGCGGGCCAGCTCGCGCTCCACCACCGCCTGCAGCAGGTCGGACTTGTCGGTGAAGTGGCGGTAGAAGCTACCGCTGCCCGCCGAGAGCCCGGCGGCCTTCTCGATGGCGGTGACCGGGATGGCGGCGGTGCCCTGCGCGGCGAACATCCGCAGCGCGACATCCATGATCCGCTCGCGGGTCCGGCGTGCATTCTCGCGTGTCTGCCCCGCCATCCGGTCAGCGTACCCAGCAGGTGGCCACGCTGCGTTATGACCGTGAGCGCGGGTCGCGCTCCAGTGTCGCAGTCGGTCACGGGCCGGTGTCGCGGTCGGTCACGGGCCGAAGGCCGGTGGGCGCATCGGTTGACACTCCCGGCTGGGGTCTGGCCACACAGTCACCCGGGCACAGTCACGGCACCGGTAGAGCACGTGCCCCGGACAACCCCGGCAGTCCACCCACGCCCGAGGCGCCCGGATCGACAGCGGACCCTCCAGCTCCCGGCCGCAGTCGCAGTGGCTCGGCGCGTCGTCGTGATCGAGGTAGTGCATCCGCTCGAACCGGTACTTGCGCACCATCGGGTCGGCCCGCGCGATCTCCACCGCCGCCCGCAGCTTGGCGATCGTGTCCACGGTGATCTCCCGGATCTCCTCTCGGTCACTGGTGCCGCTTTCCAGCACGTGGATCCGTACCACCCATCTGCGCCGCCACCCCACCCCCGGAGTCTATCGAACATATGTTCGAACTCCAAGGCGGGCGGGCTGCCCGGACCGGGAGCGGCTGCCGTGGTCGTGCTTGCCGGTGATGACGTTCGGCGTGTGGGCCGGGCACCGCCTACTGACATATGAGTGGATCCGGGGCAGGCTACGACTACGCCGATCACCGAGGGAGCGCCCGCCATGTCACTCGTCCGCGTCCACAACTTCGCCATCTCACTCGACGGCTTCGGCACCGGTGAGGGTCAGAGCGCCGACGCGCATTTCGGTCACGCCGGGGACCGGCTGCACCAGTGGATGTTCACCACCCGGTGGTGGCAGCCCGGCGGTAGCGGCGGCGTCGACGACGCCTTCACCCAGCAGCACGATCCAGGGATCGGCGCCGAGATCATGGGTGCCGGGAAGTGGGGCCACCCCGGATGGCGCGAGGACCCGGAGTGGAAGGGCGCGTGGGGTCCCAACCCGCCGTTCCACACACCGGTCTTCGTCCTCACCCATCACACGCGGCCGTCGATCGAGATGGAAGGCGGCACCACCTTCCACTTCCTGGACGCCTCGCCCGCCGAGGCGCTCGAGACGGCCCGCAAGGCGGCAGGCGGCAAGGACGTACGCATCGGCGGAGGCCCCACCACGGTCCGCGAATTCCTCGCGGCCGGGCTGATCGACCACCTACACACCGTCGTGGTCCCGATCCTGCTCGGCCGGGGCGTACGCCTCTGGGACGGACTGGAAGGCCTCGAGAACGACTACCGGGTCGAGGCCACCTCCTCACCCAGCGGAGTCACCCACGTGACGTTCACCCGTGGCGGACGGTGAGGCGCACCGCGATGACGTGGCCGGCCTCGAGGCCCTCGGCGTGGCGGACGGCGTCCTTGAGGGGTACGACGTACCCGCCGTCCTTCGGGTAGAGCGAGGTGTCCCAGCGGGTCTCGCCCACCCGCGCGTGGACCGGGACCATGCCCCAGCCGTACGTCACCGCGCCGGCCACCGTACGCAGCTGCTCGCTCTGGGCCTCGGGGACCGTGACGAAGTGGTACGGCGACGGGCCGCGCCAGAACCAGATCTCGCCGGAGAACTCGACGTCCACGGCAGTGAGGCTAGCGCCGGGTAGTTGAGGCATCGCACCCGACCGCACCGCCGGTCAGCCGCCGCGCTCGCGTACCACCGTGGCGATCTCCAACCGGCGTACGGCGCGCAGGCTGGGCCACTGCGACGCCGCGGCCACCGCGAGCACCGCGACCGCCGAGAACAGCAAGGTGGTGGGGCGTACCACCAGGTCGAGCCGGAACTGGTCGGAGGAGTACGAGTCGAGGAACAGCCTGCCCGCGACCACCCCGAGGATCAGCCCTGGCACCACACCGAGCGAGGCCACCAGCAGGTTCTCGGCGGCGACCAGCCGGGCGACGGTGCGGTGCCGTACCCCGGCGGCACGCAGCGTGGCCAGCTCCCGGGAGCGTTCCAGCACGTTGACCGACATGGTGGTGAACACGACGGCGAAGGCCATCAGCGCGCCCAGCACCAGCATGCCGCCGACGAAGGCGTAGAACAGCCCGGCGTACTGCCGGTACATCCGGGCCAGTGCCTTGCTGTCCTCGTACCCGGCGACCCCGTCCAGGGCGGAGATCGTGCGGCGCAGGTCCGCCCGGTCGGCTTCCGGCGCGAACCGTAGCAACGCGGAGGTCACCGACACCTCGCCCACGGCGTCGCGCAGCCAGTCCAGTGACCCGTACCCGAAGCTGCCCAGTGGCTCGTCCAGCACGCCCCGCACCGGCGCGGTGACGGTGCGCCCGAGCAGCGGCAGGATCAGCGTCACGGTGTCGCCGACCCGTACGCCGAGCCGGTCCGTCACGCCCCGGGCGAGCAGGACCCCGTCGCTGGGCAGCCGGGTGGTGCCGCCGCCGACCAGCCGGAAGCCGTGCATCCGGGTGTCGGCGGGCAGCGCCTGCAGCGCGGTCGCGTAGTCGCCGCCGCCGGCCCGGACCGTGACCTGGGTGCGCACGGTGGGCTCGACCGCCGTCACGCCCGGCAGCTCACGGAGCGGATCGAGCCGGGCCGGGCCGGTGAACTCGACGCTGGCGTCCTGCCGCGACACCACGTCGAACTGGGTGCGCAGCATGCCTTCCATGGTGTCGATCATGGTCCAGGAAATCAGGATCAACAGCAGCGCCAGCACCACGCTCAACGCGGTGAACGCGCTGCGCCGCCGGTTGCGTTCGATGCCGCGCAGCACCAGCCGGCCACCCGGGGGCAGTCGCCGGGCGACCGGCAGGACCCGCTCCAGCAGGCTGCGCCCGCCGGGCTGTTCGGGTGCCAGCCGCATCGCCTCCGCCGGCGGCACCCGGGCCGCCATCCGGGCCGGCGCCCAGGCCGCGGCGATGCCGGCGACGATCCCGAACCCGAGGCCGGCGGCCACGGTGTCGGCACGCACCGCGCCCACCACGGCGGAATCCGCCGGCAGACTGATCGCCTCCAGGTAGACCCGGCTGAGCAGCCGGGCGCTCGGCACCCCGGCCGCCAGACCGAGCACCGCACCGGTCAGGCCGGCGGCCAGGCCGTACCCGAGATAGTGGCGCAGCAGCTTACGGCGCGGCATGCCGCAGGCCCGGAGCATGCCGATCACCGGGCGTTCGGTACGCACCCGGCGGGTCAGCAACACGTACCCGGCGAGGCCGGCGGCGGACAGGAACAGCAGCGGGAACATCACCGACAGCTCGCCGAAGCCCCTGATGTCCTCGTGCAGCAGAGAGTTCGACGGCTGGTCGGCGCGGGTGTAGACGTCGGTGGCACCGGCGTCGCGGGCCCGCGCGGCGAGGCTGTCGAGCCGTGTGTCACCGGGCTCGGTGAGCCGTACCAGCGCCTGGTTCGGTCCTGCCCCGGCCAGCTGCCGGGCCATCGGCTCGGGTACGAACAGCACCCCGAAGTTGTCCGGCACCGGGATCGGATCCTGCCGGCTGCGCGCCGGCCACAGGTACTCGCCGCTGGCCACCACCCCGGTCACCCGCAGGCTCACCCAGCCGTCGCGGCCGTACACCCGTACCGTCGAGCCGGGCCGCAGCCCGAAGTGGTCGGCGGTGTGGTGCTCCACCAGTGCCGAAGCCGGACCGTCGAGTCCGGAGCCGCGCAGTACGGTCACCCGGTTCACCGCCGGCTGCCCCTGCGCGGGGAGCCCGATCACCCGCCCCGGAAGCTTGTCCGCGCGGAACCGCAGCGGCAGGTCGGCCTGGGTCCGGGTGCTCACCGCCGCCACCCCCGCGGTGGTACGCGCGTCCGCCGCGAACTCCTCCACCTCGCCCCCGGTGACGAACAGGTCGGCGAACCGCTGCTCGGCGAACACCCGGTCGTAGGAGGCGAGCAGATTCTGGTACGCGTCGTAGGAGGCGGCGAACAGTCCGACGCCGAGCAGCATGGTGACCGTGATCGCGGCGAACTGCGGCCACTGCGCCACGATGTCCCGGCGCAGTTTGGCGCGCAGCGTACGGCTCACCACGACACCGATTCCGCGTCGATCGGGCTGGCGTTGCGTACGTCGTCGACGATCAACCCGGACCGCATGTGGAGCACCCGGTCGGCCATCGCCGCGATCGCCTGGTTGTGGGTCACCAGCAGCACGCCACGGCCGGGCTCGCGTACCAACCGCTGCAGCAGGGCCAGGATGCCGCGACCGGTCGCCAGATCCAGCGAGCCGGTGGGCTCGTCGCAGAGCAGTAGCGGAGGTTCCAGCACCACCGCGCGCGCGATCGCGACCCGCTGCTGCTCACCGCCGGAGAGCTGGCCGGGGAAGTGCCCGGCCCGGTCGGTCAGCCTCACCTGCTGCAGCGCCCGGTCGACCCGCCCGGCGACCTCGCGGCCGGTCAACTCGGCGACGATCGCCACGTTCTCCCAGGCGGTCAGGGTGGGGATCAGGTTGAAGAACTGGAACACGAAACCCACCGTGTCCCGCCGCAGATCGGTCAGCGCGTCGGCGTTGCGCCCCGCGGTGTCCTGGCCACCGAGGAACACCTGGCCGGCAGTGGGGCGCTCGATCCCGCCGACCAGGTTGAGCAGCGTCGTCTTGCCGGAGCCCGACGGACCGAGCACCACCACCAGCTCCCCCGGCTCCAGCCGCAGCCTCACCCCACGCAGCGCATGCACGGCGGTCGCCCCCGCGCCGTAGGTCTTGCGTACGTCGTCGAGGATTGCGAGAGAGGTCCGCGCCGGTGCGGTCGTCATCGGTCACCTCCGGTCCCGCCGGGCTACTGTTGCAGTATGCAACAATCGGTGTGCGGGCACCAGGCCGGTCTGGCGACACAGGCCGAACGACCTGGTCTCCGGCGCCCGGCTCCCCCGGAACGCCCGCCGTCGGGTATAAGTCACCCATGAGCCGGCAGAACGACACGACCGATCCCGAACGGGTGCCGGACGTGCACGCCGACGCCGAGCAGCTCACCAGCGCCGTACTTACCGCGTCCCGGCTGCTGGTCGCCGTCTCCGCCCATTCCCTCGCCGAGGTCGAGGAGGCCCTGACGCTCCCGCAGTTCCGCGCCCTCGTGGTGCTCGCCTCCCGCGGACCGATGAAACTGGTGGGCTTGGCCGCGCAGCTCGGGGTCAACCCGTCGACCGCGACCCGGATGGCCGACCGGCTCGAATCGGCCGGAATGATCGACCGCCGGGTCAACCCCGACACCCGCCGCGAGGTGGTGCTCCGGCTCACCGGCGAAGGCCGTCAGGTCGTCGACGGCGTCACCGCCCGCCGCCGCGCCGAGATCGCCGCGATCGTCTCCCGGATGCCCGCCGAACTACGCGGCCAACTCGTCACCGCCCTACGCGCCTTCACCCGGGCCGGCGGCGAACCCGCGATCCCGGAGGAAGCCCACCCCCTCGGCTGGGAGTGACGAGGCCCCGGCCGTGTGCGTGACCTCCGGCGCGTACTCGCGCCGCGCTGCCCGGCCCCCTAACTGGTGGAGGCCTGCCGAAGGTGTCGACGCGTTACGGCAGCAGTGGGCCGCCGGTCCACTGCTGGTAGATCAGGCGGGTCTCCACGTGCGAGATCTCCCGGTGCGAGGTGAATTCGTCGAGCACCAGCCGGCGCAGGTCGTCGGTGTTGCGTACCGCCACGTGCACCAGGTAGTCGTCTGGGCCGGTGAGGTGGAACAGTGCCCGCACCTCGGGCAGGGCGCGTACCCGCTCCACGAACGGTCCGATCAGGTCGCGCCGGTGCGGCCGCATCTGCACCGAGATCAGCGCCTGCAGTCCGCGGCCCAGCTTCACCGGGTCGACCCGCAGTGCGTACCCCTGGATCAGGCCGGTGCGCCGCAGCCGCGCGACCCGGTCCACACACGTCGACGCGGCGACCCCGACCGCCTCGCCCAGCTCCCGGTACGTGATCCGGGCATCGTTCTGCAGCAACCGCAGAATCTCGACATCCACCGGATCAAGCAGCACCGAATCGGACATTCGCCGAACGTATCACGGTGAATCTCCGCTACCAGCCGGTAGACGTGCAGCATCCACGGCATGGAGACGACCTCTTCCACGGCGGCCGCCGTACCCCCGCCAGCACCCCGGTGGGCGGAGCGGCGACGGTACGCCGGACGCGCGCTGGCGACCGAGGCGGTGCACGCCGGGCGGGAGGACCTTGCCGCGCTCGGCGTGCACGCCGTCCCCATCGATTTGTCGACCACGTACCCGTCGCACGACGTGGCGGCCGAGGCGGAGCGGCTGGACGCGTTCGCCGCCACCGGCACCCGGCTGGCCGGCCCGCCGGTGTACGCCCGGCTCGACAACCCGACCGTGGCGCGGTTCGAGGCCGCGCTTGCCCGGCTGGAGGGCACCGAGGACGCGGTGGCGTTCGCCAGCGGCATGGCGGCGCTGTCGGCGTGCCTGCTCGCCCAGGTCGCCGCCGGCCGGCCACACGTGGTCGCGGTACGCCCGCTGTACGGCTGCACCGACCACCTACTCGGCGCCGGGCTGCTCGGCACCACGCTGACCTGGACCGAGCCCGACGGCATCGCGGCCGTGCTGCGCCCCGACACCGGGTTGGTGATGGTCGAGTCGCCGGCGAACCCGACACTCGCCGAGTTGGACCTCGCCGCGATCGCCGACGCGTGTGGTGACGTACCGCTGCTGGTCGACAACACCTTCGCCACCCCGGTGCTGCAGCGCCCCGCCGAGCACGGCGCCGGGATCGTGCTGCACAGCGCGACCAAGTACCTCGGCGGGCACGGCGACGTGCTCGCCGGTGTGGTGGCCTGCGACGAGGCGTACGCCAACCGGCTGCGGCAGCTGCGGTTCGCCACCGGCGGTGTGCTGCACCCGCTCGCCGGCTACCTGCTGCTGCGGGGTCTCTCGACGCTGCCGGTACGGGTGCGCGCCGCGTCCGCCACCGCCGCCGCGCTCGCCGCCCGGCTCGCCGACCACCCGCGCGTGACCCGGGTCCACTACCCCGCCATCGGCGGTGCGATGGTGTCTTTCGAGGTACGCGACGACCCGCGCCGGGTGCTCGCCGGGCTCACCCTGATCACCCCGGCGGTCAGTCTCGGCAGCGTCGATACGCTGATCCAGCACCCGGCCTCGATCAGCCACCGGGTGCTTGGCGACGACGGCCGGCGTACCGCGGGGATCAGCGAACAGCTGTTGCGGCTCTCGGTCGGACTGGAGGACGCCGACGACCTCTGGCAGGACCTCGACACCGCACTCCACTCCGCCGCCCGGTAACCGCCGCTCGCCACCGCGCCGCCATCGGGCACGGCCGGGCCGTGGGCCGAGCAGGTGGTCAGTCCGGGTGGCCGTCGTAGGCGTCCTCGGTGACGAACCCGACCGTCGGTCCGTCGGGCAGCGGCGCCTCACCCCACACCGGCGTACCGCGGGAACATCCGGCCACTGTGGACAACGCCAGCACGACAGGTACGGCCGCGAGCCCCCGATCCCACATGACCGCGACTCTACGCGGTGTGCCGCACCGACATGCCGAGCCAGGATGCCAGCGCGTCCAGCTCGGCGCGCACCGCCGCGGTGACCTCGCGGGTGAAACGTACGTCCTGGTGTACGGCGTGCACCTGCAGTGCCGACTGCCGCCGGTCCACAGTGGCGTCGAGCTTGCCGACCAGCCGGTCGTGGTGGAGCACCGGGAGCGCGTAGTAGCCCCAGCGACGCTTCGCCTGCGGCACGTACATCTCCAGCAGGTACTCGAAGTCGAACAGGTCCAGGATCCGCTTGCGGTCGTGCACCAGCCGGTCGAAGGGCGACAGCAGCGCCGTACGCCCCTCGAACGGCTGGCCGATCGCCTCGGGGTCGACCCGCCAGGCGCCGGGCGTACCCTCCACCGACGCCGGCTCACCGGCCCGGCCGACCATCGCCGGGCGGGCGATGCCGAGCGAACGCAGCCGCTTCTCGTCGCGGATCCGGCGCGCCTCGGCGGCGGGGACGACCTCGGTCTCGGTGTAGACCCGCTCGGCGATGTCCCACAGCCGCTGCCGTCCCTTCCGGCCGGCGACCGCGACCTCGCCCCGGGCGGAGAGGAACTCCATCATCTGGGTGACGTTGCGGTTGTTGGTCCAGCCGGTCGACGGCCACGGCACCTCGCTGCGGTCGGGCACGTCGCGGGAGAGCAGTGGGCCGGATTCCCGCAGTACGTCGAGGACGTACCGGCGGAAGGACTCGTTGGCCTGGAGCCAGACGTCAGGCCGGGAACCCTCGCCGGGCCAGGCCGCCATGTCGGCGCGGTAGAGCCGCAGGTCCTTCATCGGCCGTACGTAGGCGCGGTGCTCGTAGAGGGTGCGGTCCTGCTCCAGCGCCCGCCGCAGCGCCACCGGCTGGTACGCCGCGCCCAGCCGGGTCCACGCGACCAGGTCGGCGCTGGGCGCTATCGCGGCGGTCGGGTCGAGCTGCAGGAACGTCAGATGGCCCACCATCGCGAGCAGATCGGTGGGCCGGTGCGCGTCGAGCAGCTGGGCACGGACCGCGATCCGCCGCGCCTCCTCGCGGTCGAGCCGATGCACGGACATCCCGCGAGGCTAGACGATCGCTCCGAGCGCCGGCGCCGCGGTGCGGCCAGCGGCGTGGCGCGGGCGCGGTGCGCCAGGCGCCGGCGCGGCGCATCGGCGGCGGCGCGGTGAGAGACTGTCGGGTAACCGGATGATCGCGTGAGGTGAGATCGTGACACGCGGTTGATGATCCTGGACAGAAAGATCATCCCCGCCAGGATCGCGCTGTGTGTGCAGATGCGAACGAGGCGGGGATGACGCCCGCGAATGCTATCCGTCCAGCCTGACCGACGCCATGTGGAAGGTGATCAAGCCGCTGCTTCCGGTCCGTGACCTGCGCAAAGGCGGCAGTCCCCGCAAGTACGGCGACCGGCTGGTGCTCGACTCGGTCTTCTACGTGCTGCGGTCGGGGTGCCAGTGGCGGATGCTGCCACGCGACCTGATGCCCTTTGGCGCGGCGCATCGCTGGTTCATGGCGTGGCGGCGGGATGGCACCTGGGACCGCGTCCATGACCGGCTCCGTGCCCTGGTCCGCGTCGCCGCGGGCAGGGATCCGCAGCCGTCGGCGGCGGTGCTGGACGCCCAGTCGATCAAAAGCAGCGAAGGCGGTCCTGACCGCGGGTTCGACGCGGGCAAGAGAACCACAGGCAGAAAGCGCCACCTGATCGTGGACACCTTGGGGCTGCTGCTGGTCGTGATGGTCACCGCCGCCTCGGTGCAGGACCGGCCAGGCGGACGCGGGATCCTCCACCGGCTGGCCGCCCGGTTCCCGTCGATCGCGCTGGTGTGGGCCGACGGCGGATACGCCAACAGCGTCGACAACACGCTGCTGACCTGGGCGAAGGACAAACTCGGCCTGCTACTTCAGATCGTCAAACGCAGTGACGACGTCAAAGGCTTCCAGGTGCTGCCCCGCCGCTGGGTGGTCGAGCGCACGTTCGGGTGGCTGGTCCGAAACCGGCGACTGGCCCGCGACTACGAACGCCTACCCGCCAACTCCGAGGCGATGATCAAGGTAGCGATGATCCGACTCATGACCGCCCGACTCGCCGGCGACACCACCCGATGGAGCAACACGACTGAACGAGAAGCAGCCCGCCGCCTCACCATCGAGGACATCATCGCCGCGTAGTCCCCCGGTTACCCGACAGTCTCTGAGGCGGTGGCGGCCCGGTCAGCGGGCCAGGACCAGGTACGCCAGCCCTAGCAGGCCGCGGTAGCCGGCGGCGTACTCGCGGAGCTGGGTGTCGAGCTGGTCCCGTACCTCGCCGGCCCGGGGGTCGTCGGGGTGGGCCAGCAGCCACTCCTGGCGGCCGGCGCGCCAGGTGGATTCGAAGTCGTCCCATTCCCGCTGGTCTGCGGTGCTCAGATGGATCACCCGCCAGCCCGTGGCCCGTACGCTCTCCACGAGCGCGTCGAGCGTCAGGATCCCCTCGCCGAGCAGCTCGGCCGCCCGCGGTGTGGGCGGGCGCTCCCAGAAGCCGTCGCCGAACAGCACGCGTCCGCCGGGAGTGGTCAGCGCGGCGAGTGCCCGCAGCGCCGATGCGGTGCCGCCGAAGGCGTGCGCGGAGCCGATGCAGAGCACCCGGTCGGCCGGCTCCGACCAGGTCGCCGCCTCCTGGCGTACGAAGCTGACCCGGCCTTCCAGCGACCGCGCCCTGGCCAGGTCGCGACCGCGGGCCAGCGCGGACTCGTCGGTGTCGATGCCGGTCCCGGTCGCGGTGTCGCTGCCGGCGACGGCCCGCAGCAGCAGCTCGCCCCAGCCGCACCCGAGGTCGAGCACCCCGCTTTCCGGCGGTACGTCGAGCCGCCGTACCAACAGGTCGGCGTGGTCTTCGGACAGCGGCGTGTTCCAGCGCATCCGCGCGTAGCGCGCGGCGGTGAGGTCATCGGGCACGCCGCGAGCCTGCCAGAGCACGCCGGCGCGTCCCACCAAATTTCCGGCGGCGGCCGGCTATCTACAGCTGGCGTGGGAGCATCGACGCGCCATCCTCGGAGAATGAAGGAGCAGCATGCGGGTACTGATCACCGGTGGTCCCGGCTTCCTCGGTCGGGCCGTCGCGATCGAGCTGCTGGCCCACGGCCACGAGGTCGACGTCCTCACCAGAGGCGGTCGCCAGGTCCCACCGCCAAGCGGTGCGAATGTCGTCGAGGCAGACCTACTCGACCGGCAAGCGATCTGCTCCGTCGTGGGGGAGGGCCGGTACGAAGGCGTCTGTCATCTCGCTGCCCTGACCCGCGTACGCGAATCCTTCGAGCAGCCGCTGACGTACTACGACGTGAACGTCGGCGGCACCCTCAACCTCCTGACCGCACTCCGGGACGCTAGCCCGGACGAGCCGGTCCGGTTCGTCTTCACGTCCACGAACGCCGTCTACGGCACCCGGGAGGGCAGGCTCACCGAGGACATGGAGCCACACCCCGAAAGCCCGTACGCCGCCTCCAAGCTGGCCGCCGAGCAGATGGTCGGCCACCAGGCTGCGGCCGGTGCACTCGCTGCCGTGACCCTCCGCTGCTTCAACATCGCCGGCGCGGTCGATGGCTATGGCGACAGCGACCCGACTCGCCTGATTCCCAACGTCCTCCGGGCCGCCGCTGGGGACATCCCCCACGTGACGGTCAACGGCGACGGCTCCGTCGTGCGCGAGTACGTCCACGTACGCGACGTCGCCGAGGCGTGCCGTCTAGCCCTGCTCAATGCGACTGCTGGGCGGAATTCGGTCTTCAACATCGGTACCGGCGAAGGTGCGTCGATCAACGACGTGATCAAGGCGGTAGAGCAGGTGACGGGCCGGGCTGTGCCGGTTCAGCACAACCCGCCCAAGCGCGAGCCGCACACCCTCATCGCTGACCGTACGTTTGCCGAGACGGGACTCGGATGGGTGCCGTCCAGGTCCTCCCTGGAAGCGATAATCCGAGACGCGTACCCGCCCGCACACTCAACGGGATGAGCTGCACAGCCTTGCCGAGACGTTGCGGGGAGGTGGGTGTGCCTCAGCGGCGGGCGACCAGCAGGCGTGCCCGTGGCCGGTGGTGCAGCTCGCCGGACGGAGCGCGCCGCAGGAACTCCTCGCGCAGCCGCTCGACGTACCCGGTGCCCCGGGCGATGGCAAGTGCCCGCGCCGGCCCGCTGTGTACGAACGCGTCGACGAACGCCGCCGCGTCCGCGTGCCGCATCGGGTGGGCGGGGTGGTCGTCGCGCTCCACGGTCAGGCCGCTGCCGGTCAGCGCCGGCACCAGCCGTTCCTCCCAGGAATGGTCCGGGGGCGGGGCCTGACCGCGTACCACCTCCGAGATCAGGGCGAAGGGACCTGCCGTCTCGGTGACCTCCGGCCAGTACGCGACGCTGAGCCGGCCACCGGGGCGCAGCGCCCGCGCCCACGACCGCAGCGCCACCTCGGGCTCGGGGAGCTGCTGCAGGCCGAACACCGACAGCACCGCCGCGCAGCGACCCGTCCACCGGGGGTCGAGGGTGGAGGCGTCGCCCTGCTCGACGCGTACCAGCCGATGGCCGGCGGCCCGGTCCCGGGCGCGGCGCACCATCCCGGCGGACAGGTCGATGCCGACGATCTCGCGGTCGCCGAAGCCGGCGGTCAGCGCGTCCAGCTCGGGGAAGCTGCCGCAGCACGGCACCAGCACCGGCCCCTCGGGCGGTGCTGGCAGCGCCGGCCCGTCGGGCGGTGCTGGCAGCGCCGGCCCGTCGGGCGGTGCTGGAGCGACGATCGCGTCGACGGCGTCGGCCAGCCACGGTGCGAAGCGCGGCACGAAGTAGGCGTCGTACCCGTCGGCGGCGGCGTCCCAGCCACGCGCCAGCCGGGTCAGCTGCTCCTGGCGGTCGGTCGGTGTCGTCACACCCGAAAACGGTACGCCGAGAGCGGCACGGCCCGGCATGATGGCCGGATGCAGGCGCCGGAGATGATCAACGCGGGTGAGATCGTACTCAAGAAATGGGAGCTCGACTGGTCGGATGCCGCGGCGGCCGCGGTCCGGGAGTCGCTGCCGGAGCTGAGCCGGTTCATGCCCTGGGCCACCGGTGAGTACGACGCCGGCTCGGCGCGGGAGTTCGCCGAACGCAGTGCTGCCGACTGGGAGACCGGCGCCGCGTACCAGTACGCGATCTTCACCACGGTCGGTGAGCTGGCCGGCTCCGCCGGGCTGATCGCGCGGGTCGGCCCCGGCGCGCTAGAGATCGGCTACTGGGTGCACAGCGACCACACTGGCCGCGGGTACGCCACCAAGGCGGCCCGCTCGCTGGCCCAGGTCGGGCTCTCGCTGCCCGGGATCGAGCGGATCGTGATCAAGCACGACGCGGCCAACCCGGCCTCGGGTGCGGTGGCGGCGAAGGCGGGATTCACCGAGGTGGGGCGCGAGCCAAAGGAGCCGGACACCGCCGAAGCGTCCGGGGTCGACGTGATCTGGGAGTTCCGCGGGTAGCCGCTCACCAGCTGGCGACGGTGAGGGTCAGCGCGACCATGGCCTTCACCGCATCCTGCTGCGAGAGCCCGTGCTCGACGCAGAGCGAGCGCCAGGTGTCGAATGCCACCGCGTGGCCGAGGACAGCGCGCAGCCGCCGGCGGGTCGCGCCGCCGGTGCCGAACCCCCCGAGCAGTACGTCGCGGTGCCGCCGGTCGGTGTCGATCACCGGCTGGCGTAGCTTCGCGGGCAGCGCGTCGAGGTCCCGGTAGACCATGGTGAGCATCGACTGGCCCTCGCGGTAGAACCGGTAGAGGTCGGTCAGTCCGGCCCGCAGCCGCTCCTCGGGATCGGCGAGCTGTGCCCACACGTCTGGGTCCGGCAGGTTCTGCTGCGACAGCCACTGGGCGGAGCAGACGGCGAACAGCGCTTCGTCGTCGGGGAAGTGCCGGTAGACGGTGAGCCGGGTGACCCCGGCCTGCTCGGCGATGCCGGCGATGGTGGTCTCCGCCGGGCCGACGGTGCCGTGCAGGTGCACGGCGGCGTCGACGATCCGCTGACGGGTCTCGTCGACCTGCTCGGCCCGCTTCCGCATTCGGTACTGTCGCCTATTCGACAAACGCTGCTGTTCACTCAACTATTGACACCCGTTCCGGGTAGGCGGAGTATTTCGCGGTACATCAGTGTACGCCGAAAGGGGGGACCGATGCGCATCCACCGCGTCGGACGTGACGTCAGTGTGCTCAACGACCAGACCGAGGTGCCCGGCCTCGGCCACCTGCTCATCAACGCGTTCGTGCTGCACGCGGCCGAGCCGGTGGTGGTCGACACCGGGCTCAGCGTGCCCGGCACCGGGTTCATGGAGGCGCTCGGCTCGGTGATCGACCCGGCCGACGTACGGTGGATCTGGATCACCCACCCGGACCGCGACCACACCGGCGGCGTGTTCGACCTGCTCGACGCGGCGCCCCGGGCGAAGGTGATCACCACCTTCCTCGGCGCCGGGATCATGTCCACCGAGCGGCCGTTCCCGATGGACCGCGTCTACTTCCTCAACCCCGGCGAGTCGATGAGCCTCGGCGACCGTACGATCACCGCTTTCCGGCCACCGCTGTTCGACAGCCCCGCCACCGTCGGCTTCTACGACGACCGCAGCCGCGCGGCGTTCACCTCCGACTGCTTCGGCGCCCCGATGCCGACCTCCGAGATCGCCGGCGGCGACGACGTGGCCGCGCTCGACGCCACCGAGCTGCGGGACCGGCAACTGCTCTGGGCCTCCGTGGACAGCCCGTGGGTGCACAACGTCGACCCGCGGAAGTTCCTCGCCACCGCCGAGCCGCTGCGGCAGGCGGACCCGGAGTACCTGTTGAGCGTGCACCTGCCACCGGCGCGCGGGAAGATCGGCGAGTTCCTCGACACACTCGCCACCGCGCCCGATGCCGACCGCTGGATCGGTCCGGACCAGAAGGCCCTGGAAGAGCTGCTCGCCAGCTTCGAGCCGGAAGCCGCGGCCGTCACCACCTGACCAACTGCTCGACCAGGTGTACGGCGTGCTCCGGGCCCGGCGCGGCGGCGATCTCGTCCCGCAGCCGACCCGCCGCGTGCCGGTATCCCGGCTCGGTGAGCACGGCGGCGGTGGCGTCGCGTACCTGTGACGGGGTGGCGGTGACCGGGTCGAGGACCCGCGCCAGCCCCAGGTCCGTACACCTGGCCGCGTTGTGGGGTTGGTCGGCGCCCATCGGCAGCAGTACGCACGGCAGGCCGTGCATCAGTGCTCCGAGCACGCTGCCGGAGCCGGCGTGGGAGACCACCGCGGCGCAGTGTGGCAGCACGTCGGCCTGCGGCACGAACGGCTGGATGCGTACCCGGTCCGGCTGCGGCCCCAGCTCCGCCGGGTCGAGCTGGCCGCCGATGGTGACCAGCAGGTCGATCCGCAGCTCCCGCAGCCCAGCCAGCACCCGGCTGAACAGGTCGCCGGACTCGATGTTGAACACGGTGCCGAGCGTGACGTACACCGTGGTGCCTGCGGCCGGGGCCGCCTCGCCGAGCCGGATCACCCGGGCGGTGGGTGGCAGCGGGTACGCCGGGTCGCGGTAGCCCGCCGGTACCGGGGAGAGCACCAGGTGGCGGTGCAGCATGGTCAGCTCCGGGTCCGGCGGCAGCCCGTGGGCGGCGCGCAGCGCGTGCAGCGGCTCGCCGACCAGCTCGGGCCGGACGAAGCCGCCGGCGGCGATCACGATCACGGAGGCGTACCGGATGCCGAGCCGTTCGGCGGCGACCATCGCGCCGAAGTCCACCTCGTCGCAGACCACCACGTGAGGAGGCCAGGTCTCCGCCAGGGCCAGGATGTCGCCGGCCCGGGCCCGGGCGAGCCTGCCGGCGTACGCGTCGCGCAGTGCCCGGTCCTCCCGCTCCGGATCGAGCGCGAGCAGCGGCGAGCGGGTGGTACGCGAGGTGTCGAAACCGCTGGGATACCCCTCGAACCCCGCCTCGCGTACGGTCGGCAGCAACGCCGGCTCGCCGGTGAACGCCACCGTGTGGCCGGCGGCGGCCGCCGCCCGCGCGATCGGCACCAGCGGCTCGAAATGCCCCCGCCCGCCGGCGAAACTGAACAACATCCGCATTCCGACATCCTTGAGCACGTACCGCCCACCGTCGACAGGATTCCGTGGCCGTGGCCGTCATGACGAGTGCGTGACGCTTGTTGCAAGCTCTTTGCAGGAGCAACAGGCTGGCCATAGGCTCTTGGTATGGCGCAGGCGCTGCATATCCAGAACGGCATCGTGGACGTACCGGTGTCGTTGGCCTACCTCGGCATCGCGGTGGTGGCGCTGGTGATCTGTGTACGCCGGGCCGGGCGCGACCTGGACGAGCGGCTGGCGCCGATGGCGGGGCTGGTGGCGGCGTACGTGTTCGCGGTACAGATGCTCAACTTCCCGGTACTGCCGGGGGTCAGCGGCCACCTGCTCGGCGGTGCGCTCGCGGTGATGCTGGTCGGGCCCTGGGTCGGGGCGCTCTGCGTGTCGATCGTGCTGGTGGTGCAGGCGCTGCTGTTCGCCGACGGCGGGGTCACCGCGATCGGGCTCAACATCGGCAACATGGCGCTGCTGTCCAGCGTCGTCGGGTACGCCGTGGTGGTCGCCCTGCTGCGGCTGCTGCCACGCACCAGCGGCGGGTTGGCGGTGACCGGGTTCGTCGCAGGTCTGGCCGGCACGGTCGCGGCCGCGCTCGGCTTCGTCCTGCAGTACGCCCTCGGCGGCGTCACCTCGCTGCCGATCGGCTGGGTGGCGGGCGCGATGGGCGGCAGCCACCTGCTGATCGGGATCGGCGAAGGGCTGATCACCGCGGTCACGGTGGTCGCGGTGGCACGCGTACGCCCCGACCTGGTGTACGCGCTGCGCCATGCCCCTGCGCACGCCGTACCGGCTCAGCCGGTGGGGGCCGCCCGATGAAGCGCTGGTTCCTCGCCGGTGGGCTGCTGGTGGCGCTGCTGCTGGCCGGCATCGGCAGCAGCTTCGCGTCGTCGGCTCCCGACGGGTTGGATTCGGTGACCCGGGAGGGCTGCACGTACTCCGGGGACGAGGTCACCGGCGGCGAGTGCATGGCGCGTGAGGCCCGCGAGCACGAGGTGGGCGGCCCGCTCGCCGACTACGGCATCGCCGGGATCGACAACCCGTACCTGTCGACCGGGCTCGCCGGGGTGCTCGGGGTGCTGCTGGTGTTCGGCCTCGGCGCCGGCCTGTTCTGGCTGGCGCGCCGCCGGTCCGGCTCGCAGCCGGTTCCGGCCAGCCACGACGTGCCCGGCCGCGACGTGCCCGGCCGCGGTGAGCCCGGCCGCGGTGAGCCCGGCCGCGGTGAGCCCAGCCACGGCGAGCCCGGCCACGGCGAGCACTGAGGCCGGGTCGCAGAATGGCCGGCGGGCACAGCCATCCGCTGTACCTGGCGTACGACTCGCCGGTGCACCGGCTGCCTCCCGAGGTGAAGATCGTCGCATCGGTGTCGTTCACCGTGCTGGTGGTGCTCACCCCTCGCGAGGCGTTCTGGGCGTTCGGGTGCTACCTGCTGCTGGTCGCGGTGGTCGCCGGGCTGGCCCGGGTACGCCCCGGCTGGCTGGCGCTGCGGTCCCTGATCGAGCTGCCGTTCGTGATCCTGGCGCTGGCGCTGCCGTTCTTCGGGCCGGCGCCGACCGTGTCGTGGCTCGGCGTCGCGCTCTCGGTCGACGGGCTGCTCGGAGCGTGGAACATCCTGGCGAAGGGCACGCTCGGCGTACTGTCCTCGCTGCTGCTCGCCGCCACCACGCAGCAGCGCGACCTGATCCTGGGGCTGGACCGGCTGCACACCCCCGCGGTGGTCACCAGCATCGCCACCTTCATGCTCCGGTACGCCGAAGTCCTCTCCGGCGAGGCCAAGCGGATGCGGATCGCCCGACTGTCGCGGGGGTACGAGCCGCGGTTCCTGTGGCAGGCGTACGCCTTCGCCACCGGCGCCGGGTCACTGTTCCTCCGGGCGTACGAGCGCGGCGAGCGGGTCTACCTCGCGATGCTCTCCCGGGGGTACGCCGGCCGGATGCCCGCCCTGTACGGTCCTGCCGCCCCGGCGTCGACCTGGCTGCTCGCGCTGTGGGTGCCGGCGCTGGCCGGGGTGGTCTGTCTCGCCGCGGTGCTGCGCACCGGAGGTCTCTGGTGACAGGTGCGGTGCCCTCGTTGGAGTTGCGGGGGGTGCGGTTCGCGTACCCGGACGGGCAGGTGGCGCTGCGCGGGGTGGACCTCACCATCGGGCAGGGCGAGCGGGTGGCGCTGCTGGGGCCGAACGGCGCCGGCAAGACCACCCTGGTGCTGCACCTCAACGGCATCCTCGGCGGCCCCGGCACCGGGCCCGGCAACGGCGGCACCGTCAGTGTCGCCGGCCTGGCCGTGGACCGACCCCACCTGACCGAGATCCGGCGCCGGGTGGGCGTGGTGTTCCAGGACCCGGACGACCAGCTGTTCATGCCGACGGTCGCCGAGGACGTGGCGTTCGGCCCGGCCAACCTCGGGCTGCGCGGCGACGCGCTGGCCGAGCGGGTCGACGAGGCGCTGCACGCCGTGGGGATGGCCGAGCACCGTGACCGTGCCCCGCACCACCTCTCCTTCGGGCAGCGGCGCCGGGTCGCGGTCGCCACCGTACTGGCGATGCGGCCTGAGATCCTGGTGCTCGACGAGCCGTCCAGCAACCTCGACCCGGCCAGCCGCCGGGAGCTGGCCGAGATCCTGCTCAGCCTCCCGGTGACCGTGCTGATGGTCACCCACGACCTGCCGTACGCGCTGCAGCTGTGCCCCCGCGCCGCGATCCTCGACGCCGGGCAGATCGTCGCGGACGGTGCCACCGCCGCGCTGCTCGCCGACCCGGAGCTGCTCGCCGCGCACCGGCTGGAGCTTCCTTACGGGTTCGATACGTCACTCACGCGACCTCGGCAGTGAGCCGGCGCCGCGTGGCACGCTTGCCTGACCAGCAGGTGCCCTGACCGGGCCCTGACCAGGAGGCGGCCGTGACCCACACCCCGGCGACGATCCGGCGCACGTACTACGTGCTGATGGCCGGTAACACGCTCGCCGCCTCGCTGATCTGGGGGATCAACACGATCTTCCTGCTGGACGCCGGGCTGAGCAATCTTGAGGCGTTCGCCGCCAACGCGTTCTTCACCGTCGGGATGGTGCTGTTCGAGGTGCCGACCGGGATCGTCGCCGACATGTGGGGCCGGCGTGCGTCGTTCCTGCTCGGCACGGTCACGCTCGCCAGCTCCACCGGGCTGTACGTCCTGCTCTGGCGGATCGAGGCGCCGTTCTGGCAGTGGGCCGTGGTCTCCGTACTCATCGGACTGGGTTTCACGTTCTTCTCCGGTGCCACCGAGGCCTGGCTGGTCGACGCGCTGGAAGCCACCGGGTACGACGGCACGATGGAGCGGGTGTTCGGGCGGGGCCAGGCGATCAGCGGCGGCGGCATGCTGCTCGGCTCGGTCGCCGGCGGCTACCTGGCGCAGGTCACCAACCTGGGAGTGCCGTTCGTGGCGCGGGCCGGGATCCTGCTGCTGATGTTCGCGGTGGCGTTCACGCTGATGCGCGACCTCGGCTTCACGCCGCGCCGCGACGGCCGTCCGCTCGCCGAGATGCGCCGGCTCACCCGCGACTCCATCGAGTACGGCTGGAAGATCCCCGCGGTGAAGTACCTGATGCTCGCCGCGCCGTTCACCGGCGGCGTCGGGATCTACGTGTTCTACGCGCTGCAGCCGTACCTGCTCGACCTGTGGGGCGACCCGGAGGCGTACGGCATCGCCGGGTTGGTGGCGGCGATCGTCGCCGGCGCCCAGATCTCCGGCGGCTTCCTGACCGCGCGGTTCCGGGCGCTGTTCCGGCGGCGTACCTCGGCGCTGCTGGTGCTGTCCGGGGTCGGCACGGTCATGGTGGTGGCGCTGGGGACGCTCACCTACTTCTGGGTGGCGATCGTGCTGATCGTGATCTGGTCGCTGACGTTCAGCGCCACGATGCCGATTCACCAGGCGTACCTGAACGGGCTGATCCCGTCGCAGCAGCGCGCCACCATCCTGTCGTTCAGCTCGCTGGCGAGCTCGTCGGGCGGGATCGGCGCGCAGCCCGCCCTGGGGCGCGCCGCCGACGTCTGGGGCTACCCGACGTCGTACGTGCTGGCCGGTGCGCTCACCGCGTTGGCGCTGCCGTTCCTCGCGCTCTCCCGCCGCCAGGGCGCTCCCGCCGACACCGCGGTGGAGGCCCCCGCCGCTCCGGCCGCCACGGTCTGACAACGCCCCGGCGGGCGGGTGGGCAGGTCGCGGAGGCCGCGTATCGGGCTCCAGAAGATCAGTGCGCACGCCACGGCGTGTACGCCGGCCATCAGCGCGACGGCGCCGCGTACGCCGAGCGCCGTACCGAGTGCGCCGGCGGCGAGACCGGCCAGCGGCATGGTGCCGAAGTTGACCACCTGTACGGCGGTGAGCACCCGCCCCATCAGCCCGGCCGGCACGTACTGCTGGCGCCACGCACCGCGGATCACGTTGCCGGCCACCACGCCGATCCCGACCAGGAACACGCCCAGCACCACCGGCGCCACCCCCAGCCCGGGCCGGATCGTGGCGAGCAGCAGCGCGGGCGGGCCGGCGAGCACCTGCAGCCAGATGAGCGCCCGTGCGGAGCCCATAGCCCGCGACACCCGGGTGGCGACCGCCGCCCCAAGCAGGCCGCCGACGCTGCCGAGCGCCATCACCGTGCCGACCGCGCCGGGGGACAGCTCGCCCTCGCGTACCAGGAGCAGCACCAGCAGGGCGGTGTACCCGGTGATCCCGAAGTTGGACAGGCCGCCGAGGACCGTGAAATATCGCAGGATCCGGTCGTGGGCCACGAACCGCAGACCCTCGCGGATCCGCGTACCCAGAGAGGTGGTCTGTGCTTTCGGCCGGGGTGCGGGGGCGAGCCGGATCCGCCACAGCGCCCAGGCGGAGACCAGGAAGCTCGCCACGTCGACGAGCAGTCCGCCGACCACGGACACCGCTTGCGCGATCAGGCCACCCAGCCCCGGGCCGGCGACCTGCATCGCCGACTCGGTGCCGATCAGCCGGGCGTTCGCCGCCAGCAGCGCAGCTTCGGGGACCACCTGCGGGACCAGCTTGGTGTACGCCGTACGGAGGAACACCGTGCACACCCCGCCCGCCAGCGCGGCGACCACCAGGTGGCCCAGCGTAAGCACGCCCAGCGCCCACGCGATCGGGACGCTGACCAGGGCGACCGCCGCGGCGAGGTCGCTCGCGATCATGACCGTACGCGGCGCCATCCGGTCCACCCAGGCGCCGGCCGGCAGCCCGATCACCAGCCAGGGCAGCCATGCCGCCGCGGTGAGCACTCCCATCCACGCCGCGCCAGCCTGAAACGTCGTGATGGCCAGCAGTGGTAGCAGGATCGTCGTCATCGAGTTGCCGAGGACACTGACCCCCTCGCCGAACCACAGCAGGTTGAATCCCCGGTTACGCCTGATCATGGCTGCGCGCGTGATCATGGCTGCGCCGGGAAGCCGCGCGCGAAGACCAGCACCGGCTCGCGCTGCTGCCCGTCCTCGGGGACCTCACGCCGCGACCACTTCAGGAGTATGCCGACGAACTCCTCCGCCACCTCGCGCAGCTCTTCGGGCGTGAGTCGCAGCCACTGCTGGGTGGCGAACGCGGCATCGTCCCAGACCGGGTCGGTTTCGGCGTTGGCCATCCACTCCTGGACCTTCGCGATCTGCCGCCGCAGGGCGAGGGCTTCGGCTTCGTGGGCGGCCGCGACCGCGGCGGTGTCGTCGGCGAACTCGGCACGCGACCACCGGGTGCCCTGGTCGACCAGCTGCCACCAGCGCTCCCGCCGGTCCCGGGCCAGCTCGGGGGCTTCGGTCACCAGGCCGGCCTCGGCGAGCACCTTCAGGTGGTGGCTGGCGCTGCCGACCGCCTGGCCGGTGCGCTGCGCCAGCGCGGAGGCGGTGGACGGGCCGTCGACCTTGAGCGCGTCGACCATCCGCGCCCGGTACGGATTCGCCAGCGCGGAGAGCGCCTTGGCTTCGGTGAGCGTACGTACGCCGTCGCGCCGTGGCGGCTCGGGAGTCTGTGGCTGTGGAGTCTGCTGTGGCATTCCACAAGGCTAGTTGCACAAGAACAATTGCACAAGACGTCTTGTGTACGTGCGGCGCTGCATGACGCGCGGCGTGTTCACGATCACCCGACGCCCGAGATGCCGGCCTGACCAGCGATAATCCGCCCTGTGGAGATCGAAGGCTGGCCGGGTACGCCCGACGAGGCGCTGCGGTGGCTGCTGGAGGGCAACCAGCGGTTCATCGCCGGCGAGCGGCTGCACCCGCACCAGGACGCCGACCGGCGTACCGCGCTGGCACCGGCGCAGAAGCCGTTCGCGGTGTTGTTCGGCTGCTCGGACTCCCGGCTCGCAGCCGAGATCATCTTCGACCGCGGGCTGGGTGACCTCTTCGTGGTACGCACCGCCGGACACGTGGTGGGTCCGGAGGTGCTGGGCAGCATCGAGTACGCGGTCTCCGTACTGGACACGCCGCTGATCGCGGTGCTCGGGCACGACTCGTGCGGCGCGGTGCAGGCCACCCTCGACGCGGTGCAGCACGGCACCACCCCGCCCGGCTTCATGCGCGACGTGGTGGAGCGGGTGATGCTCAGCGTGCTCGCCGTCCGGGAGCAGGCGCTGGCCGATCCCGAAGTGGCGGTCACCGAGCACGTCCGCTACACCGTCGAGCTGCTGGTACAGCGCTCCGCGGTGATCGCCGAGCGGCTCGCTGCCGGCCGCTGCGGCGTGGTCGGCCTGTCGTACCACCTCTCGGAAGGCACCGCCCGGCTCGTCGCGAGCCGCGGCGTCCGGGCCTAGGCCCCGGGGTCGTGGTGCCCGGGGTGGTGGTGCCCGGGGTGGTGGTGCCCGGGGTGGTGGTGCCCGGGGTCGTGGTGCCCGGTGGCGTGGAGTTCGGCCAGCCAGTCCAGGACGGCGTCGCCCTGGGCCTGCTGGAAGGCGCGCAGCGTGGGCAGGCCGGGGGGCTCGGGCCGCCGGGCGCCGTCGATGAAGAAGCCGGCGAACCCGGCCAGCGCGTCGTGCAGCGTCGCCGGTGCGGCGCCGGTGGTGGCGGCCAACTCGGCGAGCAGCCGGTGGGTGTCGCGCCCGCCGCAGAGCCGTACGTTGACCAGCAGCAGTAGCCGGTCCAGCCAGGCGGCGCCGCGACACGCGTGCGGCCAGTCGACCACCGTGACCGTGCCGTCCGTACCGATCAGCAGGTTGTCCGCGCGGATGTCGGTGTGCACCAGGCTCTCGCCGGCCAACGCCGCCAGCCCGCGGTCGGCCGCCGCGCACAGCTGATCGATGCGGCGTGCCGCCCAGGGATGCTGTCGGGCGGGCGGGTCGTCCGCGATCCGGCGCCACCCGCCGAAGTCGTAGCCGAGCACCTCGGCCGCGGGGCGCAGCTCGGGCAGCTGCACCCGGGTGGACGCCAACCGGTCGAGCGCGTCGAAGACACCTCGCAGCTGGTCGGCCCGCCACGGCGTCTCCGGATGCCGGCCGGCCACGTCGGAGAGCACCAGCGCCACCCACTCGCCGTCGTCATAACTGCCCAGCAGCTGTGGTACGGGGGCCTGCCGGGGCAGCGCCGCGGTGATCCGTGCCTCCCGGCGGTGCATGTCGGGGCTGTGCGGTTCCGACCGGCGCTCACCGCCTTGACGAACGCGCGGCGCCCATCGGCGGTACGCACCCGGTCAGCCGAACCGGGGGAGAACCCGCCCGGCTGTGACACCGCCGCCACGACGGTGCCGCCCACGATGGACTCCACGGCATCGCGCACCGCGGCGGGTAGCTCCGCCCACCCGATCCGCACCCCGATCGCGCTGACCATGGGAAGGATCGTGACACCCCGGCCGGGGACGCCGCACCGGATTATCAGTCGTAGTGCTGGGCCCCCGGCCTGCCCCGCCGGTCCCTTCCACTTGGTGCGTTGAACGGTTGGCAACACGCCGGTGGGTACGGCGTGTCGCGCACCGTTCAACGCACCAAGTGGGCCTGGCCTACCGGTCTGACGAGTCGGGGCAGGGGGTGAGGGGGTGTTGGGCGAGCAGGGCGCGGGCGCGTTCGCGGGACGCGTTGTACTCGTACCAGCGGTCCTCGCGGGCGAGGTCGGCGGCGATCGGGGCCAGCGCGCAGGAGCGGTGCGGTTCGGGGAGGCGGTCCAGTACCGGGACCGCGTCGGCGGACAGGTAGCCCAGGTAGGAGGTGTCCAGCTTGCGGGTGTCGGAGTAGCGGGCCAGGTTGCGCTCGGCGACGAAGCTGTCCGGGTTCAGCACGGTGAGCGCGAGCAGGGTGGCCACGCCGGTGCCGACCACGGCCCGGGGCAGCCAGCCACCGCGCAGCCGCGCCCCGGCGGCCAGGATCAGCACGAACACCACACCCAGCCACAGCTCGAAGGCGTCCACCAGCAGCCGCAGCCGGGTGAACCCGTACGCCTGCTGGTAGAGGTGCAGCCGGTACAGCGCGGAGGCCACGATCACCAGCGTCAGCACGCACAGCGCCCCCGGCACCAGCCGCAGCAGCAGCCGCTCGGCGGCGGTACGCCGGGGTGCCCAGCGGCCCACCACCGCGAGCACGCCCAGGGTGAGCACCGTGACCCAGACCAGCTGGGCGAAGCCCTGCCGGGCGTACTCGGCGTACGTCGGCCCCGTGGCCTTCAGCACGTACGCGTGCCCGCCGAACAGCACCGTGAGCTGCACCGCGACGAACCCGCCGAAGAGCACCACCAGCGCGGTCAGCGGCACCAGCCACTCCCACAGCCGGGCCCGCCGGGGCTCCCTGGTGCCGACCCGGTCCAGCCGGGGTGGTACCCGGGCCAGGAACGCGGCGCCCAGGGTGAATCCGGCGATCAGCACCGCGAAGAACCCGCGCGGGATCAGCTCCTCGTCGATCGTGAGATCCGGCAGCAGGTCGTCGAGCACCTGGCTGAACGCCGCGTCGGCGCTGGCGAACAGGGTACCGAAGATCAGCAGCAGCAGACCGGTGCCGGCCGCCACCGCCACCGCCCGGAACGCGGTGCCGGGCGACACCGCGCCGCGGCGCCGCAGACCGCGCC
>JBOGDE010000032.1:0-25521 GCA_050701695.1 Micromonosporaceae bacterium
GTTCACCCGGATACAACACCGGTATCCGGGCAAACCTCCGCCTTGCCGGACGCCGCCTGGACTCCGCCTCGCTCGACCCGAGGTATCACGACAGCCTCTTTGCCGCGACCACCCGTGAGTTAGCCGTGACCACTGAGGGAATAGACATACCGTGACCGCCATGGGGGCATTGCAACGTGCCGGTAGCCGCTGGCAGACCACGTGGCGCCGGCTGCGCCGCCGGCACGGCTGGCTGGACCACACCGTCCGGGCCGCCCAGCGGTACGCCGAGGTGCGCGCCGACCGGCTGGCCGCGGCGCTGGCGTACTACGCGTTCTTCGCCGCGTTCGCGCTGGCCGGGATCGGGTTCGCGGTCCTGGGCTGGGTGCTGCGCCGCAACGCCGTCGTCACCGGCCTGGTGCAGGACTGGGTGAACGCCAACCTGCCGCCGATGGACATCACGACGTTGGCCGAGGCCGCCACCGGGATCGGGGTGATCGCGTTCGCCGGTCTGCTGGTCACCGGCTGGCGCTGGGTGGACGGGATGCGCGGCGCGGTACGCCGGATCTGGCTGCTGGACGAAGAGCCCGGCCGGTTCCTGGTACGGGTCGGACTGGATCTGGCGGTGCTGGCCAGCCTCGGGCTGCTGCTGGTGGTCTCGATCGGGGTGGCGGCCGGGGTGCCGGCGGCGATCCGGTGGACGGTGGTCGAGGGCGTCGGGCTGCAGGGCGGGCCGGTGCGGCCCGGCATCTCGGTGCTCGGCTTCGGAGTCGGGCTGGCGGTGAACACCGTACTGGCGATGGCGCTGCTCACCGGCCTGCCCCGGCTGCGGTTGCCGGTACACAGGCTGTGGGGGCCGGCGCTGCTGGTGGCGCTCGGCCTGGAGCTGCTGAAGACGGTGGGCCGGCTGTACTTCGAGCAGAGCATGGCCAATCCCGCGTACCAGGCGGTGGCGAGCGCGGTGGGGCTGCTGCTGTTCCTCTACCTGTTCAACCAGCTGGTGCTCTTCGCCGCGGCGCTCACCGCGACCCGGCAGCAGCCGGTGGGCTGATGCCGTGCCGGGGCCGGGTCTCGAGGGCGCGGTGCCGGAGCGCCCGGAGGCCGCTGAGGTACTGGGCGCGGTCGGGGTTGTCGAGCACCACGCGCTGCACGATGTAGCCCTGCAGCAGCCCGAACAGGGCGCGGGCGGTGGCGCGGTCGTCGCTGTCGGCGCCGAGTTGGCCGCTCTCGCGTAGCCGGCGCGCGACCTCGGTGAGTCGGCGCAGCAGCCGCTCGTAGAGCTCGGCGACGATCTCGGCCAGCTCGGGGCTGCGCAGCGCCTCGCCCCAGATCTGTACGGCGATCCGCAGCCGGCTGTCGACGTACGGCTCGGCGGCGGTGAGCAGCCGGTCGAGGGTCTGCTCCAGTGGCGGTGGCGGGTCGGCGATCGCGGCCTCGTCCAGCGCTGTCGCGACGGTGTCGAGGGTGTCGGTGGCGATGTGCTGGATCAGCGCCGCCTTGCTGGGGAAGTAGCGGTACACCGCGCCGGCGGACAGGCCGGCCTCGGCGATCACCCGCTGCATCGAGGTGGCGTGGAAGCCGTCGCGGGCGAAGCACCGGGCCGCGGCGTCGGCGATCTGCCGGCGGCGCGCGGCGGCGTGGCTCTCGGAGACCCGGGGCATGCGCCGACTCTAAAACGAACGTTCGTTCTTGACAACGACAGGAATTCAGCACACGCTGAGTTTAGAGGTCGCGCGGATAGGGCCGCGCGACCTCTTGATGAATTCAGACGTGGTGAGGAGGGCCTGATGTCCCGCTCGAAGCACGAGGGCGCCGCGCGCCCCGGGTTCGACACTGTTCGTGCCGTCGGCCTGGTGCTGGTGGTGGTCGCCGTACAGGCGGCGTTCCTGAGTCTGTTCGCGTGGCCGGCGGTGAACGCCGCGCCGCGCGAGCTGCCGATCGTGGTGGCGGGCCCGCAGGCGGCCGCCGACCAGGTCGCGAGCCAGCTCGACGAAGCCGAGCCCGGCGGGTTCGCCGTGACCACGGTGGCCGACGCCGAGGCTATCCGGGCCCGGGAGGCGTACGGCGGGTTCGTGCTCACGCCGGGCCCGGACGGCAAGCCTGCGATGGAGGTGCACACCGCCTCCGCCGCCAGTCCCGCGGTGGCGCAGATGCTCACCCAGATCGGCCAGGCGGCCGGTCAGGGCCAGTCGGTGAACGTGGTCGACGTAGTGCCCGCCGACCCCGACGATCCGCGCGGTGCCGGGCTGATCGCCGGCGTACTGCCGCTGATCATGACCAGCATCGTCGTCGGCTTCCTGCTCACCGCGCTGGTACGCAGCCGGATCGCCCGGTTCACCGGCGTCCTGCTGTACGGCGTCCTGGCGGGCCTGGCCGCCGCCGCGGTGCTGCAGCACGGCTTCGGCGCGATCGGTGGCGACTACCTGCTCAACGCCGCCGTGATCGGGTTGACCGCGACCGCGATGACCGGTGCCGTCGCCGGGTTGGGCGCGGTGTTGGGGCTCGCCGGTGCGGGGCTCGCCGCCGCCACCGTGTTCCTGCTCGGCAACCCGCTGTCCGGGCTGGCCTCGGCGCCGGAGCTGCTGCCCCAGCCGTGGGGAGAGGTCGGCCAGTGGCTGCCGCCAGGTGCCGGAGGCACGCTGCTGCGGTCGGTGGTGTTCTTCGACGGCGCCGGTGCCGCGCATCCCGCGTGGGTGCTGGCCGGCTGGGCGGCGATCGGGCTGCTGACCCTGGTGGGTCGCGCTGGTGGCCCGCCGCGTCCGCCCGCCGACTCGGCGGCAGCCGCGCAGGCGGTCGAGCCAGCCGACCCGGTCGCCGCCTGAGTTACCACCCCAAAGACCGTCAGCCGACCTGGTGCAGCAGGTTCCGCACCAGGTCGGCGGCGAACGTGTCCGGCTCGGGGACCAGGTCCGGGCCCATGAACGTACTCAGGAAGGCGTGCTGGAAACAGGCCCCCACCAGCAGGGATGCGGCGGCGTAGGGGTCGGTGCCGGCGGCGATCCTGCCGAGCCGCTGCTCGGCGGCCAGGTAGTCGGCGACTCCACGGTTGGCCAGGTGTGGCCCCAGCCCGGCGGCACGCAGCTCGGCCCGCTGCCGGGCCAGTAGGTCGGGCTCGGCGTACAGCGCGGCGATCATCGGCATGCCGGCGACGTAGAACCGTACGGCGTGCCGCGCCAGCTCGGTCAGGGTCTGCGCCACCGGGTCGGCGCCGACCTTGCCGGGCAGCTGGGCCACGTACTCGATGAACTGCGGGTTGCGCTCCCGCAGCACACACATCAGCAGCTCGGTCTTGTCCGGGAAGTGCTTGTAGAGCGCCGCCTCGGACAGCCCGACCGCCCGCGCGATCTCCTTGGTGGTGGTCCGCCCGATGCCGCGCTCGCGCATCACGCCGGCGGCCGCGTCGAGGATCCGTACCCGGGTCTGCGCCCCGCTGCGTCGCTGCACTGATTCGGCTGCCACGTCTTGACAGAGTAGTGAGTGTTTACTAACCATGGTAGTTAGTAAACACTCACAAACCATCTGGGGGTACGTCATGCGGCTGACCATTCTGGGGGCCACCGGCGGCATCGGCCGGGCACTGATCGACCAGGCGCTCCGCGAGGGCCACACCGTGACCGCGGTGGTACGCGACCCGGCTCGCCTGGACCACGTCCACGAGCGGCTCGACCTACAGGTCGCCGACGTGACCGACCCCGAGTCGCTGCGACCGGCGGTGAAAGGTGCCGACGCCGTCCTGGTCGCGCTCGGCCCCCGCTCGTTGAGGGACTCGCGTACCACCACGATCAATTCCTCGGGCGTACGCGCGGCGATCGCCGCAATGGAGGAGACCGATGTGTCGCGGCTGGTGGTGGTGAGCGCCGCCCCGGTCGCCGAGCCGGCTCAGGGCGACACGCTGGCGTTCAAGGTCTTCCGCGGGTTGCTGTGGCGGGTCATGCCCGAGCACTACCGCGACCTCACCACCATGGAGCGCCAGATCCGGCAGAGCGGCCTGCGGTGGACCGTGGTGCGCCCGCCGAAGCTCACCGACGGGCCCGCCACCCGCCGCTACCGCACCGCGTACGGGCGCCCGGTCGGGAACCGGATCAGCCGGGCGGACGTGGCCGACGCGCTGCTGCGCGCCCTCACCGACGAGCGGACGGTCGGTGCCGCCCTCGGCGTCGGCAACTGACCGGATGGTGATCGGGCGCTGGGCGTCCAGCCGCCGCCGGACGTGCTACCGCGCGGCAGGGCGCCCAGCGAGTGATCGGCCGCGGCGGCGCGGCGGGCGGGTACGACGCCGCGGTGGCCGGCGGCCGGGCAGCAACACCGCGCCGGCCAGCAGGATCAGGGCCAGCGACGCCAGCAACTGCACGGTCAGGTTCACCGATACCGACGGTAGCCGTACCTCGGTGCGCGACCCGTCGGACACGCGGGCATACTGTGCGCCGTGATCCTCTCGCGTGGCTGGTCAGGGTTCCTGATCGCGGTCGGTGTCTGGAGCTGGCTGATCTGGCCCCGGTTCGGGCTGGCGATCTGGCGCGACCCGCGGGCCTTCGCCGACGGCGTACCCACCTCGTTCCTGTGGGTGCACGCGCTGCTGATCGTCACCTCGCTGGCGGTCGGTACGGCGGTCGGCTGGCTCGGCGTGAAAGGTTGGCGCGCGAGCCGAAACGTACACACAGAAGGAGAGTGAGTCGATGGACGCCCTGGAGTTGCTGCGACTGGCGCTGCGCTACCTGCACCTGGTCGGGTTCGCGTTGCTGCTGGGCGGATTCGCGGTGCAGTACTTCTCCGGCAAGCTGCGGATCAACAATCCGATGTGGTGGGGCGCGCTGCTGCAGCTGGTGACCGGGATCTTCCTGTCCTCGCCGTGGCCGGGCGTCGAGCTCAACTACCCGAAGATCGGCGTCAAGCTGGTGTTCGCGGTGCTGATCGTGATCATGGTTTACGTACCGCGCAACCGGGAAGAGGTGAACAAGGGCCACTTCCTGGCTATCGGCGGACTCACCCTGATCAATGCCGCGATCGCCGTGTTCTGGCGCTGAGCGGCCCATGTTCTGACGTTGCGGTGGTATTGCCGGACCGTCAGATCACGGGTGGATGACGCACCGGCGAACAGGGCCTGTACCAACCGGTAGTTGGGACTAGGCTCCGTGCTCTAGGTCACCGCACAGTGAGGCCCACCACAGGCCGAGCAACCGGAAAGGTGCGGTGCGAATGGGGAAGGAGAGCGCCTTGCGCCGAGTACCTGGGCTGGGCGTCGCCGCTGCCCTCGCGGTGAGCGGGATGGTCCTTGCCGGCTGCGGTGAGCCGCCGGAGGAGGGCGGCGGAGACGCCGAGAAGAAGTTCAAGGCCTGCATGGTGACCGACACCGGGGGCGTCGACGACCGCTCGTTCAACGCCTCGGCGTGGGCGGGCATGCAGGCGGCTGAGAAGGAGGGCGACGGCGTCGAGGTCGACTACGTCACCTCGAAGGCCGAAGCCGACTACGAGCCCAACCTGAAGCAGCAGGTGCAGGGCAAGTGCGACCTGACCGTCGCGGTCGGCGGTCTGATGGCCGACGCCACCGCGAAGGTCGCCGAGCAGGAGAAGGACAAGCAGTTCGCGATCGTCGACGCGAAGATCGACTCCGGCAACGTCTACTCCATGCAGTTCAACACCGCGCAGTCGGCGTTCCAGGCCGGCTACCTCGCCGCGGGCATGTCCAAGACCGGCAAGGTCGCCACGTACGGCGGGCTGAAGATCCCGCCGGTGACCATCTTCATGGACGGCTTCGCCGAGGGTGTGGCGCACTACAACAAGATCAAGGGCAAGAAGGTCGCGGTGCTCGGCTGGAACCCGGCGACCCAGAACGGGTCGTTCGCCGAGAGCTTCACCGATCAGAACAAGGGCAAGGCGCTGACGGAGAACTTCGTCTCGCAGGGCGCCGACATCGTGTTCCCCGTCGCCGGCGGCACCGGGCTCGGCACCGCGTCCACCGCGCAGGCCTCGAAGGGCAAACTGACCACGATCTGGGTCGACTTCGACGGCTGCGAGAGCGCGAAGGACTTCTGCGACGTGTTCCTCACCAGCGTGGTGAAGAACATCCCGGACGCGGTGAAGGAAGCCGTGCTGCGGGCCGCCAATGGTGAGAAGGGCGGCGCGTTCCTGGGCACCCTGGAGAACAAGGGCACCTTCCTCGCTCCGTACCACGAGTACGACGGCAAGGTGGACGCCGCGCTGAAGTCCGAGGTGGAGGCGCTCGGCGCCGACATCACCTCCGGCAAGATCGAGATTGCGTCCAAGGCACAGCCTGCGTGAGTTGGCAGCCGCGTCGGGGTCGGCCGTCCGGCCGGCCCCGGCGCGCTCCTATCGGCGAGGAGACCTCCGCTGAAGCTCGAACTACGCGGAATCACCAAACGGTTCGGTGACCTGGTCGCCAACGACCACATCGACCTGACGGTGGAGCCCGGCGAAATCCACGCGCTGCTCGGTGAGAACGGCGCCGGCAAGAGCACGTTGATGAACGTCCTGTACGGGCTGCTGCAGCCCGACGAGGGCGAGATCGTCGTGGACGAGGTGGTGCGCCGGATCACCGGCCCCGGGGACGCGATCGCCGCCGGGATCGGCATGGTGCACCAGCACTTCATGCTGGTCGACGTGTTCAGCGTCGCCGAGAACGTAATGCTCGGCGACGAACGGGTCCGCCCCGGGGCGCTCGGGTGGCTGGACCGGCGGCGGGCGTACGCCGACGTGAAGCGGGTCTCCGAGCAGTACGGCCTGCACGTCAACCCGGACGCGATGATCGAGGAGCTGCCGGTCGGCGTACAGCAGCGGGTCGAGATCATCAAGGCGCTGCGGCGCGACGCCGACCTGCTGATCCTGGACGAGCCGACCGCGGTGCTGACCCCCGGCGAGACCCGGGAACTGCTGGACGTGATGCGCTCGCTGCGCGACGCCGGCAAGTCGATCGTGTTCATCACCCACAAGCTGAAGGAAGTGCGGGCGATCGCCGACCGGGTCACGGTGGTACGCCGCGGCAAGGTGGTCGGCACCACCAGCCCCGAGACCAGCGAGGACGAGCTGGCCTCGATGATGGTCGGCCGTACCGTCAAGCTGACCGTCGACAAGGAGCCGGCGACGCCCGGCGAGCCGGTGCTCGAGGTGCGGGGGCTGCGGATGTACGACGACCGCGGCCACAAGGTGGTCGACGGCGTCGACTTCGAGGTACGCGCCGGTGAGGTGCTCGGCATCGCCGGGGTGCAGGGCAACGGCCAGTCCGAGCTGGTCGAGGCGATCATGGGGCTGCGGCCGCCGGTGGCCGGCTCGATCCGGCTCGCCGGCCAGGAGATCATCGGGCGTACCACCAGGCAGGTGCTGCGCTCCGGGGTCGGGTACATCCCCGAGGACCGCAGCCGGGATGGCATCGTACGTACCTTCAGCATCGCCGAGAACCTGGTGCTCGACACGTTCGACCAGCCGCCGTACGCCTCCGGGGTGGCGCTCAAGCCGGTGGAGATCAAGCGCGGCGCCGAGCAACGGATCGCCGAGTTCGACGTACGTACCTCCTCGGCGGAGAACCCCGCGGCGACCCTGTCGGGCGGCAACCAGCAGAAGGTGATCGTGGCGCGGGAGCTGTCCCGCCGGCTGAAGCTGCTGGTGGCCAGCCAGCCCACGCGCGGTGTCGACGTGGGTTCGCAGGAGTTCATCCACGCCCGGGTGGTCGCCGGGCGCGACAACGGTGCCGCGGTGCTGCTGGTGGCGACCGAGCTGGACGAGGTGTTCGCGCTCGCCGACCGGATCGCCGTGATGTACCGCGGCAGGATCCTCGACATCGTCCCGCCGGACACCCCGCGGGAGCGGGTCGGCCTGCTGATGGCCGGTGTCACCGACGGCGACGCGGCGGCCGACAGTGAGGGCGCGGAGGATTCCGGGGGCGGCGCGGCCGGCGCCACGGACAACGGCGCCGGGGAGGCGTCATGATCGACCAGGAGAAGCCCCGACCCGAGCCGGAGAAGCCCCGACCCGAGCCGGAGAAGCCGGCCGGGGCGCAGCGGCCCTCTTACGGCAAGCTGGTGCTCGACGCGCTGACCACCGCCAACTCCGGCACCGTCACCGCGCTCGCGATCGTGCTGGCGCTGCTGGTCGGCGGGCTGATCATCGTGGTCTCCGACGAGGACGTGCTCGGGACCTTCGCGTACCTCTTCGCCCGGCCCGGCGACGCACTCGCCGCGGTCTGGGACGCGGTCGGCGGGGCGTACAGCGCGCTGTTCAAGGGCGCGATCGTGGATTTCGAGACGCTTGGCCAGGCGATCGCCGGTGAAGCGCCCTGGCACCGCGCGCTGGACCCGATGTCGGAGACGCTGACCAACGCGGCGCCGCTGATCCTCACCGGGCTCGCGGTCACCCTCGCGTTCCGCGCCGGCATGTTCAACATCGGTGCCCAGGGCCAGGCGATCCTGGGGGCGATCGGCGCCGGTGTGGTCGGCTTCGGGCTGCACCTGCCGCCGGTGCTGCACCTGGTGGTGGCGCTGCTGGCCGGTGGGCTGGCCGGGGCGATGTACGGCTTCGTCCCCGGGTGGCTCAAAGCGCGTACCGGGGCGCACGAGGTGATCACCACGATCATGCTCAACTACATCGCGCTCAAGCTGCTGGGGTGGCTGCTGACCAAGGACGCGATCCGGCAGCCCGGGCGGCAGGACGCGATCAGCAAGGAGGTCGACTCCACCGCGCTGCTGCCGCAGCTGGCCGGCGACGCGCTGCGGGTCAACTTCGGCATCGTGGTCGCGGTGCTCGCCGCCTTCGTGGCGGCCTGGCTGCTGCAGCGCTCCACGCTCGGTTTCGAGCTGCGCGCCGTCGGCGCCAACCCGAACGCCGCCCGCACCGCGGGGATGAGCGTCGGCAAAACGTATGCGATGACGATGATGATCTCCGGTGCGCTGGGCGGGCTTGGTGGCTCGGCGATGCTGCTCGGTCCGGCGCACGCGTTGACCCCGGCGGTGGTCGGTGAGATCGGCTTCGACGGCATCACGGTGGCGCTGCTGGGGCGCGGTAAGCCGCTCGGCACCGTGCTGGCGGGGCTGCTGTTCGGGGCGCTGCGGGCCGGGGCGGTCCGGATGCAGGGCGAGGCCGACATCCCGGTCGACATGGTGGGCATCCTGCAGGCGCTGATCGTGATGTTCATCGCGGCGCCGGCGCTGGTCAAGGCCGTGTTCCAGCTGCGCGAACAGCGCGCCTCGGCCGGGCTCGGCCAGGCTCTGGCGAAGGGCTGGTGAGCCGATGACCACGCTGCACCTGGAAGAGATCGCCGAATCGACCACGGCGCGCGGTTTCTGGACCCGCTCCCGGAAGGCCGGCGTACTGTACGTCGCGCTCGGCCTGCTCGCCGCGCTGGGCTTCGGGTGGTGGCTGACCCCGTCCGGCGAGACGTCGCGGTTCACTCTCTCCGACGACCAGCTCGCGCTCGCCATCGACGTGCCGTCCCAGCCCGGCGCGATCGCGTTCGGGCTGCTCTGTGTGGCCGCCGGGGTGGCCCTGCTGGCCGGCGTGGCAGCGCGCCACTTCGGGTGGGCCACCGGGATCGCGCTGGTCTCGTTCGTGCTGTCGTTCCTGTGCTGGCAGGTGGCGGGCGAATTCATGCCGCTGGTCTCGATCGCCCGGGGCAGCCTGGTGCTGGCACTGCCGCTGATCTTCGGCGCGCTCTCCGGCGTGCTGTGCGAACGCGCGGGCGTGATCAACATCGCCATCGAGGGGCAGCTGCTGATGGGGGCGTTCGCCGCCGCCATGGTCGGTACGCTCACCGCCAGCCTCTGGCTCGGGGTCGCCGCCTCCGCGGTCGGCGGGCTGCTGATCGCCGCGCTGCTGGCGGTGTTCGCGATCCGCTACCTGGTCGACCAGATCGTGCTCGGCGTGGTGCTGATCGTGTTCGCCATCGGCGTCACCGGATTCCTCTACGAGCGGCTGATGCAGCCGTACCAGGCGACCCTGAACAACCCCGGCATCATGCCCGCCTTCGAGATCCCCGGGCTGGCCAGCATCCCGTTCCTGGGGCCGGTGATGTTCAGCGTCAGCCCGTTCGTGTACCTGGCGCTCGGGCTGGTGGTGATCGTGCACCTGGCGCTGTTCCACAGCCGGTGGGGGCTGCGGGTACGCGCGGTCGGCGAGCACCCCACCGCCGCCGACACCGTCGGCGTCAAGGTGAAGCGGGTCCGCTACCTCAGCGTGCTGTACGGCGGCATGGTCGCCGGCATCGGTGGAGCGTTCCTCACCGTCGGCGACACCGGCCAGTTCATCAAGGGGATGAGCAACGGCAAGGGGTTCATCGCCCTGGCGGCGATGATCTTCGGTCGCTACAGCCCCACCGGGGCGCTCCTCGCGGCGCTGCTGTTCGGCTTCGCCGACCGGCTGCAGATCTACCTGGCGGGCATCGGCAGCGAGATCGACTCCCAGTTCCTGGCGATGGCGCCGTACATCGCGACTATCCTCGCCGTGGCCGGGCTGGTCGGGAGAGTGCGACCGCCGGCCGCCAACGGGAAGCCGTACGTCAAGGGGTGAGGGTGAGCATCGACTGGGATGCGTTGCGGGGCGCGGCGACCGAGGCGATGCGCCGGGCGTACGTGCCGTACTCGACATTCCCCGTCGGTGCCGCGGGGCTGGTTGACGACGGCCGGATCGTCGCCGGGTGCAACGTCGAGAACGCCTCGTACGGGCTGACCCTCTGCGCGGAATGTGGCCTGGTCTCCGCGCTGCACGCCAGCGGCGGTGGCCAGCTGGTGGCGGTGTCCTGTGTGGACGCCGCCGGCCAGCCGCTGTCGAGCTGCGGCCGGTGCCGGCAGCTGATCGCCGAGCACGGTGGCCCCGACTGCCTGGTCGACACGCCCGACGGTCCGCTCCCGGTCTCCGCGCTGCTCCCCGGCGCCTTCGGCCCCGGACACCTGGCGTGAGTGGCTTCTCCGCCGTCGACGTGATCCGCGCCAAGCGCGACGGCGGGGAGCTGACCGACGGGCAGATCGACTGGGTGGTCGACGCCTACACCCGCGGCGAGGTGGCCGACGAGCAGATGTCGGCGCTGGCGATGGCGATCCTGCTGCGCGGCATGACCGGCCACGAGATCGCCCGCTGGACCGCGGCGATGATCGCCTCGGGAGAGCGGCTGGACCTCTCGGCGGTCGGCAGACCCCTGGTGGACAAGCACTCCACCGGCGGTGTCGGCGACAAGATCACCCTGCCGCTGGCGCCACTGGCGGCGGCGTGCGGGATCGGCGTACCGCAGCTGTCCGGGCGCGGGCTGGGGCACACCGGCGGCACGCTGGACAAGCTGGAGTCGATCCCGGGCTTCCGTATCCGGCTGACCTCCGCGGAGTTCGTCGCGCAGCTGGCCGACGCCGGCGCCGCGGTCTGCGCCGCCAGCGAGTCGCTCGCCCCCGCCGACCGCAAGCTGTACGCGCTGCGCGACGTCACCGGAACGGTCGAGTCGATCCCGCTGATCGCCAGCTCGATCATGAGCAAGAAGATCGCCGAGGGTACGCCGGCGCTGCTGCTGGACGTGAAGGTCGGCTCCGGCGCGTTCATGAAGGAGCTGGCGCCGGCCCGCGAGCTGGCCCGCACCATGGTCGAGCTCGGGCGGGCCCACGGGGTTACCGCCACCGCTCTGCTCACCGACATGAACACCCCGCTGGGGCGTGCGGTCGGCAACGCGGTGGAGGTCACCGAGTCGGTCGAGGTGCTGGCTGGTGGCGGGCCGCCGGACGTGGTGGAGCTGACCGTGACCTGTGCCCGCGAGATGCTCGCGCTGGCCGGGCTGGACGGCCCCGACCCGGCCGGCGCGCTGCGCGACGGCACCGCGATGGACGCCTGGCGCCGGATGGTGCGTGCGCAGGGCGGTGATCCGGAGGCGCCGTTGCCGGCCGCTGCCGAGACCGAGCTGGTACGCGCCGAGGCCGACGGGTTCCTCGGCCGCCTCGACGCGTACGCCGTGGGCGTGGCAGCGTGGCGCCTGGGCGCCGGCCGGGCCCGGAAGGAGGACCCGGTATCGGCCAGCGCCGGCGTGATGGTGCGGCGCCGGGAGGGCGAGCCGGTGCGGGCCGGCGACCCGATCCTGGAGCTCCGCACCGACGACCCCACCCGGATCCCCGCCGCCCTCGACGCCCTCACCGCCGCCATCGGGATCGCCCCCGTGGCCCCGCCCCCACGCCCCCTCCTGATCGACCGCATCACCTGATCTGGGTGCGGCATAGTGGGGGCCGTGAACAGTGAGGCGGTCGAGGCGCCGGATCCGGGAGAGATCCGGGAATCGTCGCTGGAGGAGCTGGAGCGGCTGGAGATCCCGCTGCCGCCGGACCACTTCGGCCTCACCTGGGAGCCGGGCGACGCGGTACGGCTACGCGACACCAGCGAGATCGAGGCGCGGGTCGCGATCCTCACCGCGGTGATGGAGCGGTGCTTCGGGATGCCGTCGGAGGCCGCGATGCAGTGGCTGCTGGAGGCCCGGCTGCTGGAGCAGGTGAGCCGGCCGGAGTGGCAGTTCCTGGCCGGTGAGAAGGGCGACCGGGATTCGTTCATGATGCACCTGGACGCGCTGTTCGGCTTCGCCTGGCTGCTGGGCTGGGCCGAGCACCTGGACCCGTCGCTGCACAGCCCCGACGAGCTGGCCAAGGCGCTGCCCCACATCCACGGCGGCGAGTCGTACGCCGCCTGGCGTACCCGGAACGCGACGCGGCCACGGGATCCGCAGGAGGCGGCGGCGCTGCTGGACCTCTACTACTGCCTGGACTGGGCGTACCAGGACGCCACCCTGCGCGCCGAGCCCGCGCCCGGGCCGGTGCCGCCGTTCGTGATCGCACAGCGCCGCTGGGCACTGGAGTGGGCGGTGGTCTTCGAGGGGCCGTACCACGAGGAGCCGGCCGGTTGGGAGGACGTCGACCTCTCCACCTGACCATCACCGCGCCGCCACACCGTGCTCACGTACACCGACCAACGACGTGGCGCACGATAGACGCCGGGCTGCGCCGGACCCAAACGAAGGTGCCGACTCCCTTGATGCGTGCGCCCGGGACTCGGCACCTTCGTTCACCGACCGGCGGCGTTGTCGGTTCACCCGGATACAACACCGGTATCCGGGCAAACCTCCGCCTTGCCGGACCGACGAATGTGCCTCGGCTCGCTACCGGCGCTATCGTCCGCCACGTCGTAGTGTCTGAACATGGTTGCACCGACATACGAAGAGATCCGGCAGGCGCCCAAGGTGCTGCTGCACGATCATCTGGACGGCGGGCTGCGGCCCGCGACGGTCGTGGAGATCGCCGAGGCCACCGGGTACGACCAGCTGCCCACCAACGACCCCGCCGAGCTGGGCGAGTGGTTCCTGCGGGCCGCCGACTCCGGCTCGCTGGAGCGGTACCTGGAGACGTTCGCGCACACCGTCGGCGTGATGCAGACCGCCGAGGCGCTGCACCGGGTCGCCGCCGAGTGCGCGCTCGACCTGGCCGACGACGGCGTGGTGTACGCCGAGATCCGGTACGCCCCCGAACAGCACACCGAGCGGGGGCTCTCCCTGGAGCAGGTCGTGGAGGCGGTGCTCGGCGGCTTCCGGGACGGCGCCGCGCAGGCCACCGCGAAGGGCCGGCCGATCCGGGTCGGCACGCTGCTCACGGCGATGCGGCACGCCGCGCGCTCCATGGAGATCGCCGAGCTGGCCGTACGCTACCGCGACGACGGTGTGGTCGGCTTCGACATCGCCGGCGCCGAGGCGGGGTTCCCGCCCACCCGGCACCTGGACGCGTTCGAGTACCTGCAGCGGGAGAACGCCCACTTCACGATCCACGCCGGCGAGGGCTTCGGGCTGCCGAGCATCTGGCAGGCGATCCAGTGGTGCGGCGCGGACCGGCTGGGGCACGGCGTACGGATCGTCGACGACATCTCCGTGGGGCCGGGGGGCGGCGCTGCGGGCGCGCGGCTGGGGCGGCTGGCCAGCTACGTACGCGACAAGCGGATCCCGCTGGAGATGTGCCCGTCGTCGAACCTGCAGACCGGCGCCGCGCCGTCGATCGCCGAACACCCGATCGGGCTGCTGCGGGACCTGCGGTTCCGGGTCACCGTCAACACCGACAACCGGCTGATGAGCGAGACCTGCATGAGCAAGGAGATGGCGCTGCTGGTGGAGGCGTTCGACTACGGTTGGGCCGAGCTGCAGTGGTTCACCGTGAATGCGATGAAGAGTGCCTTCATCCCGTTCGACGAGCGGCTCGCGCTGATCAACGAGACGATCAAGCCGGCGTACGCGAAGCTGATCGCGGGTTGAGGACGGGGGGTCCTTGTCGGTCGATGAAGCCACCCGGGTGATCGACGAGGCCGACCCGCCGGATCCTGGAGCGCCACGAGGCATCTGGGCGCGCCTGGTCACCGCGGCGCTGGGGCTCGCCGTGGCCGGGCTGGGGCTGTTCGTCGTGGTACGGCTGCTGGGCTGGGACGGGTTCACGCCGCTGGCGCAGCTGATGTCGTTCACGCCGTACCTGGTGCCGGTGGCGGTGCTACTGGTGCTGGTGGTGGCGGCGATGCGCCGGTGGCGTACCGGGATCGCGGCCGGGCTGGTGGCCGGCGTGCTGGTGGCGCTGGTGGCGCCCCGGGCGATCGGTGGCGAGGCGCCACTGCCGGCCGGCGGTGTGCCGCTACGGGTGATGACCGCCAACCTGTGGCACGGCAACGCGACCGACGAGCTGATGGCGCTGGTACGCCGGGAGCAGCCGGACCTGCTGAGCATCCAGGAGTGCACCCAGGAATCACTCGCCGCGCTGGAGGCGGCCGGGCTGCGGGAGCTGCTGCCGTACGTGGCGGCACGGCCGCGGCCCGGCGTCGCCGGCACCGCGCTGTACGGCCGCGCCGCGTTCATCGGGCTGCGTACCTCCGACCCGGAGAGCCGCTTCGACATGGCGCGGGCCCGCACCGTGCACCGGGGCGTCACGCTCGACGTGGTGGCCGCCCACCCCACGCCGCCGGTGCCGTACGGCGACGCGGTGACGGACTGGCGTACCGAGCTGTCCCGCCTGCCGCGACCGGACCGTGACGACGCGGTGGTGAGCCTGCTGGCCGGTGACCTCAACGCCACCCTGGACCACGCGCCGCTGCGACGGCTGCTCGCCACCGGCTACACCGACGCCGCCGACGCGATCGGGGAAGGGCTGGCCGTCACCTGGCAGGCCGGCTGGGTGCCCGCGGTCACCATCGACCACATCCTGGTCGAGGACGGCACCGGGGTACGCGCGGTCCGGGTGCACCGGGTCGGTGGCAGCGACCACCGCGCCGTGGTCGCCGACCTCACCCTGCCGTCCGCCGCTCCGTGATCAACGGTCCGTTGATCACGGGTGGGAGCCCGCCGCTCATGCCGGGCGGGAGCCCCAGCTGGAGAGCATCAGGTACGAGCTGAGCGTCACCGCCGGATCATCGAGCAGAGCCAGGAACCGGTCGATGCCGGCCTGGGTCGCCAGGCCCTCGGCGATCAGCTTGGTACCGACCTGCTCGGCGTTGGCGCGGTGCAGATGCGCGCCCTTCGAGCCGCCCGGCCAGCGCTCGCAGAAGCCGGAGTAGCCCAGGTCGGTGAAGCCGGTGTCGGCGAGCGCCCCGTACGCCTGGCGGCCCCAGGCGGGGTCCATCCCGGCCTGCACCAGCAGCGAGTGGATGCCGTCGATCACGGACCCGATCAGCGTCGCGTCGGCCTCCGACGGTGCGGTCAGTACGGGATTCGGCCAGCTCACGTCGAACTCGTCGAGCAGCAGCCGGCCCCCGGGCTTGAGCGCGCGGAGGATCCGTCCGAGCGCGGCCAGCCGCTCCGGGATATGGATCAGCACCAGCCGGGCGTGCACCAGGTCGAAGTGCGCGTCGGGCAGCTCGTCGGTGACGATGTCGTGCCGGCGGATCTCCAGGTTGCCGGCGGTGCCGTACATCCGCTCCGGGTCGATGTCGGTGGCGAGCACCGAGCCGGTCGGGCCGACCCGTTCCGACAGCCAGCGGGCGATCGAGCCGCCGCCTCCGCCGATCTCCAGGCAGTGCCAGCCCTCGGTGACGCCGAGCGAGGTCAACAGGCCGGTGGTCACCTCGTCGTAGCAGTGCTCCAGGCTGGTGAATCGGTCAGTGGCCTCGTCGGCCTCGTTGTCGAACAGGTATGTCGACATGCCCCTCCCTCAGCTGACGCCCAGCAGTTCGTGTGCCCGTGCCGCATCTGACCGGAAGTCTTCCACGGTGGTGTCGAGCACGATCCGGCCCTTCTCCATCACCGCCACCCGGTCGGCCACCGAGAACGCCAACCGCAGGTTCTGCTCCACCAGCAGGATCGCGATCCCCTGACCGGTGAGCTCGCCGATCACCTCGCCCACCTGCTGTACGACACTGGGTGCCAGCCCGTCGGACGGCTCGTCGAGCAGCAGCAGCCGCGGGTTGGTCAACAGTGCGCGGGCGATCGCCAGCATCTGCTGTTCGCCGCCGGAGAGCTGGTCGCCCCGGTGCTGCAGCCGCTCGCCGAGCCGCGGCAGCAGCTCCAGCACGCCCTGCCGGGTCCACCGCTCGCCGCCGGGAGCCGGGGTACGGCGGGAACGCCGCCGTGAGATGCTCTCGGTGAGCGCCAGGTGTTCGGCCACCGTCAACGCGGCGAACACCCGCCGGCCCTGCGGCACCAGCGCCAGGCCGGCCTTCGCGATCGCGTCCGGCCGGCGTCCGGCCAGCTCCCGATCCGCCAGCCGTACGCTGCCCGCGTAGTGGCGTACCAGCCCCATCACGGTGTTGACCAGGGTGGTCTTGCCGACGCCGTTGCGCCCCAGCACCGCCACCACACCCTGCTCCGGTACGTCGAGGTCCACCCCGTGCAGCACCGACGAGCCGGCGTACCCGGACACCAGGCCCTGGATGGACAGGGCTGTCATGGCGTACCTCCGATGCTGGGCCGGTCGATCGGCGTCCCGCCGAAGAGGTCTTCGAAGTCGGCGGCTCCCAGGTACGCCTGCTGCACCTCGGCGTTGCCGCGGATCTCCTCCGGGGTGCCGGTGGCGAGGTGCTGGCCCAGGTGCAGCACCGTGACGGTGTCGGCGAGCTCGAACACCACGTCGAGGTCGTGTTCGATCAGCAGCACGGTCACCTCGCGCGGCAGCCCGGCGATCAGCTCGGTGAAGCGGCCGGTCTCGGCGCCGGACATCCCGGCCGCCGGTTCGTCCAGCAGCAGCAGCGACGGCTCGGTGCCGAGCGCCATCGCGATCTCCAGCTGTCGGCGTTCGCCGTGCGAGAGGTTGCCGGCCGGGGTGTCGTACCGGCCGGTCAGCCCAACCTCGTCGAGCAGCGCCACACAGCGCTCCACCAGTGCGCGGTGGCGCAGCGCGGGGCGTACGAACCGGCCGCCCACGCCGGATTTGCGGGCGACGCCGAGCAACACGTTCTCCACGGCGCTCTCGCCCAGGAACACCGACGAATGCTGGAAGGTACGGGCGATCCCGAGCCGGGCCCGCCGGTACTCCGGCATCCGGCTGATCTCCGTACCGGCGAAGGCGACGGAGCCGGAGGTGACCCGCAGCGAGCCCCCGATCAGGTTGAACAGGGTGGACTTGCCGGCGCCGTTCGGGCCGATCACCGCGTGCCGGCCGCCGCGCGCCACCGCGAACGAGACTCCGTCCACGGCGCGCAGCGACCCGAAGTGGCGCGCCACGCCGGTCAGCCCGAGCAGCGTACTCATGAGGGCTCCACAACGGACTTGCGGCGGGCCAGGCGGCTGCCCCGGATCCCCGCCACACCCTTCGGCAGCAGGTAGACCGCGATCACGAACAGCAGCCCCAACAGCAGCGGCCCGTTGGCGGTCTGGCCGGTGAACGGGATCGGCAGCACCCCGCCGAGGTAGTCACGTACCAGCACCAGCAGCGCCGCGCCCAGACACGCGCCCCACAGTGACCCGACACCGCCGATCACCGCGGCCAGCAGCGCGAACGCCGCCAGCCCGAAGCTGAGGTCGCTGGGGGAGACGTACCGCAGCAGGGAGATCCACAGCGCGCCGGCCGCGCCCGCCAGCCCGCCGGCCACGCCGTACCCGGTGAGCAGGTAGCGGTAGACCGGGTACCCGGCGGCGCGCATCCGGTCCTCGTTGTCGCGGATGCCGCGCAGCGCCAACCCGTACGGCGAGCGCACCAGCATCGCGACCAGCGCGAACAGCACCAGGAAGATCGCCAGCACGTAGTAGAAGACCAGCCCGTCGTTGGTCAGCGGCGCCATCCCGGGAAGCGGCACCACCGGTGGGATCCCGGTACGCCCGTCGGAGCCGCCGCTGATCTCCTTCCAGACGATCGCGGCGCTGTGCCCGAGCTCGCCGACGGCGAGGGTCAGCATCAGGAACGTCACGCCCCGGGTGCGTACCACCACCGAGCCGGTGAGCAGCGCGACCACGGTGGCGACCGCGATCCCGGCGAGCACCTGGAGCGGGCCGAGCGTGGTCCCGGCGAGTGAGAGCAGCGCCGCGGTGTACGCCCCGATCCCGAAGTACGCGGCCTGGGCGAGGGTGGGCAGCCCGGCCTGCCCGGTGAGCAGGGTGACGCTCATCGCGAGCAGCCCCATCACCAGCATCCGGGACGCGGTCGAGATGCTGTACTCGTCGAGCACCCACGGCGCCACCAGCAGGGCGGCCAGCACCGCGCCGCCGACCAGCCAGATGCGGTGCCGGCGCGCGGCGCTGGTGGCGGCCTTCGCCGTACTCACGCGGGTCTCACTCATGCCAGCCTCGCGATCTCATGCCGGCCTCGCGATCGACACCAGGCCCTGCGGGCGCAGCGCCAGCACCAGGAACATCGATCCGAACAGCAGGAACGGCGCGTACTCGGGCACCAGCGCCACCCCCAGCGACTGCACCTGACCGATGTAGAGCGCCCCGAGCAGGGCACCCCGGATCGAGCCCAGCCCACCCACCACGACCACCACCAGGGAGAGCACCAGCACGCTCTCGTCCACCCCGGGCGCCGGGCCGATGATCGGGGCGCCGAGCACGCCGCCGACGGTCGCCAGCGCCGCCCCGAACGCGAACACCCCGAGCAGCACCACACGGGTGTCCACACCGAGCGACTGCACCATCTCGCGGTCGGCGACGGTGGCGCGTACCAGCGCGCCCAGAGTGGAGCGTTCGAACACCAGGTAGACCAGCAGCGCGAGCGCCGCGGCCACCCCGATGAACACCAGCCGGTACGCCGGGTACGTGTGGCCCAGCAGGTTCAGCGAGAAGTTCAGTGCCGCCGGCTCGCTCGCCGGCAGCGGGTCGCCGCCGGAGAGCACCAGGAAGACCTCGGCACCGATCAGCGCCACCCCGATGGTGAGCAGCGCCTGGTCCAGGTGGCCGCGGTGCGCCAGCGGCTGGGTCATCGCGGTCAGCAGTACGCCGCCGCCCGCGCCCAGCACCACGCCTGCGGCGATCGCGGCGAAGAAGCCGAACCAGCCGCCCCCGGAGAGCAGGAACGTCAGGTACGCCCCGCCGAGATAGAGCGTGCCGTGGGCCAGATTCAGCACGTCCATCATGCCGAACACCAGCGACAGCCCGGCGGCGAGCGTGAACAGCAGCAGGCCGTACGCGACCCCGTCGACGATGCTCACGAGGTTGGCGTCGAACCAACCGATCACACCCACGTCAGCGCTCCCACCGCAATCTGCGTCCTCCGGCGATGCGGACCATACAACGATGGGTGGCACCCGTACGAGGCACCACCCATCTAACGACTTGGTGCACGATAGCCGCCGGGCTGCGCCGGACCCATTCGCCGACCGGCGGCGTTGTCGGTTCACCCGGATACAACACCGGTATCCGGGCAAACCTCCGCCTTGCCGGACGACGAATGGGCCTCGGCTCGCTCCGACGTCTATCGTGCACCAAGTCGTATGCGACGTCCGGGACCCGGCGGCCGGGCCCGGTCAGGCTCGTCAGGTGTCGTCGCCCAGCGGGCCGAGGTCCTCGAGCACCACGTTGGCGACCTTGTCGCCGTCCTTCCTGACCTCGCGCAGGTAGAAATGCTGCACCGGGGAGCGGTTCTTGCCGAACTTCCAGGTACCGCGCGGGCTGTCGATGTCGCCCAGCTTGCCCAGCGCCTTCTCCAGGGTCTCGGAGGTCAGGTCGTCGCCGGCCTCCTTGATCGCCATGTCCAGCACCGCGGCGGCATCGTACGCGGCGACCGAGAAGCAGGTCGGCGGCCGGTCGTAGGCCTCGATGAACCTGGCGACGAACTTCCGGTTGGTCTCGTTGTCGAGGGTGTGCGCGTAGTGCAGCGCGTTGAGGATGCCCTCGGCGTCGGGGCCCTGTGCTTTGAGTACACCGCCCTCGACCAGGAATCCGGGAGCGTACAGCGGGTATTTCGCGGCCAGCCCGAACTTCTTGTACTCCTTGACGAACTTCACCGCGTCGGCTCCGGCAAAGAACGCGAAGACCGCCTTCGGCTTGAGCTTCTCGATCTGCTGCAGGTACGGCTGGAAGGACTTTCCACCGATCGGGAACGGCGCCAGTACCGGCTCGCCCGCGACCTTGCCGCCGCCGGAGAGGAAGCTCTTCTGGAAGCCCTTGATGTTGTCGTGCCCCGCGGCGTAGTCCGCGGCGATCAGCGCCACGGGGCCGCCGGCGTTCTTGGCCGCGTACCCGCCGATGGCCACGGCCGGGTGGTCGTTGACGAACGAGGTGCGCCAGCCGTAGTCCTTGCCCTGCACCGGGGTGGGCGAGGCGTTGGTGCTGACGAACGGCACCTTCGCCTCGGTGAACATCTCCTGGATCGCGATCAGGTTGGCGGAGCTGATCACACCGGCCACCGTCAGGCATTTCTCCTGCTTGAGCAGCTTCTCGGCGTTCGACTTGGTGGTCTCCGGCGCGTCGGCCTCGTCGGCGGTGACCACCTTCACCTCGCGGCCGCCGAGCTTGTTGCCGTGCTCCTTGAGGTAGAGCTCCCAGCCGAAGCGCTGGTCGTCTCCCAGGCCCTTGTACACGCCGGCCTGCGGCAGCAGCAGACCGATCTTGACCGGACCGCCCTTGTCCGCCTTGTCGTCGCCGAGGCTGGAGCCGCTACAGGCGCTGGCGAACACGCTGGTCGCGGCGGCCGCCCCCGTCAACCGCAGGAAACCTCTACGGTCGATATCAGCCATCGTCATTCCCTTCTCCTCGACGCGCCCCGTGCGGAAGCGGTCGTGTGTGGTTTTGTGAAATTCCGGGTCTGGCGTTTTGTTTCGTGTCTGGCGGCGCGAGCCGCATTCGCGCTGGTCAGCCGATGTCGCGCAGATGATATCGATGCGGCCGCAATCTGTGGTGTACGCGGTGCGGCTTATCGGGAGACGAGTGTCACGTCGCGTCGCCGAGGGTGGCGAGCTCGTCGATCACCACGTTTGCCAGCACACCACCGTCGTTGGTGACGGTACGCAGGTACCACTTCTGCACCGGCGAACGGTTCTTCCCGAACTCCCACGGCCCACGCGGACTGTCGATCTGCCCGACCCGGCCGATCTCCTCCTCGAGGACCTGCGGACCGAGCCGGTCACCGGCCTCCCGGATCGCCCGGTCCAGCACCCACCCGGTGTCGTAGGCCGCCATCGAGAAACACGTCGGGGTGTACGGGTAGGTCTTCTCGAACTCGGCGACGAACTTGCGGTTGGCCGCGTTGTCGAGGTCCGGTGCGTAGTGCAGCGAGTTGAGGATGCCGCGCGCCGCCTCACCCTGCTCGGCCAGCACCCCGCCTTCGGTGAGGTAGCCGGGCGCGTAGAGCGGGTACTTCATGTGCAGCTTCGAGTTGTGGAACGCCTTGACGAACTTGACCGCGTCGGCGCCGGCGAAGAAGGCGTACACGGCGGTGGGCTTCTGCTCGTCGATCTGCTCCAGCAGCGGGTCCAGTGGCTTGTTGCCGAGCGGGAACGGCGCCAGGATCGGGTCTCCGGCGTACTTGCCGCCGGCGGGTTTGAAGGTCTTCTGGAAGCCGGTGAGGTAGTCGTGCCCGGCCGCGTAGTCCGCCACGATGAGCGATACCGGGCCGCCCGCGTTGCGCGCGACGTATTCGCCGATCGCGATCGCGGCGTGGTCGTTGACGAAGGAGGTACGCCAGCCGTACTCCTTGCCCTGCACCGGGGTGGGAGAGGCGTTGGTGCTGACGAACGGCACCTTCGCCGCGGTGAACAGCGGCTGCACCGCGACGATGTTGCCGGAGCTGATGATCCCGCACGCCACGTCGACCTTGTCCTGCTTGAGCAGCCGCTCCGCGCTCGCCTTGGCGGTCTCGGGCTTGAGGCCGTCGCCCTCGTCGGCGGTGATGATCTCGACCTCGCGGCCGCCGAGCTTGCCGCCGTTGAGTTTGAGGAACAGATTCCAGCCGTTGCGCTGGTCGTCGCCGAGTTTCTTGTAGACACCGGTCTCGGGCCAGATCAGACCGATCCTGACGGGCCGGCTGTCGGTCGCCTTGCCGGTGCCGCCACCATCGGTACTCGCGGTGCAGGCACTGGCGAGCGTGCCGCCCACGGCGGCGGTTCCCGACAGCTGGAGGAACCGGCGGCGGTCGAAGCTGGGCATGGGGTTCCTTTCCGGAGCGGACACGTCGGCCGTGGTGCGAGTGCCGACGTCGCGTGATGATAGCCGCGACGCTGTGTGTACGACATACCGCGCGGGTTAAGGAACCTTGTCGAGGACAATCTCTTACAAGATGTGATGACAGCCTGTCAGAAAGTAACTCCAGACACGCGTTGGCGAGAGGGGGTCACTCAGGGGACAATCTCGGGGGCCGCAGTGACTCTGCGGCAACGTTGTGTAGTTCTAAAGGCACAACCGGCAATGACAGGCCGGTTGTGTCGCGCATAAGTTCAGACAAGGGCCGGTCGAACCCCGTCTGGTCTTTTGATTTCCGAGGCGTCGTGGTGGAATCTCGGGGGTTCGACCTGGGAGGACAACCCGCATCTGAAGTCCGGCCGCAGCAGATACCCGTACTGGAGGGTAGCTAGTTGATCAAGCGGGTTAACACCGCGAAGGCGGGCCCACCACGTCGTGGGCTCCTGCCGCGGTTACGCAACGTCCGCATCCGCTCGAAGCTGGGCCTGATCCTGATCATCCCGATCGTGGCGTTGGTCGGGCTCGCGGCGGTGCGGCTGCTCGAGGCCGGCCAGAGCGTGTTGAAGGCCACCGACGCGATGCGGTACGCGGAGGTGTCGCAGCTTGCCGGCAAGCTCGCCAGTGAGCTCCAGGCCGAGCGCACCTTCGCGACCGCGTACCTCGCCGGCAAGGAGTCGGACCAGGCGGCCTTCAAGGCGGTGTACAACGAGCAGCTGAAGATCACCGACAAGGTCATCAACGACTACAGCGCCAAGCGCAAGCAGCTCAGCTCGGTCGAGCCCCGGCTGCAGGAGCAGCTCGCCAGGATCGACACCCAGATCGGGTTCCGGGAGCTCGACGAGCTGCGGGACGCGGTGATCGCGCGTAACCAGATCCGGCTCTCCGCGGCGGTCTACCGGTACCGGATCGTGATCGCCGACCTGATCGCGTACCGGGAGAGCCTCGCGCACATCGCCGGCGAGGCGGAGGCGGCGGACCTCGCCCGCGCCGGCGCAGCGCTGTCCACGTACGCCGAGTACGCGTCCCAGGAGCAGGCCAAGGGCATCCTGCTGCTGTCGAGCGAGCAGGTGAGCCGGCAGCAGCAGCGGGAGTTCGCCGCGGCGATCGCCGGCCAGGAGGAGTCGTTCCGGGCATTCACCAACGCCAGCGAGGAACGGCACCTCAACGACTTCCAGCGCACCATCGCCGGTGAGGGGTACGGCAAAGACCCGGACTCCCCGCTCTCCGGCCTGTTGATCGCGGGCAAGCTGGACGAAGCCGACAACGCCAAGCTTCAGGCAGCGGTGCAGGCCGCTCAGCGGTACGAGACCGAGATGCAGGCGGCGTTGCCGGGCGAGGCGGTCAAGCTCAGCGGCGGCGCCGGGATCCCGCAGTGGGCCGACGCCATGACCACCCGGATCGCGCTGGTGCACGAGGTGGAGCGGCGGCTCGACGAGGAGTTCCAGGCCAAGGTCCAGAAACAGCGGGACGACCTGGTACAGCAGCTGTTCGCGGTCGGTGTGATCGTGCTGCTGTTCCTGTTCATCGCGGTGCTGATCGCGCTGCTGATCGCCCGCTCGATGGCCCGCTCGCTGCGCCGGCTGCGGGAAGGCGCGCTCGCGGTGGCGTACGAGAGCCTGCCGCAGTCCGTGGCCCGGCTGCGAAATCCCGAGACGCTCGGTGAGCTGACGCCTGACCAGGTGGCGGCCAGCGTCAAGGACCCGGTGCAGGTGCGTGGCCGGGACGAGATCGGTCAGGTCTCCCAGGCGTTCAACGTGGTGCACCGGGAAGCCGTACGGATCGCCGCCGAGCAGGCCGCCCTGCGGGCGAACGTCGCCACCATGTTCATCAACCTCGCCCGCCGCAGCCAGGCACTGGTGGACCGGCTGATCGGTCACCTGGACCGGCTGGAGCGCGGCGAGGAAGACCCGGACCGGCTGGCACAGCTGTTCCAGCTCGACCACCTGGCCACCCGGATGCGGCGTAACGACGAGAACCTGTTGGTGCTCGCCGGCGCTGACTCGACCCGGGTGCAGCGTGAGCCGGCTCCGCTCTCGGACGTGCTGCGGGCCGCCCAGTCCGAGGTGGAGCAGTACGTACGGATCGAGTTCGGCATCGTCGACCGCGACGTCGAGGTGGCGCCGCACGCGGTCAACGACGTGGTGCACCTGCTGGCGGAGCTGTTCGACAACGCCACCTCGTTCTCGCCGCCGGACACCGTCGTCGTGGTGGAGGCCCGGCGCGCCGGTGACCGCGCCATCCTGCAGATCGAGGACCGTGGCATCGGGATCTCGGCCGAGCAGCTGGCCGAGCTCAACAGCCGGCTCGCCAGTCCGCCGCTGGTGGACGTCGCGGTGTCCCGGATGATGGGCCTGGTCGTGGTCGGCCGGCTGGCGGCACGGCACGGGGTCAGGGTGGAGCTGCGCGCCGCCCGGGACCGCGGCACCATCGCCGACGTGATCCTCCCCGCCGGGGCGTTGATCCTGCCGCAGCGGGCCGGGCGCCAGCAGACCCTCGGGCTGCCCCAGGCCAGGTCACCGCTGGTGCTGGAGGGCTCCGGAGACGGGCTCAACCGGCCCTGGCAGCCGCCGGAGAGCGGGCAGTGGTCGCCGGTCGCCGGTGCCGACCAGGAGCCACCCCGCGCCTGGGACCGGCCGATGGCCGACGCGCCGCCGTGGCCCGCCGCTCCCGGCCCGGACCGCTTCGACCTCGGAGCAGCCGTCGCGGGTGCTCTGAACGGTCGGCAGGACAGTCAGCAGCTGCCGCGGCGCCGGCCAGGCACGCAGATGACGCCGGACGGTCAACCGGTGGCGCTGAACGGCCAGGGCGCCGCACCGGCGACCCCCATCGACGAGGTGCTCACCCGGCGTCCCGCCGCCGAGCCCGGCCCGGCCCCCCGGGTCGACACGGGTGGTGCGGGGTCCCGGCCCTCGCCGATGACGCGGGAGCCGGCGGGTCCGGCCTCGGATCCGCGCCGGCCGGCCGAGACCGAGCCGGGCGTCGCCGCGGGGCTGCAGGTGCCGGCCGGCACCGCC
>JBOGDE010000033.1:0-25019 GCA_050701695.1 Micromonosporaceae bacterium
TTCGACATCGCCTGCAGTGCCTTCGGGGCGATCCCGTTCGTCGCCGACTCCGCGCGGGTGATGCGGGAGGTGGCCCGGGTGTTACGGCCGGGCGGTCGCTGGGTGTTCGCGATAACGCACCCGATGCGCTGGATCTTCCTCGACGACCCGGGAGAGCCCGGGCTGGTCGCCACCCACCCGTACTTCGACCGCCGGCCGTACGTGGAGGTCGACGCGGCCGGAGCGCCCTCGTACGTGGAGCACCATCGCACCCTCGGCGACCGGGTACGCGAGCTGGTCGCCGCCGGGTTCGTGCTGCGCGACATCGTCGAGCCGGAGTGGCCGGCGGGGCACGAACAGGTGTGGGGCCAGTGGAGCCCACTGCGGGGCCGGCTGTTCCCGGGCACCGCGATCTTCGTGGCGGACAAACCCGCTACGCGTGCGTGATCACCAGCACCTGCAGCTCGCCGACCAGGAACCCGAGAATCGCGCCAACCGCGATCAGGATCCACTCGTCCTGCTGGAACGCCGGGCGCAGCAGCCCCTCGAACTCCTCCTCGGACAGCTGCTGCATCTTGCCGGTCAGGGTGTTGCGGATGTCCATCGCGTCCGCGGCGTAGGACTCCACGTACCCCATGGTGTCGGGCAGCCGCTCCATCACCAGGCGGGCGATCTCCCGCTTCATCTCCTGGTACCTGCCGCCACCGACCGCGAACACCACCAGCGGTTTGGCCAGCCCGGACTGCGCGTCGACCATCCGCTGCACGTGCCGGAACACCATCGCGAACACCCGGTCCGACAGCGGGCCGGTGAGCACCGCCTCGAACAGGTTGTGCGGGGTCAAAATCTCCTTCGCGATCAGCTCGCCGTAGCGGGCCGCGACCTCCTTGCGGCGCTTCAGGAACAGCCCCTGCCACTCCAGCATCCCGAACAGGTACCGGGTCGGCTGTTTCGGATTGAAGATCATCTTCAACGCCAGCCAGTCGGTGAACCAGCCCACGAACAGACCGAACGCCGGCAGCACCAGCGGCGAGCGGGTCGCCGCCCAGACCATCACCTGCACCAGCCCGATCGCGAAGCCGAAGTAGATCCCGGAGCGCGCGATGAACCGGAACTCCTCCTCACCGGCCTCCCGGAAGATCCGATTCAACAACTCCCGGTCCCGCACCAGGCTGGTGACGATCATCGCCTTGAGATCCAGCACCTCTTCGACGTTGTCCCGGACGTCCTTCATGATCGACTCGATCACCTCGGGCGCGTCCCGCTGCACCCGGCCGATCAGGGAGCGGCGCGCCGCCTCCGGCAACGACTCCCAGAGCCCCGGCTGGTAGCGCGAGGCGACCTCGCGGGCCACCTCGTCGATGGCGCGCCGCAGCGGCTCACCCAGCTCGCCGGCGACCCGGTGCGGATCGATCCGGTTCATGATCTCCTGCGGCGAGACCAGCCGCTCGGTGAGCAGATCGGTCGCGGTCGCCGCCATCCGGGCCGCGCGACGCGGGATGATCCCCTGCCAACCCAGGTACGGCCGGATCCCCACGAACTCCAGCGGCTCGAACATCATCCGGATCGCCAGCAGCTTGGTGACGTACCCGATCAACGCCGCCACGATCGGCATCGACAGGTAGATCCACCAGTGTTCGCGCAGGTCAGCGAGGATCGCCCCGGTGTCGATCACTGCCACCTCCCCGCAGCGACTGTTCGGTGGTGGCCGGCGGCTCCGGCGGATTGCAGTCCTGCCACAGGTCGGCGCCCAGCGATGAGATCCGCAGCGTGCCGCGTATCGCCCTGGCGGTCAGGCCCCGACCCAGCTTGCCGTCCTGTGCCCGGCGTACCGACTCCTCGGTCATCAGCAGGTCGTAGCGGTCGTTGAACACCGGGTCCTCCGGGTGCCGCTCCACCAGCCCCAGCCGCCGCAGGTGCGCGACGTACACGTGGGCCTCCAGCGGCAGCGCGACACCGGCGGCCCGCCCGACGCTGGACACGTCACGGATCAGGTGGCCCTTGACCTGCCCCACCGCATTGCGGGCCACCACGTCGATCACCGGGTAACCGGTGCCGTCGGCCAGCGCGGCCAGGATCCGGGCCTCGTCGGGAACCAGCTCGGCCAGGGTGCGTACGTAGAGGAGGTACCGCGCCTCGGTCCGGGTCTGCTCCAGCGAGCGGTCCAGCAGCTGCGAGAGCAGCCGTACCGCCATCGTCAGCCCTTCACCCCGGCGGGGGTACGCGGTGGCGAAACCGTGGACCGGCCCGGTCTCGCCGGACTCCGACGGCCTCGCGCCGATCGCGGGCGGCTGCTCGCCGTCGATCGTGGCGGGAAGGTCGGCCTCCAGCCAGTCGAGCACGCCGCGCACCTCGTGGATCGCGCGGCGCTCGACGTCGCGTACGACGTGCTCCGCCTCTCGTACCCCCGGCACCTGGCGCGCCACGTCGGCGGCGCGCGCCGCGAATCCGAGCAGATCGGACAGCATCGCTGCGCCTCCCTGAGATGTCGGACGATGATCTGCATCAGTATGTCCGGCGGTCCGCTGGATTGGGCAAGATCCAGCTCAGCATGTGGCGCCGCGGCGCCGGCTCAGTGCCCCGCTGTGTCCCAGTCGCGACCCACCCCGACCGAGACCTCCAACGGCACCGAGAGCTGGTAGGCGTTGCCCATCTCGCGCCGTACCAGCGTCTCCGCTGCCTCGCGTTCGCTCTCGACCACCTCGAACACCAGCTCGTCGTGCACCTGCAGCAGCATCCGGGACCGCAGCCCGTCGGTGCGCAGCGCCTCGTCGATGCGGAGCATCGCGACCTTGATGATGTCGGCCGCGGAGCCCTGGATCGGCGCGTTGAGCGCCATCCGCTCGGACATCTCCCGGCGCTGCCGGTTGTCGCTGACCAGGTCGGGAAGGTAACGCCGCCGACCCAGCATGGTCTCGGTGTACCCCTCCTGGCGGGCCTGCGCCACGATCGCTCGCAGGTAGTCGCGTACCCCGCCGAAGCGCTCGAAGTACTCCTCCATCAGCACCCGCGCCTCGTCCGGCGAGATCCCCAGCTGCTGCGAGAGCCCGTACGCCGACAGCCCGTACGCCAGCCCGTAGTTCATCGCTTTGATCTTGCTGCGCTGCTCGCCGGTGACCTCCGCCACCGGTACGCCGAACACGCTCGCCGCGGTGGTGGCGTGGAAGTCGAAGCCGGAGTTGAACGCCTCGATCACGTGGGTGTCCTCGGAGAGGTGCGCCATGATCCGCATCTCGATCTGGCTGTAGTCGGCGGTGAGCAGGCAGTCATACCCCTCCCCCACCACGAATGCCCGCCGGATCCGCCGCCCCTCAGCGGTGCGGATCGGTACGTTCTGCAGGTTCGGATCTGTCGACGACAGCCGCCCGGTGGCCGCGACCGTCTGGTAGAAGGTGGTGTGGATCCGCCCGTCCGGGCTCACCGACTTCAGCAGACCGTCCACGGTGGACTTCAGCTTCGCCACGTCGCGGTGCCGCAGCAGGTGCTCCAGCACCGGATGCCCGGTCGAGGCGTAGAGCCCCTGCAGCGCATCGGCGTCGGTGGTGTAGCCAGACTTGATCCGGCGCGTCTTGGGCAGCTCCAGCTCCTCGAACAGCACCTGCTGCAGCTGCTTCGGCGAGCCCAGGTTGAACTCGCGCCCCACCACGCCGTACGCCGCCTGCGCCGCCGCCTTCACCTCGCCGGCGAAGTGCGACTCCAGGTCGGTGAGGTAGTCCACGTCGGCGGCGATGCCGACCTGCTCCATCCGGCCCAGCACATCAACCAGCGGCAGCTCCACCTCCCGCAGCAGCCGGGTGGCACCGTGCTGCTCCAGCTCCACCTCCAGCGCCTCGGCCAGGTCGAGCGTGGCGCGCGCCTGCAGCATCAGCTGGTGCTCGACGCCGTCGTCGGCGAGCTCGCTTCCCAGTCCGTCCAGAGTGAGCTGGCCGTTGTCGGCCTCGTCGAGCCGCAGCTCACGGTGCAGGTGCCGCAGCGCCAGGTCCGCCAGGTCGTAGGAACGCTGGTCCGGGCGGACCAGGTACGCCGCCAGCGCCGTGTCGTGCACCACGCCGGCCAGCCGCCACCCGTGGGCCGCCGCGGCGAGCACCGCGCGCTTGGCATCGTGCAGCACCTTCGGCCGCTCCGGATCGGACAGGAAAGCCGCGAGCGCGCCCTCGTCCACCTCGTCCAGCCGCTCCGGGTCGAGCCATACCGCCGGCCCGGCCCCGGTCGCGATCGCCAGGCCGGACAGCGTGCCGGTGCCGCGGCCGAAGCTTCCGCTGACCGCGAGCCCGACCCGCTGCCCATCCGTCACGTGCGCGGTGAGCCAGCCGGCGAGCCCACCGGTGGCGATCACCGTCGGCTCCAGATCGAATCCCGACTCCGCCTCCGGCGTCACCGGCTCCAGGTACTCGTAGAGCCGGTCCCGCAGGATCCGGAACTCCAGGGTGTCGAAGACCTGGTGGACCTGCTCGCGGTCCCATCCGGGCCAGCGCAGGTCATCGAGCCCCACCGGCAGGTCGAGGTCGCTGACCAGCAGGTTGAGCTGGGCGTTGCGCAGCACGTCCGCCAGGTGTGCCCGCAGGTTGTCCCCCGCCTTGCCCTTCACCTCGTCGACGTGCGCCACGAGCCCGTCGAGGGAGCCGTACAGGTTGATCCACTTCGCGGCGGTCTTCGGCCCGACACCGGGAACGCCCTCCAGATTGTCGGACTTGTCGCCGACCAGCGCCGCCAGGTCGCGGTACCGCTCCGGCGGCACGCCCTTCTGCTCCAGCACCAGCTCAGGGGTCATCCGGCTGATCTCCGAGACGCCGCGCTTCGGGTAGAGCACCGTGACATGCTCGTCGACCAGCTGGAACGCGTCCCGGTCGCCGGTGGAGATCAGCACCTCGGCGCCGCCGGCGCGGGCCCCCCTGGTGAGGGTGGCGATCACGTCGTCGGCCTCGTAGCCCTCCAGGCTCACCGACGGGATCCGCAGCGCTCCGAGCACCTCCTGGATCAGGCTGACCTGACCCTTGAAGTCGGTCGGGGTCTCCGAGCGACCGGCCTTGTACTCCGCGTACTGCTCGGTGCGGAACGAGCGGCGGGATACGTCGAAAGCCACCACGATGTGGGTGGGCTGCTCGTCGCGGAGCATGTTGATCAGCATCGAGGTGAAGCCGTACACCGCGTTGGTGGGCTGGCCCGTGGTGGTCGAGAAATTCTCCACCGGCAACGCGAAGAACGCGCGGTAGGCCAGCGAGTGCCCGTCCAGCAGCAGCAGCCGTGCGGGAGAGGCTTCGGATCCGGTCGTCGAGGAGGAATCGGTCACGGCCGCGAGCCTAGTCCCGCCCTCTGACAGTCCGCGCGCGGGACGCGCCTGTCAGAGGGCGGGACTGGCAATCGCCTCAGGCAACCCCGAGGTACGCCTCGCGCACACTCGGGTCGTGCAGCAGCTCCCGGCCCGGACCCTCCTTCACGATCCGGCCGGTCTCCATCACGTACGCCCGGTTGGCGTGGGAGAGCGCCTGCTGGGCGTTCTGCTCCACCACCAGGATCGGAGTGCCCTGCTCGGAGATCTCCGTGATGATCGAGAAGATCTGCTGGATCAGCATCGGGGCCAGCCCCATCGACGGCTCGTCCAGCAGCAGCAGCTTCGGCCGGGCCATCAGGGCACGCCCGATCGCCAGCATCTGCTGCTCACCCCCGGACAGGGTGCCGGCGACCTGCCGGCGCCGCTCCTGCAGCCTCGGGAACAGCCCGAATACCCGTTCCAGGTCCTCGTTGGTGGCGGCCCGGTCACGCCGGGTGTACGCCCCCATGTCGAGGTTTTCCAGCACGGTCATACCGGGGAAGATCCCGCGGCCCTCCGGAGCCAGACACAGGCCCTTGAGCACCCGCTGGTCGGCGCGCAACCGGGTGATGTCCTCACCAGCGAGCCTCACCCGACCCTGAGCCAACCCGTGCAACCCCGAGATCGCCCGCATCGTCGAAGTCTTGCCGGCGCCGTTGGCGCCGATCAGCGCCACCACCTCGCCCTGGTTCACGCGAAGGTTGATGCCGTGCAGCGCCTCGATCCTGCCGTAGGACAGGTAGGCGTTCTCCAGCTCGAGGAGCGGCGCTCCCGACTCGTTCTCGGGCAGCCCTTCAGCCGGATTCTCAGGTGTCTTCTCAAGCTGCATCTTCAGGCACCCCCAGGTACGCGGCGATGACCTTCGGGTCGCGAGCGACCTCGGCGGGCTCGCCGTCGGCGATCTTCTTGCCGAACTCCAGGACCACGATCCGGTCGGTCACACCCATCACGAGCCGCATGTCGTGCTCGATCAGCAACACGGTATGCCCGCGGTCGCGGATCTGCCTGATCAGATCGAGCAGGCTCTCCTTCTCGATCGGGTTGAACCCCGCGGCCGGCTCGTCCAGACACAGCAACTTGGGCTCGGTCGCCAGCGCCCGGGCGATCTCCAACCGGCGCTGGTAGCCGTACGGCAGGTTGCGCGCCAGATCGCCGGCCCGGTCGGCCACTCCGACGAAACGCAGCAGATCCATCGCCTTGTCGTGCGCTGCCCGCTCCTCGAGGGTGTACCGGGAGATCCCGAACACCTTCGCGAATCCGCGCCGCACCTGCTGCCAGACGCGTACCACCGGCTGCTCCGAGACCACCTGGGGCAGCTCGGACTCCTTGGCGCGCACCCGGTAGATCCGGAACAACGCGCCTACCACGCTGGTCTTGTGCCGGGAGTCGGTGCCGACCAGCACGTTCTCCAGCGCGGTCATCTCGGGGAAGAGCCGGATGTTCTGGAAGGTCCGGGCAATGCCCATCCGGGTGATGTGGTGCGGCTTGCGCCCCGACACCTGCTGCGTGTCGAACCTGATCGCACCCGAGGTGGGTCGGTAGACCCCCGTCATGGCGTTGAAGCAGGTGGTCTTGCCGGCGCCGTTGGGGCCGATCAACCCGAGGATCTCGCCCTTGTACAGGTTGAACTTCACCTGGTCGAGCGCGACGACACCGCCGAAGCGGAGGGTCACGTTGTCGACCTCCAGCAACGGCTCCCGGTCCTCGGTGGTGGCCGCCGCCTTGACCATTGACGTACCGCTGTCGGCCTGGTCAGCCACTGACCGCCACCTCCTCGGCTTCCTTCTTCCGATCTTCCAGCTCCGTGGCACGACGCCGGCTCGGGATCATGCCCTGCGGCCGCAGGATCATCACCACGATCAAGGCCGTCGCGAACGCGAACGGCCGCCAGCCCTCGAACTCCCGGAACCGTTCCGGCAGGTAGGTCAGCAGCACCGCGCCCATCACCACTCCGAGCATGTTGCCGGAGCCGCCGATCACCACCATGGCGACGAACAGGATGGACAGGTTCAGCTGGAACTGCACCGGGTCGACGCCGGTCTGGCGACTGGCGAACAGCATCCCGGAGAAGCCGCCGAGCGCGGCGCCCATCGCGAACGCCCACAGTTTGAACTTGAAGGCCGGTACGCCCATTACCGCGGCGGCGTCCTCGTCCTCGCGGATCGCCAGCCAGGAGCGGCCGACCCGGCTGTTCTCCAGGCGGCGCACCGCCACCACGAAGATCAGCAGCGCCACGATGGCGAGCATGTACCACGGCTTGATGTCGACCACGCCGAACAACGGCGTACCCGGAGGATTGTCGAACAGCCAGGTGAACGGCGCGCTGTCCGGCATGGTGCCCGGCGGAGCAGGCACGTTGATGACGCCCTGCGGGCCGCCGGTGAAGGTGGCGTTACGGGCGGTGATCCGGATGATCTCACCGAATCCGAGCGTCACGATCGCCAGGTAGTCGCCGCGCAGCCGCAGCGTCGGCCAGCCGAGAATCACCCCGGAGATCATCGTGAACATGATCGCGATCGGGACGCAGACCGCCCAGGCGACCGCCCACTCCTCGGACAGCCCGTACTCCTGCTGGATCCACGTGGTCACGTAGGAGTCGGGAGAGCCGAAGAGCGCCACCGAGTACGCGCCGACGGCGAAGAAGCCGACGTAGCCCAGGTCGAGCAGGCCGGCGAGGCCGACCACGATGTTGAGCCCGATCGCGATCGTCACGTAGACCGCACACAGGAACAGCACACTGGGCCAGTCGGAACCGCCCGAGATGACGTCGGTCCGCAGATACGCGAACGGGTAGTGCTTCATGTAGGGCAGGTAGAACAGCAACGCCACGAACGCCACGATGCCGACGATCCGCATCCACCGCGGCATGGCGTACCACCGGCCGCGGACCTCCCGGGCGTACCGGGCGCGGGTCTGATCGAGTTGCCGGATCCGGTTCATCATCACGCGCGCGCCTTTCCGAGCGACTCGCCCAGGATCCCGGTGGGCCGGAACATCAGCACCACGACCAGCACCACGAACGCGGTGACGTCTTCCCAGTTGGAGCTGAGCAGCGAGGAGGAGTACACCTCGACCACGCCCAGCAGCAGGCCACCCAGCAGCGCGCCCCGCAGGTTGCCGATCCCGCCGAGCACCGCCGCGGTGAACGCCTTGAGGCCGAGCAGGAAGCCGATGTCGAACTTGGTGATCGAGAACCGCATGGTGAACAGCACCGCGGCCACACCGGCCATCGCGCCGCCGACCACGAAGATCAGCATGAACACCCGGTTCTTGTTGACACCCATCAGCGCGGCGGTGTCCGGATCCTGCGCCACCGCACGCACCCCACGACCCATCCGGGTCTTGTTGATGAACGTGTCGAGGATGACCATCATCACCAGCGCCGCCACGATGATCAACAACTGTATGTTGGTGATGCCGATGCCGCCGATGCTGAAGAGCTCCTTGTGCCGCACCAGGCTGGGCATGGTGACCGTCGCCCGTCCGAACGGCGCGCCGAAGAACTTCGCCAGCACGAACCCGAAGATCTCCATCAGCGCCAACGAGAAGCCGATGGCGGTCAGGAGGAAGATCAGGCGTGGCGCCTTTCGTCGCCGGAGTGGTCGGTACGCGATCCGTTCGATCACGAGCGCCGTGCTCGCCGATGCCGTCGCGGCAGCCACCACCGCCACCGCCAGCGCGCCCAGGACCAGGAAGGTCCCCGATTCCTCGTCGGCGCCGAGGACGGTGTAGACGCCCAGCACGGTCCAGGTGCCCACCATGAACACTTCGGAGTGGGCAAAGTTGATCAGTTGCAGAACCCCGTACACGAGGGTGTAGCCCAGTGCTACGAGGCCATAGATCGAGCCCTTGGTGAGGCCGTTGATCGTATGCTCGCCGAGATGCTCGAAGAGATTGGAAAAGTCCACGCTCGCTCCATCGTGGTCGGTGCGGCCGGGAACGAGTTCCCGGCCGCACCGTTGTCTGTCGTGCGATGTTTTACCGAAGAGAGCCCGGACTTAGCCCAGGCCGAGCTCGGTGTCGGGAACCAGCGCGCCGCCCTCGATCTTGTAGGTCCAGATCACGACGGAGTCCTTGGCCACGTCACCCTTCTCGTCGAACTTGATGTGCTTCGTCGCGCCGTCCTTGTCGTACGCGTCGACGAACTTCTCGACGTCCGCACGGTTCGCGGCACCGGACTTCAGCGCGTCCAGGAAGACGTTCGCGGCGTCGAAGCCCTCGGCGGCGTACGCACCCGGCGCATTGCCGTACTCGGCCTCGAAGTCGTCGGCGAAGCTGCCCGCCGCCTCAGTGGCCGGCAGACACGGGCAGGTGATGATCGCGCCCTCGGCCTGCGCACCGGCCGCCTTCGGGAAGTCCGCACCGTACAGACCGTCGCTGCCCACGAACGGCGTCTCGACGCCGGACGAGCGCAGCTGCTTGAGGAACGGACCGGCCTCGTTCGCGTAGCCGGCGTAGTAGACCACGTCCGGCTTGGCCGCCTTGATCTTCGAGATCGTCGCGGCGAAGTCGGTCTGCTTCTCCTGAACCTTGTCCCGGGTGACCTTGACGCCACCGGCGGTCGCGGACTTGACGACCTGGTCGGCGAGCGGGCCACCGTACGCGGTGCTGTCGTCGACCACGAAGGCGGACTTCGCCTCCATGCCCTCGGCCAGGAACTTACCGGTCGCCGCACCCTGGATCTCGTCGTGACCCACCACGCGGTGGAACACCTTGGCCGGGTCCTTGGCCGTCAGGTCGGTCGCCGTGGCCGAAGCGCTGACCATCGTCACGCCGGCCTGGTCGAAGGTGCCCTTGGTCTGGCGGGTCTCGCCAGAGAAGGCACCACCGATGACGCCCAGGAACGACTTGTCAGTAGCGATCTTGCTTGCCACCGGAGCTGCCTTCGACGGCTCACCCTCGGTGTCGAACTCCACCAGCTCGACCTTGCAGTCCTTGTTCTTCTCGGCGAACTGCTTGAACGCGAGCTTCGCGGCGTCCCGTGACGGCAGCACGATGCTGGCGTTACCACCGCTCAACGCGCCCATGAATCCGATCTTGCCGGAGCACTCGCCGGCCTCACTGCCAGGCGTCGTCGCCTCGCCGCAGCCAGCGGCGACCGCCGCCAGCGACAGCGCCAGAACAGCGCCGCCAAGCGCTCGTATCGTGTTTCGCTTCAAGGCTCTGTGCCTCCTCATCCCGATGAAACCTTGGCGCGCCTACAGCTGCGGGCAGAACGGACACGGTCGAGCACCAGACGACCGGCCCAACACTTCGCAGCCTGTGGCGCGGGACACTACCTGACCCTGGACTTGTCCTGGAACCACCGCCAGGACCATACGCAGCGTGAGATCGAACTGTTATTTAGCTGATTCGTCAGTATCCGGCTTTTCCTGATCCGAACGTGGCCCTTCGATCACGATGCGTTCGGCAACGTCCCGCATCGTCATCCGGTGGTCCATCGCGTTGCGCTGGATCCAGCGGAACGCTTCCGGCTCGGACATACCGTAGTCGCTCATCAGGACGCCCTTGGCGCGCTCGACCGCCTTGCGAGTCTCCAGCCGGTCGGAGAGCGTCGCCACCTCCGACTCCAGCGCCGCCAGCTCCGCGAACCGGGATACCGCGATCTCGATCGCCGGGACCAGGTCGCTCTTCTGGAAGGGCTTGACCAGGTACATCATCGCTCCGGCGGCACGGGCCCGCTCCACCAGGTCGCGCTGGCTGAACGCGGTCAGGATCACCACCGGCGCGAGCCGGCTTCCCGCGATCCGCTCGGCAGCGGCGATGCCGTCCATGATCGGCATCTTGATGTCGAGGATCACCAGATCGGGTTTGGTCTCCTCCGCGAGCCGTACGGCGGTTTCTCCGTCGCCGGCCTCGCCGACCACGACGTACCCCTCCTCCGCCAACATCTCGGCAAGGTCGAGACGGATCAGGGCCTCATCCTCAGCGATGAGCACCCGGCGGGGCTGTTCCTCGGCGGCCACCGACACCTCCTGTACCCTGGTCCCCGACTCGAATCCAGCACGCCGACACCGGGCCGACCACCGAAGCGTAGTCGGTGAGCTGGGACGCACTCGCCGGGATGGTGGAACGGCATACACGGACGCCTCAAAAGCGTCTGCCCGAGAGGGCTTGCGGGTTCGAATCCCGCTCCCGGCACCGCGTAACCACGAGCCGACTCTCAGTTAACCAAACCAGTAGTCGGCTGGGTAGCCACCCGTCCCCGGCCGGCTGCGCCGCTGCCGGGGTGCGGGCGCAGCGACGGCCCGTACCTCCGCCTGTACCGCCGTCGCGAGCCGTTCCAACTCCGCACGCAGCCGCTCGGCCTGCCGCAGCGCGCGCAACCGGTCCGCACGCTGCCCCGACCCGCCTCGCGCGAGGCTCTCCGCGGTCGCGACCAGGTCGGCGGCCCGCCGCCGGATCTCGGCCACGTCGTACCCACCGGTCATGACGCCTCCGTACCGTGATTCAGGGCCGGACCAACGGTTCGGCCAGCGCCGCGATCGGGCAGAGCATGAACGGCCGCCCGCAGGAGCATTCGTCGACGACCCGGCCCGGGCGTACCACGCGGTGATGCCGGTCGACGACCTCGGCGGCGAAACGTCGCCAGGCGAGCGGGTCGTCGACCAGCGACCAGGACCCGGCCATCGGCTCGACGAGGCGCTTACCGGTCATCGCGACTGCTCCCTCCTCGCCGACCTGCGGCGACGCGACCGCGCGGAGGGGGCGTCCGGCGTACCAGGGGGTACCGCCGGGACGACTTACCGCCAATGCTACGCGTCCAGGACGCTGCTGTCGGCCAAACCACCAGTGCCGGGCCACACCGCCACCGGGGCGCCGGGCACCTCTAGGTTGGTGCCCATGACCAGCCACATGTCCGCCGAGGAGTTCCGCCGGTACGGCCGGGCCGCCGTCGACTGGGTGGCCGACTACTGGGAGCAGATCGAGCGGCATCCGGTGCTGAGCCAGGTCTCCCCCGGCGAGGTCGCGGCGCGGCTGCCCGGATCGCCGCCGCAGGGCGGAGAACCGTTCCCGGAGATCCTCGGTGACCTGGCACCGGTGGTGCTGCCCGGCACCACCCACTGGCAGCACCCGTCGTACTTCGGGTACTTCCCCGCCAACACCTCGGGGCCGTCGGTGCTGGCCGACCTGGTCTGCGCGGGGCTCGGGGTGCAGGGGATGCTCTGGGCGACCAGCCCGGCGTGCACCGAGCTGGAGATGGTGATGCTGGACTGGCTGGTCGAGCTGCTGGGGCTGCCGACACGCTTCCGCTCGGATTCCGCGGGCGGCGGCGTGATCCAGGATTCGGCATCCTCCGCGGCGCTGGTGGCCACGCTGGTGGCGCTGCACCGCGCGACCGGCGGCACCTGGGGGCGGGCCGGGGTGGAACGGCGGTTTACCGCCTACACCTCCACGCAGGGGCACTCCTCGATCGAGAAGGCCGCCCGGATCGCCGGCATCGGCGACGAGAACGTACGGCTGGTGGCGGTCGACCCGGCGACCCAGGCGATGCGGACCGACGCGCTGCGGGAGGCGATCGAGGCAGACCGGGCGGCCGGCGCCACCCCGGCGCTGGTGGTCGCCACCATCGGCACCACCTCCACCACCGCGATCGACCCGGTGGCCGAAATCGGCGCGGTGTGCCGTGACCTCGGCGTGTGGCTGCACGTGGACGCCGCGTACGCCGGATCCGCCGCGGTCTGCCCGGAGCTGCGCTGGACCCACGCCGGAGTCGAGTACGCCGACAGCTACTGCTTCGACCCGCACAAGTGGCTGCTCACCGGCTTCGACTGCGACGCGTTCTGGGTGGCCGACACCGCGGAGCTGATCACCGCGTTGTCGGTGCTGCCGGAGTACCTGCGCAACGCCGCCACCGAGTCCGGCGCGGTGATCGACTACCGGGACTGGCAGGTCCCGCTGGGACGCCGGATGCGGGCGTTGAAACTGTGGTTCGTGATCCGCTGGTACGGCGCCGACGGGCTGCGGGCGCACATCCGGCACGGCGTCGGGCTCGCGCAGCGGCTCGCCGAGTGGATCGGCGCCGACGACCGGTTCGAGATCGTGGCGCCGCACCCGTTCTCGCTGGTCTGCTTCCGGCTGCGGGACGCCGGCGGTGAGGACCCGACCGCCGCGGACGCGCGCAACGCCGAGCTGCTGCGCCGGCTCAACGCGTCCGGCCAGATCTACCTCACCCACACCAAGGTCAACGACCGGTACGCACTCCGGCTGGCGATCGGCGCACCCGCCACCGAGGAGCGCCACGTCGCCGCCGCCTGGCGGCAGATCCGCGAGGCCGCCAAGGAGCTGACCGGCTGACCTCCCGGGACCTCGTCAGTCGCCGGTGTCGAGTGCGACCTGGATCCGGGCGGCCCGGCGGTCCTGCACCACGATCCGCACCGCGGCGGCGAGCGCACCGACCCAGGCCGCCACGATCGCGACGTACGCGATCGAGAAGACGACCTCGCCGGCGCCGAACGCCGACAGGATGATGCGGGCGTTGAGGGTCAGCAGCAGACCACCCACCGACACCCCCAGCAGCGGCCCGGGCACCAGCCGGCACAGCCACGCTCCGACCGGTGCCGCCAGCAGGCTGCCGACCAGCAGCGCGGCGACCACGGGCAGCGGGATCCCGGTCAGCCCGAGGCCGGCGAGGAAGCCGATGCTCGCGGCGAGGGTCACCAGGAACTCCGCGGTGTCCACCGAGCCGATCACCTGACGCGGCTCCAGCCGCCCGGAGGCCAGCAGGGCGGGAGTCGCCACCGGACCCCAACCACCGCCCGTGCTGCCGTTGAGGAAGCCCCCCACGAGGCCCACCGGAGCCAGGAACCGCCGGCGCAGCGGCTCTGTGGACACCTCACGCGGCGGGCGTGCTCCGGTGAACCGGAGCAGCAGGAAGCCACCCAGGATGGCGAGCACGGCGGCGATCAGCGGTGTCGCGGACTTCGTGGCGACGAAGCTCAGCACGGTAGCGCCGGCGAACGCACCGGCGGCTCCCGGCAGCGCCAGTCGCGTCACCACCCGCCAGTTCACGTTGCCGAACCCCCAGTGGGCGAGGCCGGAGGCGAGCGCGGCGCCGGTGCCCGCGAAGTTGACCGAGGCGGCCACCACCGCGGGGGCCAGCCCCGCGGTCAGCAGCAGCGTCGCCGAGGTCACGCCGTAGCCCATGCCGAGCGCGTTGTTGATCAGGTTCGCGAGAAACCCGACGAGGGCGATCAGGACCAGTTGCGGCATGCCGGCAATTGTCTACTGAGTCGGTGGGTTTTATCAACAACACGCCCGTGATGTGGGACGGAAACCACGGGTGAGAAGGTCAGATCCAGGCGGCGGGATCGGCGGCGAGGGCGCGTACCGGCTCCGGGAGGTCACCGGAGGCGACGTCGGCGAGGCTCACCTGCTCCAGGATCGCGCGCTCACTGGCACGCAGCGCCACCCAGACATCCTGCAGCGCCTGTGCCGCGCCCCGGTAGCCGAGCTGCTCCGGGCGCTGCCCACGTACGTTCGCCAACGGGCCATCGATGGCGCGGATGATGTCCGCCAAGCTGATCTCGGCCGCCGGACGGGCCAACCAGTAGCCCCCCTCGGGACCGCGCTGACTGTTGACCACACCCGCGCGGCGCAGCTGCAGCAGGATGCTCTCCAGGAACTTCGGTGGGATCTGCTGCGCGGTCGCCAGCTGGGTCGCGGTCACCAGCGGCCCACCGGCGGCGGCGAGCTCCGCCGCCGCGCGCAATGCGTAATCGACCCTGGCTGACAGGCGCATGGGTCAATTCTTCACGACGGGGATCTCGTGCCGCGTACCGGGCGGAGCAGCCCCTCCTGCACCGCGGTCGCGATGTTGCGCCCCTCGCGGTCCAGCAGCCGGCCGGTGGCCAGTCCACGCCCGGCCGAGGCCGACGGGCTCCAGCAGTCGTACAGGAACCATTCGTCGACCCGGAACGGACGGTGGAACCACAGCGCGTGGTCCAGGCTGGCGCCGATGAACCCGCCCGGCCCCCACACTTCGCCGTGCACCGAGAGCACCGAGTCGAGCAGGGTCAGGTCCGAGGCGTACGCCAGCAGGCAGGCGTGCAGCACCGGGTCGTCCGGCAGAGTGCCGTCGAAGCGCATCCAGACCCGCTGCCGGGGCTCGGCCGGGCGGTCGCCGCTGCGTACCCAGCCCGGCTCGCCGACGTACCGGACGTCGATCGGGCGCGGGATCTCCGCCCAGATGCCCAGCCGCTCCGGGTAGCGCGACAGCCGGTCGGCCATGGTCGGTAGCTGCTCCGGCGGCGGTACGTCGAGCGGCCCCTCGGCGGCGTGGTCCAGCCCCGACTCGGGACGGTGGAACGAGGCGGCCATGAGGAAGATCGGCCGGGCGTGCTGCACCGCGACGGTGCGGCGCACCGAGAAGGAGTGGCCGTCGCGGATGTTCTCCACGGTGTAGACGATCGGCACCGTGGGGTCGCCCGGCCGTACGAAGTAGCCGTGCAGCGAGTGCACCATCCGCTCCGCGTCGACGGTACGGCCGGCGGCGACCAGCGCCTGCGCGGCGACCTGGCCCCCGTACACCCGTTGTGGTCCTACCGAAGGGCTGACCCCGCGGAAGATGCTGACCTCGATCTGTTCCAGGTCCAGGAGCTGTACCAGCTGGTCGACCGCCTGGCCGGTTTCGGTCATCGAGGTTTCTCCGCCAGCGAGCCGAGCCGGTGCACCCGCAGCGTGTTGCTGGAGCCAGGGGTACCGGGCGGGCTGCCGGCCACGATCACCACCAGGTCACCCACCTCGCCGCGGCCGTGCTCGAGCAGCGACTGGTCGACCTGCGCGAACATCTCGTCGGTGTGGTGCACGAACGGCACCAGGAAGGTCTCCACGCCCCAGGAGAGCGCCAGCTGACTGCGGGAGGCCTGCTCCGGAGTGAATGCCAGCAGCGGCAGCCGGCAGTGCAGCCGGGACAGCCGGCGTACCGTGTCACCGGTCTGGCTGAACGCGACCAAAGCCTTCGCGCCAATCGCCGACGCCACCCGGGCCGCGGCCCAGGTGATCGACCCACCGGTGGTACGCGGGTCGTGCTGCAGCGGCGGCACCGTGAAGTCGCCCTTCTCGGTGGACTCCACGATCCGCGCCATGGTCCGAACCGTGAGCACCGGATACTTGCCCACCGAGGTCTCCCCCGAGAGCATCACCGCGTCCGCGCCGTCGAGCACCGCGTTCGCCACGTCGGAGGCCTCGGCCCGGGTGGGGCGGGAATTCTCGATCATCGAGTCCAGCATCTGGGTGGCGACGATCACCGGCTTGGCGTTCTCCCGGCACAGCTGCACGGCCCGCTTCTGCACCAGCGGCACCTGTTCCAGCGGCAGCTCCACGCCGAGGTCGCCGCGGGCGATCATCATGCCGTCGAAGGCGTCCATGATCGCTTCCAGCCGGGTCACCGCCTCCGGCTTCTCGATCTTCGCCAGCACCGGCAGCCGGGTGCCTTCCTCGGCCATGATGGCGTGCACCGGCTTGATGTCGTCCGGGGACCGTACGAACGACAGCGCCACCAGGTCCACCCGCAGCCCGAGCGCGAACCGCAGGTCCTCGGCGTCCTTGTCCGACAGCGCCGGCGCGCTGATGTCGACGTTGGGCAGCGAGAGTCCCTTGTGGTTGGAGACCGTGCCACCCTCCACCACCAGGCACCGGATGTCGGGCCCCTCCACCTCGCTGACGTCCAGCGAGATCCGGCCGTCGTCGACCAGCAGCCGGTTACCGGGGCGCACCTCGTCCGGCAGTGGCCGGTACGTCACCGACACCCGCTCCGCGGTGCCCTCGACCTGGTCGCTGGTGAGCACCACGTGGTCACCGGTTCGCCACTGCACCGGCCCGTCCGCGAACCGGCCGAGCCGGATCTTCGGCCCCTGCAGGTCGGCGAGAATGCCGACCGCCCGCCCGGTGGCGTCGGCCGCGTCGCGGACCATCTCGTACACCTTGCGGTGGTCTTCGTGGGTGCCGTGGCTGAAGTTGAGCCGTGCCACGTCCATGCCGGCCTCCACCAGACCGCGTACCCGCTCGGGGGTCGCGGTGGCAGGGCCCAGGGTGCATACGATCTTCGCGCGACGATTCACGTCACCGAGGCTAGTACGCCCCTGCCGCGACCCGTCGCCGCCGGTACCGAGTGTTCGACCTGTGGACACCTGGCCGAGACGCTTACCGCGGTACGGCGAGCGGCTGGTCACCCGGCGTCACCGGTGCGGGCAGCTCACCCGACTCGCCGAGATAGGAGTGGATCGCCGCCGCGGCCGCCCGGCCCTCCGCGATCGCCCACACGATCAGGGAGGCACCCCGGTGCGCGTCACCGGCGACGAACACGCCGCCGCCCTCGGTCTGCCAGTCCTCGCCGCAGTCCAGCGCGCCGCGCCGGTTATGGGCCACACCGAGCTGGTCCAGCAGCGGCGAGGGCTCCGTACCGTCGAAGCCGATCGCGAGCAGCACCAGGTCGATCGGCAGCTCACGCTCGCTGCCCGGCACCGGGGTGACCACCCGGCGGCCGGTGGACTTGTCGACGGTCACCTCGGCGATCCGCGCACCCTTGACACGGCCCTCGGAGTCACCGACGAACTCCTGCACCGCCACCGCGAACACCCGCTCGCCGCCCTCGTCGTGCGCCGGGTAGCTGCGCATGATCCACGGCCAGGTGGGCCACGGGTCGCGCGCGGCGTCGCGGTCGGTGGGCGGCTGCGGGTAGATGTCGAGCTGGGTGACGCTGGCCGCGCCCTGCCGGTGCGCCACGCCGAGGCAGTCGGCGGCGGTGTCGCCGCCGCCGATGATCAGCACGTGCCGGCCCTCGGCGGAGATCGACGGTGCCTCGGTCTTGCCGGCGACATGCCGGTTGGACTCCACCAGGTGTTCCATCGCCAGGTGTACGCCGTCGAGCTGGCGTCCCTTCACGTCGGCGTCGCGCCCCAGCAGTGCCCCGGTGGCGAGCAGCACCGCGTCGTAGCGTTCCCGAAGCTCGGCCCCGGTGACGTCGACCCCGACCTCGCAGCCGGTGACGAACTCCACCCGCTCGTCGGCCAGCTGCGCAAGCCGGCGGTCGATGTGTCGCTTCTCCAGCTTGAAGTCCGGGATGCCGTACCGGAGCAGGCCGCCGAGCTCGTCGTCGCGCTCGTACACCGTGACGGCGTGGCCGGCGCGGGCTAGCTGCTGCGCGGCGGCGAGCCCGGCCGGGCCGGAGCCCACGATCGCGACCCGCTTACCGGTCCGCGCCGGCGCCGGACGTGAGGACACCCAGCCCTCGTCGAAGGCACGATCGATGATCTCGACCTCGACCTGCTTGATCGTCACCGCGCCGGGACCACCCGCCGGGACCGCCAGTACGCACGCCGCCTCGCACGGCGCCGGGCACAGCCGGCCGGTGAACTCCGGGAAGTTGTTGGTGGCGTGCAGCTGCTCGGTCGCGTGCTCCCAGCCCCCGGTACGGACCAGGTCGTTCCACTCCGGGATGCGGTTGCCGAGCGGGCAGGCGTCGTGGCAGAACGGGATGCCGCAGTCCATGCAGCGCCCGGCCTGCTGGTTGATCGCCGGCTCGCCGAGGTGCTGGTACACCTCGTGCCAGTCCAGCAGGCGTATCGGGACCGGGCGTTTCGGGGTGGCCTGCCGGGGCGCCTTGAGAAAGCCGCTCGGGTCAGGCATTCGCCACCTCCATCACCACTTCGTCCACGTCCCGCCCCTCGGCCTCCGCCGCCTCGATCGCGGCGAGGACCCGGCGGTAGTCGCGCGGCATGACCTTGGTGAAGTGCGCCAGCTCGCGGGTCCAGTCCGACAGCAGCGCGGTGCCGACCACGGAGCCGGTCTCGACCCGGTGCCGCTCCACCAGCTCCTTGAGGGTCACCTGGTCGGCGGTGGACATCGGCTCCAGGTCCACCAGCTCCCGGTTGACCCGCCGCTGGTCCAGCCGGTAGACGTACGCCACGCCGCCCGACATGCCGGCGGCGAAATTACGGCCGGTGACACCTAGCACCACCACCGTGCCGCCGGTCATGTACTCGCAGCCGTGGTCCCCGACGCCCTCGACGACCGCTGTCGCGCCGGAGTTGCGGACCGCGAACCGCTCCCCCACCTGGCCCCGGCACAGCAGCTCACCGGAGGTGGCGCCGTAGAGCAGGGTGTTGCCGGCGATGATGTTGCGCTCGGCGGGGAACGGGGCGCGCTCGTCCGGGCGCAGCACGATCCGCCCGCCGGACAGGCCCTTGCCGACGTAGTCGTTGGCGTCGCCGTAGAGCCGCAGCGTGATGCCGCGCGGCACGAACGCCCCGAAGGACTGGCCGGCGGTGCCGTGGAAGGTGAAGTCGATGGTGTCCTCGGGCAGCCCCTTGCCGCCGTACCGCCGGGTGACCTCGCTGCCCAGCATCGCGCCGACCGTACGGTGCACGTTGCGGATCGGCAGCGCGGCGCGTACCGGGGTGGCGTCCTCCAGGGCGGGGGCGGCCAGGGTGAGCAGCTCGTTGTCGAGCGCCGCGGCCAGGCCATGGTCCTGCTCGCGTACCTTGTGGCGGGCAGCGCCGGCGGGCAGCTCCGGTACGTGCAGCACCGGCTCCAGGTCCAGCCCGGCCGCCTTCCAGTGGTCGACCGCGGGCCGTACGTCGAGCAGCTCGGTCTGCCCGATCGCCTCCTCCAGGGTGCGGAACCCCAGCTCGGCGAGGTACTCCCGGACCTCCTCGGCGATGTAGGTGAAGAACGCCTCCACGAACTCAGGCGTACCCGTGTAGCGCTTGCGCAGCTCCGGGTTCTGGGTGGCGATCCCGACCGGGCAGGTGTCGAGGTGGCAGACCCGCATCATGACGCAGCCCTGCACGATCAGCGGCGCGGTGGCGAAGCCGTACTCCTCGCCACCCAGCAGTGCCGCGACCACCACGTCCCGGCCCGTCTTCAGCTGCCCGTCCACCTGGACCGTCACCCGGTCCCGCAGGCCGTTGAGCAGCAGTGTCTGCTGGGTCTCGGCCAGCCCCAGCTCCCAGGGCGTACCGGCGTGTTTCAGCGAGTTCATCGGGGAGGCGCCGGTGCCGCCGTCGTGGCCGGAGATCAGCACCACGTCGGCGTGCGCCTTGGAGACCCCCGCGGCGACCGTACCGACGCCGATCTCGGAGACCAGCTTGACGTGGATCCGGGCCGCCGGGTTGGCGTTCTTCAGGTCGTAGATCAGCTGCGCCAGGTCCTCGATGGAGTAGATGTCGTGGTGCGGCGGCGGCGAGATCAGCCCCACGCCGGGCGTGGAGTGGCGGGTACGCGCGATCCACGGCCAGACCTTGTTGCCGGGCAGCTGACCGCCCTCACCGGGCTTGGCGCCCTGCGCCATCTTGATCTGGATGTCGCTGCCGTTGACCAGGTACTCGCTGGTCACCCCGAACCGGCCGCTGGCGACCTGCTTGATCGCACTGCGCCGCACCGGGTCGTACAGCCGGTCGATGTCCTCGCCGCCCTCGCCGGTGTTGGAGCGTCCGCCGAGCCGGTTCATCGCGATCGCAAGGTCGGTGTGCGCCTCGGCGGAGATCGACCCGTACGACATCGCCCCTGTGTTGAACCGCTTCACAATCGACTCGACCGGCTCCACCTCGTCGATCGGCACCGCCGGCCGCACGCCGGTACGCAGCGCGAACAGGCCTCGCAGCGACGCGGCGTCCGCGGCAAGTCCGTCGACGGTCTTCGTGTACTCCTTGAACAGCTCGTACTGCCGGGAGCGGGTGGCGTGCTGCAGCAGGAACACCGTCTCGGGGTTGAACAGGTGCACCTCGCCCTCGCGGCGCCACTGGTACTCCCCGCCCATGTCCAGCCGCCGGTGGGTGCGCTCGGCCGGGTTCGCCGGCCACGCCCTGGCGTGCCGTTCGGCGACCTCGCGGGCGATCTGCTCCAGCCCGATCCCGCCGATCCGGCTGTCGGTGCCGGCGAAGTAGCGCGCCACCAGCTTCGCGTCCAGACCGACCGCCTCGAAGACCTGGGCCCCGGTGTACGAGGCGACCGTGGAGATCCCCATCTTCGACATGATCTTCAGGACGCCCTTGCCGAGCGCCTTGACGTAGTTGCCGATCGCGTTCTCGGCCTCGATGCCGGTCAGCCGGCCGGTCGCGATCATGTCCTCGATGGACTCGAACCCGAGGTACGGGTTGATCGCCGACGCGCCGTACCCCAGCAGCAGCGCCACGTGGTGCACCTCGCGGCAGTCGCCCGCCTCGGCGACCAGCGAGACCTGGGCGCGGGTGTTCTCACGTACCAGGTGCTGGTGGACGGCGGCGGTGAGCAGCAGCGACGGGATCGGCGCCAGGTCGGCGGTGGAGTCCCGGTCGGAGAGCACCAGGATCCGTACCCCGTCCTCGATCGCCTCCGACACGTGCCGGCAGATCTCGGTGATCCGGGCCTTCATGCCGGCCGCGCCGTCGCGTACCCGGTACAGGCCGGAGACACGTACCGCCTTGAAGCCGGGCTTGTCGCCGTCGTCGTCGATGTGCAGCAGCTTGGCCAGCTCGTCGTTGTCGATCACCGGGTACGGCAGCACGATCCGCCGGCAGCTCGCCGGGCCGGGGGCGAGCAGGTTCTGCTCCGGGCCGATGGTGCCGGCGACGCTGGTGACCAGCTCTTCCCGGATCGCGTCCAGCGGCGGGTTGGTGACCTGGGCGAAGAGCTGGGTGAAGTAGTCGTAGAGCAGCCGCGGCCGCTTCGACAGCACCGCCACCGGGGTGTCGGTACCCATCGACCCGATCGGCTCGGCGCCGACCCGCGACATCGGCTCCAGGAGCAGCTTGAGCTCCTCCTCGGTGTAGCCGAAGGTCTGCTGCCGGCGCAGCACCGAGTCGTGGGTGTAGACCACGTGCTCGCGTTCCGGCAGCTCGGACAGCCGCATCAGCCCGGCGTGCAGCCAGTCGGCGTACGGAGCGTCGTGGGTAAGCTGTGCCTTGATCTCATCGTCTCCGACGATCGTGCCGGCGGCGGTGTCCACCAGGAACATCCGGCCCGGCTGCAGCCGCCCCTTGGCGACCACGGAGGCCGGGTCGACGTCGACCACACCCGCCTCGGACGCCAGGATCACCACGTCGTCGGCGGTACGCCACCAGCGCGCCGGCCGCAGCCCGTTGCGGTCGAGTACGGCGCCGATCACCTCCCCGTCGGTGAACGCCACGGCGGCCGGCCCGTCCCACGGCTCCATCAGGCAGGCGTGGAACTGATAGAACGCCCGCCGGGAGGGCTCCATCTCCTCGTCGTTCTCCCACGCCTCCGGGATCATCATGAGTACGGAGTGGGGCAGGCTGCGCCCGGACAGGTGCAGCAGCTCGAGCACCTCGTCGAAGCTGGCGGAGTCCGACGCGGACGGCGTACACACCGGGTACAGCCGCTTCAGGCCGCCGGGGATCAGGTCGGTCTCCAGCAGCGCCTGCCGGGCCGCCATCCAGTTGCGGTTGCCGCGGATGGTGTTGATCTCGCCGTTGTGCGCCACCATCCGGTACGGGTGCGCCAGCGGCCAGGACGGGAACGTGTTGGTGGAGAACCGGCTGTGCACCAGCGCGATCGCGCTGGTGAACCGCTCGTCGCGCAGCTCCGGGTAGAACGTGCCGAGCTGGTCGGGGGTCAGCATCCCCTTGTAGACCATGGTGCGCGAGGACAGCGACGGGAAGTAGCTGGCGATGCCGCGTTCGGCGGTCTCCCGCTCGGCGAGCTTCCGTACGCAGAACGCCAGCCGGTCCAGCTCCAGGCCGCTGCGTCCCTCGGCACTCAGGAAGAGCTGCCGTACCCGCGGCGCCACGGCCCGCGCGGTCGCGCCCACCTCACGCGGATCGGTGGGTACGTCACGCCAGCCCAGCACCTCGGCGCCTTCCCCGGCGGCGTACTTCTCGATGATCTTGACGGCGCGGGCGGCGGATTCGGAGTCGTCGGGCAGGAACACCAGGCCCGTGGCGTAGTGACCGGGCTCGGGAAGCGCGATACCGTCACGGCGAACCACGGCGCGGAAGTACGCGTCGGGGATCTGCACCATGATCCCGGCGCCGTCACCGGAGTTCGGGTCGGCGCCGGCGGCACCGCGGTGCTCCATCCGGCACAGCGCGTCCAAGCCCTGCCGTACAGTCGCGTGGCTGCGCCGGCCCTTGACGTCGACCACGAACGCGACCCCACACGCGTCGTGCTCGTACCCGGGGCGGTAGAGACCCTCGGCCGAAGGGGTGCCTGAAGCGGTCATCGGGCCTCCTCCGTCGTACGGCGCCGGCCACATGACGGGTGGCGGCGCTGTGCTCTCGCTGATAGCGGGACGGCAGTGGCCCGGATGTGAGCTTCCGAGTTTACGGGAGCGCAACCGAATCGCGGCTAGATCATCCGGTGAGTGATATCACCGGGGATCAAGCAACTTCGATCATTTGTCGAGTGTGCACATCGCTGTGGCCAGCGGCAACGCAAACGGCGCGATCGACCACGCGCCGGGACGCGTGCTCACGGGCAGGAGGGCGGAAGCTACAGGTCGTAGTGGCAGCTACAGGTCGTAGTGGCCGGCGTGGATGTCGGCGAGTTCAGCGTCGGGCAGCCGGATGGGCGTACGGCTCCCACAAGTCGCGATGTTCGGGTCCGGCCCCGGTGTGCGGCGGGAAGTCCGTAAGCCCGAGTTCGGGGTTCCACGCGGAGAGGATCAGTCCACCTTCCTGGGCGTGCACGGCCGGGAACGGCAGCTGTTCGGTGATCTCGGTGAAGATCCGCCGGGCTTCCTCCGCTTGGAAGGCGTAGAAGTCGCCCGGTACGTTGCCGATCACCGAAACCTTGTAGAGGATGTCGTACCCGAAGTCGTAGATGCCCTGCTCACCTGGCTCTGCGGTCTCGTCGCGCTGATAATTCTCGTAGACCTCGCCGCCGACGTTGGCCCGGTCATGCCACTCGCCGCTGACGGGGCGTCGCACGATCGGCACCTCGCCGTCCATGTGCACCTCGGTGCCCAGCGCGTCGGCCAGCATCTCCGCTACCTTCAGCGGAAGCAGGCCGGTGCACAGCAGGATCGTCTCTCGGTTCATCTCATCCCTCTCCAAGATCGATAGTACGGCCGCCGCTGAGAATGACCCGCGCCCGGCGCGGCATTGCCTGCCCGTGCGCCTGGGCCTGCCCGGCAGCGCGGGCGTAGCCCTGCCGCACCACGTCCTCGCCGAGATGCACCTGTCGGCCATCGATCACGGCGTCACCACCTCCATGCTGAGACAGTTGCTTAGCGGCGTCGATAATGTCCCGCTTCACAGCGGACGTGGTGGCTTCGGTGAGCGTTTTGAACTCGGTGAGCCGGCCGGGGTCGGCGCCGTCGTACCTCACCAGTGCATCGGGATTCGTCTTGCGGTACGTGGTGTGGTCCTCCGGGCGACGGTGCACCATCGCGCCGTGTTCGGTGACCAGGTGCTCGGCGATGGCTCGCTCCTTCTGCCTGAACGGCTCCGCCAACTCGTGCACCCCGGGCTGAAAAGCATCGCCAAGCGGGCCGAGGTGAATGCTCGGATCGAACTGCGGAGACGGGGGCGGCGGTGAGGTTGCACCACCGGCGCCCCCGCTTAGTTTCCCGCCGCGACGGCCTCGATCTGTTGCCGGTACGCCTCGGTCTTGCCCGTGGCGTTTTCGATGGACTGCTTGGCGCCTCCGATGCCGTCGAACACGGCGCCGACCACTGCGGTCACGCTGTTGACCTCGGCCTGTTGGGCGTAGTTGTACGCCTGGTGAATGCTGCCGGTCGCGGTCTCCACACCGCTGGCGGCCTGGTCGAGTTGGCCGACCACCGTGGCGA
>JBOGDE010000034.1:0-24831 GCA_050701695.1 Micromonosporaceae bacterium
GGCCGAGGACGGCGTGGGCGGCGCCGGCCAGCTCGATCAGGCGGTCCAGCTCGGCGGCGTGGAACAAGGGGGCGTCGCGGCGGGCCACCACCAGAGACATCGGGGGCGTACCGGCCCCGAGCGGCGCCATCGCGTACCGGCAGCCGTCCTCGGTGTCATACACCCGGGCGCGCAGCGGCTCCAGGGCGACCACGGTGTCCGGGGCGCCGACGCTGGCGTACTCGACCCGGTCGGTGCCGGTGACCAGCGCCGCCCACTGGGCACCGACCAGCCGCGGTACCGCGTCGACCAGGGTGGCCAGCCCGCGCTCGGGATCGGCCGCGACCTGGCCCAGCACCCCGACGTCGGAGGCGGAGCCCGGTGGCGCCGAGGCCGGCCACACGCCGTCCACCAGTACGCCCGGGACGTCCTGGAGGGTGGCGATCAGCCGTTCCCGGCTCACCGCGCCCGGCAGCTCCACCGTGAAGTCGTCGACCGCGCGCCCGCTCTCCCGCCCCAGCACCACCACCTGCCGGATGTCCACCCCGAGCGCGCCGAGCAGCCAGGTCACCCGACCCAGCGAGCCCGGACGGTCCGCCAGCCGTACCCGTACCTGCAGCAGCATCGTCAGCCCCTTCCCGCCGACTCCCCCCGTGCCGCGTACCACACTGCCCGATGGTTGTTTCAGCCCGATGTCACCGCTTGGTGCCGGTCACCAGGACGTTGTAGAAGAGGTCTCGGGGCACCACGTGCCGCAGCACCGTGCCGTCGACGGCGGACAGCGCCTGCCAGGCGCGGCAGGCGAACATCCGCCACCCGAAGCCGAGCTGTTGCTCCGGAACCGCCGACTCGAAGGTGCGTACCGGCCAGCCGAACAGCGCCGCGGTCAGCTCCTCGGTCTTCACCTCGACATCGGCTGCCCCGGCCCTTTCGGCCGTGCCGGCGAGCTCCGACGGCACGAAAGTGTGCAGGTCGACCACGGCTTCCAGCGCCGCCGCCGCGCTGGACTCGTCGAGCTGCTCCTGAGGCTTGCGCCAGTCGCCGAGCCCCGGGAGCTTCGTGAGGTTCGTGGTGGCCCACCAGGTCAGGCGGCCGAGGCGGCGGGCGTACCAGTCGCCGATCCGGGTGGGATCGCCGGCGAACACGAACCGGCCGCCGGGCTTGAGCACCCGCAGCACCTCGCGCATCGCGACTTCCACGTCGGGGATGTGGTGCAGCACCGCGTGGCCCACCACAAGATCAAAAGATTCGTCGTCGTACGGGATCCGCTCGGCGTCCGCGGGTTTGCCGTCCAGGTGCAGGCCGAGGTTCGCGGCGTTCCGCTTCGCTACATCGACCATCTTCGGGGAGATGTCGGTGACGGAGCCGTCCTTGATCACCCCGGCCTGCATCAGGTTGATCATGAAGAAGCCGGTGCCGCAGCCCAACTCCAGCGCGGTCGGGTACGGCCAGCCGTCCTCCCCCGCGATGTACGCGAACCGGTCCCGGGCGTAGGAGATGCACCGCTCGTCGTACGAGATCGACCACTTCTCGTCGTAGGTCTCGGCTTCCCAGTCGTGGTAGACGATGTTCGCCTGTTTCGGGTCGCTGCGCGCGGCCTCGACCTCAGCCCAACTCATCGGCCCTACCTCCCGGTGAACTTCGGCGGCTGCTTGGCGACGAACGCCTCCATGCCGACCGTACGGTCCTCGGTGGCGAACAGCCCCGCGAACAGGTGGCTCTCCAGCGCCAGGCCGCTGGCCAGGTCGACCGCGAGCCCGCCGTCGATGGCGGTCTTCGCCGCCCGCAACGCCTGCGCCGGCCCCTCGGCGAACTGCTTGGCGTACTCGACGGCGGTCTCGTAGACCTTGTCGGCCGGGACCACCTGGTCGGCGAGGCCGATCCGCTCTGCCTCCTCGGCGTTGACGAAGCGGCCGGTGAAGATGATGTCCTTCGCCTTCGCCGGCCCGACCAGCCTTGCCAGGCGTTGGGTGCCGCCGGCGCCGGGGATGATGCCCAGCTTGATCTCGGGTTGCCCCAGCTTGGCGTCCTCGGCGACGATCCGCAGGTCGCAGGCGAGCGCCAGCTCGCAGCCACCGCCGAGGGCGTACCCGGTGATCGCGGCGATCACCGGCACCGGGATCCTCGCGATCGCGTCGAACGCGCTGGAGAGCGCTCCGGCCCGCGCCACCATGTCGGTGTACGACATGTCCGCCATCTCTTTGATGTCGGCGCCGGCGGCGAAGACCTTCTCCCCGCCGTACACGATGACGGCCCTTACTCCGGCCTCGGTGGCCTCGCCGGCGGCGGCCCGCAGCTCCTCCTGCACCTGCTGGTTGAGCGCGTTCATCGGCGGCCGTTCCAGCCGTATCAGGCCCACACCCGCAGCGCCCTCCACGTCGGCTTCGAAGCGTACGAACTCTGCCACCTGCGTACCTCCCGCTCGCGAGCCTGTCCCGCGCAGCCTATCGGTACGCCATACCGCCGCTCGCCGCCCGAGGCTGTCCCCCGGACGGGTTAACGCAATGACTCAGTGTCATCGCACGAACCCCGGTAGTGCCCCCTACGTTTCGCCCGGTGGCAAGGGTCCCCGGAAGGGGTTTTCCGGCTACCGCGTTACCCCACCGGCTCCATAGCGTCCCGGCTAACCGATTTCACGAGGCGCGGTGCGACACCCGGGGGCCGCCTCACTCGACCCCTGGGGAGGAGTCACCGTGCGTATCCGCAATCTCATGATCGGTGCCGGGATGGTGCTGGCGATGGTCAGCCTCGGCTCAACGCCGGCGCAGGCCAGCCACAGCTGGGGCAGCTACCACTGGGCCCGCAGCGGCGCCGTGCAGCTGACCATCTATTCCAGCGTCACCTCCGACTGGAGCGGCGACCTGGTCACCGCCAACAACGACTGGAACCAGAGCGCGTACCTGCAGAACACCCTGGTCAACAGCGCCTCGGACACCGCCACGCGGCAGTCCTGCCCGACCGTCACCGGCGCGATCCGGGTCTGCAACTACGCGTACGGCAACACCGGCTGGGCCGGCATCGCCTCGATCGGCGTCGGCCGGGGCAAGGCCGCAGCCACATCACCCGTGCGGTGGCGAAGATGAACGACACGTACCTGGGCAGCGCGGAGGCCGCCAAGCGGCTGGGCGTGATGTGCCAGGAGGTGGGCCACGACTTCGGGCTCGGCCACCAGGACGAGAACTTCACCAACCCGAACCTCGGCACCTGCATGGACTACACCAACGACTGGAGCACCAACCAGCACCCCAACCAGCACGACTACGACCAGCTGGCCGCGATCTACGGCCACAACGACAGTGGCGCACGCTCCCCCGGCAAGGGCGGCAGCGTGATCCGTACCGGCGACACCGTCACCGTCATCACCTGGGCCTGACCGCTCCCCTCACCTCCGCCGCGGCCACCCCTCCCCCTGGTTGGCCGCGGCGGAGCCATTGGTCCCCGCGGCTCGGGCCGGTCCTCCCTGGCCGACCTGGGCCCGGCACGACGAGCCTGGAGGCGAGGGCCGCGGTCTGCCCAACCCGGCCGGCCATCGACACGGAGAGCCCGCCATGCAGACCATCAAGGCCGCCACGTCCGAGTTCCTCGGCAACCGCCGGATCGCGGTCACCGGAGTCTCCCGGCACCCGGAGAGCCGCGGTAGCAACGCCGTCCCTCGCAAGGCGGAGGAGGAGTCGATCCCGGTGTTGGATCGGCGACGACGACAACGCCGCGAGGCGCCGGCTGGCACCGGACTTCGCAAGCGAATCTCTGGCGCAGGACACTAGCGTCAGCGGTGTGGAACACGGCTCCGATGTTGTGGAGTGGGCGCGGGATGCCGCGCACCGCCTGCTCGCCCCGCTCGGCGCGCGGTGGCACCATGTGGCCGGCGTGGGCCGTACCGCGGATCGGGTGGCGGTCACGTTGCCGGCTTCCGAGCGGCCCGTGCTCGTCGCTGCCGCGTACCTCCACGACATCGGGTACGCGCCCGTACTGCGACGACTCGGGGCTCATCAACTCGACGGGGCGGCTTGGATCTCCGCGCAGGGTGAAGCGTACTGGCGGCTGGCGTGCCTGGTGGCCCATCACTCCGAGTCCCGTTTCGAACTGACCAGACGCGGCCTGGGGAACAAGCTGGCGGAGTACCCACGGGAGGAATCACCAGTGATGGACGCGTTGGTCTACTCCGACCTCACCACCGGTCCATCGGGTCAGAGGATGTCGCTGAGCGAGCGGATCACCGAGGTGCACGCACGCTACGGACCGAGTCTGATCAGTGATGCCCTCACCGACGCGACCCCCCACCTGGCCGCCGCTGTGGAGCGGACCGAGGCACAAGTGCGTGCCACCGCTTGATCAGGCCAGGTACGGCGTCGACCGCTGCCGGAAGTGCTCGATGCGAAGCCTGATCGAAGGATGCATCCGGAAGTCATCGAGCTCATCGAGCGGCACGAAGGCCACCTCGTACGACTCGTCGCTGGCCCTCAGCCCACCAGCTCGGATCGCGCCCTCGACACAGATCGAGAACTCCTGCCGCACCTCCCCGTCGTCGTACGCGAAGACATGTCGGGGGTCGGAGTAGATGCCGATCAGCCTGCCGGGTTCGACGTCGAATCCGGTCTCCTCGCGCACCTCGCGTACTACGGCCTCCGCGACGCTCTCGCCGATCTCCATCACACCGCCCGGCAGTGCCCACAGGCCGCTGTCCCGTCGCCGGTGCATCAGGACGGCGCCGTGACGCGGGACCACTGCCGATACCCCCGGCACCAGTGAATTGGCAGGTGGAGCAGACGGATCGTCGTAGTAGTCAACGCGTCCCATGTGACGGCTCCTCAGCGTAGAGCGGCCGCGCCTCGCCCCAGATGTCTTCGAATTGCTGGGCGTACGCCGCGAACACTCCTGCGCCGCCGAGCCGGCGCAGGTGTAGCGCCGGGTGCTGGAAACCACGGCGCCGGTACAGATAGGGCGTCACGATCATCTGATCGTCGTAGCGGTACGTAGCGCTGTACAGGTGAACGGTGTGGAGCCGGACCTCCACGCCGGCAACACCCTGGAGTCTCCTCAGGAACGTCAGGGTGGTGCGGATCCGCGATGGCAACGTGCCGTCCAGACCCTCCAGCGCATCGCGCTCCGTCACATGGCCGCAGGCCGGATCCGCCACGGCGATCCGAATGACGCAACCGCGTCCGGCCTTCCCACTGATCAACCGGGGTAGGTCAGCGTGCTGCTCCGGCAGGAACAGGAACGAGTAGCCAAGAATGTTGACCTGTTCCCGGGCACCGTCCATCAGTACGGCCCAGGTCTGCGCTGGCACATCGACACGGTGCGCGTACGCCGCCACGATCTCGGGCGCCGCGCCGCCGTTTCCACTGCTGTCCGCGAGGGGCCACAGGTAACTCTCGTCCTCGTCGAGGAGGTCTGCCACAGCCCAGCGGTGCCGGGGATGGGGTGTGGTCCCGCCGAGCCAGCGGCGCACGGACTTGGTGTCCACACCGGCCGCCTCGGCGAGCCTGGCGGGCCCGATCCTCGCCCTGGCCATCGCGCTTCTCAGCCGCTCGTTCCCCATCCCGATGGTTCCCCCGTCGGCTCCGACATCTCCACACGGACAGAAACGTCCATAAACGTCCACTGGTGAGGTTACGCCGTCTTCGCCTCACGGCGTTCCATGAGGTCAACGCCCACCTACGAGGAGTAGCCACAATGGATGACACCGACTTGAGGAACCACGGCGGGGCTACGCACCCTTGGGACGCTTTTGACGTGTTGTTCGAGGTGGGACGACGAGTACAGGCAGCATCGCTGTCGATGCGCCGCCATAGCATCGGACCTCACGACGTCTGCGCATGCGGCCGGCTCCCCGCTCGTACCCTTGCCGGGTTCGACCTCGCTGCGATGAGGCGGTCCGCGTCTGGGAGGGTACGGAGTCCCTGATGCGGCAGGTCCTGCGGCACCTGACGGTCCAGGGTTACTCCGACACGAACCACTCCGTGCTCGTCCTGTCAGACGTTTTCCCTGGTCAGAGAGCCAATGCAACATCGATGCATCACGGTCCCGCCGTGCGCGCTCTGTCCCCGACCGGCTACCGCTGGTTGTGTGCAGGGTACGACCCCACGGAAGCGCACAGCAACGGAGGCAGCGGCAGTGAACGATCACGGGGAGCTAGCAACGGAAGATCAGCCGGCACGCCGGTGGGACGCGGCGGATGCGCTGTTCGAGACTGTCCGCCGAGTCCAAGCGGCATCGTTATCGATGCGTCGTCACGTGGTCGGACCTCACCATCTGTGCTCGTGTGGCCGTCTTGCCGTCCGAAGCCTTCCTGTCTTCGGACCTCGTTGCGAGGTCGCCGTCCACTCCTGGGATCTTGCGGAATCGCTTATCCGCCAGGTGTTGAAACACCTCGCCAGCGACGACCCGACGAGCGGGCCAGTCCACGTGCACCGCAGCATCGGACGCGCCGTGGTCTATCCGAGCTGGACACCGGAATCATGAGCGGAAAGCGCTACCTGATGGTGATGACGACCATTCGCCAGGATGATGACTGCCGAGATGAGGTCAGCAAGCCCGAGATGGTGATCTGCCGGCTCATCTTCGACGATCGCGAGACGGCCGACCGCACAGCCGACAGGTTCCGCGGCGAAACAAGCGTCCGCATCTCCGCCGAACGCGTCAAGATCCTCACCATCGACGGCTGAACCCGACTCGACCGAGCGCGGCCGTCGTGGTTTGTGGTCAATCTGCTGTCTCCGGAGCCGGATGGCAGCAGATTGACCACAAAGCGCGTCGCGTTGCACCCCAGATGGCGGGCAGCGCCGCGCGGCCGGGCGGGTCGCAAGCCGGCCGCGCGGGCGGGTCAGTAGGCGAGTTTCAGTAGCCGATGTATCAGTAGCCGACGTTGCGGAGTGCGGAATCGCCTAGGCGGTCGCGCAGTTGTTGCAGGTAGAGGCTCCACGGGGCGATCGGGCCGCCGTACGCGTCGAACTCGCCGGTGCCCTCTCGCGACGCCGACCGGCAGCCGATCGACCAGTTGCGGGCGTACGGCGGGCTGGAGACCCGGTGCTTGTCACCGAGGCTGTTGTAGAACACCTGGTACGCCCCGGACCAGCCGTGCCCGGTGCCGGAGTTGCCGCGGTTGTACGTGCCCAGGATCTGGTTGCCGCCGGCGCTGTTGTGCACCACGTTGTCGAACAGGGTGCCGGTGCCCCAGCGGTGGTGCGGCCCCATCTCCGAGCGCGAATCCTCGGCCCGGCTGTCCAGGAACACGTTCGGCCCCGGAGTGTTGGAGCCGGTCACGAAGTCGTGTCGGCCGCTGCTGGCGTACAACCGCATCAGTAGTACGTGAGAAGCGCCTTCCAGGCTGAACGGGTACCGCCGACCCCCGGTGACCTGGGACCTGTGGTCGGTGGAGGCGCTGTCGGTGACCGTGAGGAACGCCGCGCCGCCCTGGCCGCGGAACGTGCCCTGGGTGAAGAACCGCGAGGTGACGTTGCGGACCCACCCGTTGCGGACCGCGGCGAACCTCACCGCCCAGTCCGCGTGCGCCTCGTCGGTGCCCGAGGTGTACGCCGACTCCACCCGCAGGTACTCCACGCCGACCTCGGCGATCCGCCCCGGGTACGTGTACTTGTACACCGCCCCGCCCCCGAACCGGGCGTCCAGCGGCTGCACCATCGGGGAGTCGACGGTGAGCTGGTTTCCGCTGACCGCGGTGACGGTCCGCTCGTAGTGGACGGTGCGCGAGGCGGGCGTCCAGACGGTCCCCGACAGGCAGGTCGACCCGCTCACGTCGGAGGTGTCGTACGCGGTGCCGCGGGTGGTGCAGGAGTCCATCCCGACCGCGTCGACCCACTCCTGGTTCGGGGTGCGTACCACCACTACGGCATCGCCGACCCGAAAGCCGGAGCCGTCGGAGACCGTGACCGTACGGGCGCCGACCGGGGTGTAGGACGCGGTGATCGGCCGCCGGGAGCCCGAGACTTCGCTACGGCTGCCCGAGCCGGTGACGTTGATCAGGGTGCGTACCGCGGTGCCGGTGGCCCGCAGCAGGGTGCCGGCGCCCTCACCCCGCAACACCACGCCACCGGTACGGATCGTCAGGCTGCCGCCGACCTCGTACGTGCCGGCGCGCAGCAGCACCGCACCGCGGAATCCGGACGCGTCCGGGGCGAGCGCGCTGACCGCGTCGATCGCGGACTGGATGCTGGCGCCGTCGTCGCCGGAGACCGGTGAGACGGTCCGCTTCACCGGCACCGCCGGCAGTGCCACTCCCCCGCCCCGGTACCCGGCCCGGGAGAAGTCCGGGATCACGTCGCCGTTGCCGTACGGGGTGTAGCTGAGCCTGCCGTCCGCGCCGAGCGAGAGCCGCGCACTGGTACGGGCGACCACATGCACCTCGGCCTCGGTGAGGCTGTTCCAGGCGTTGGACGAGTTGCCGTGGCCGAGGTAGCGGACGTACCGCGCCGAGGTGTCGGCGATGTCGAAGGTCTCCAGCCCGATCGTGGTGCCGCTGCTCTGGCCCGACCACACGGTGCGCCAGCTCGCGTTGTCGCTGGAGACCTGCAGCTCGAACCGGGCCTGCCGGGACGCTCCGTTGTAGAACGCCAGCTTCACCAACCCGATCTGCTGCGCCATGCCCAGGTCGAGCCGCAGCCACTGGCCGTCCCCGCTCGCCGACCAGCGGGTGGCCAGATTGCTGTCCAGTACGTTGCGCGGCAGATTGCCGTCGTGGCCGCTCGCCGACGCCAGCTCCACGGTGCTCCTCGCGTACGCCACCGCGGCGTTCGACGATGTCGCCGGCACCACCGCGACGGCGGCGGCGACGATCAGCAGTGCGGTCAGACGCTTCATCGGTGCCTCCCCAGGCCGGCGTCTCGCGGTGGTTCGTGGCCGGGTCGTGGGGCACCCCCCGGGTGCCCCACGAATCCGATCCGTGGCTAGCCGAGGCCGCCGCGCATGGCGGTGATCAACTCGCCGTTGCCGGTGTCACCCGACAGCTCCCAGAAGAACGCGCCGCCGAGACCCTGGCCCTTCGCGTACGACATCTTGCCGCCGATGGTGGACGGGGTGTCGTAGCTCCACCACTGGCCACCGCAGTACGCGTACGCCGTACCGCCGACGGTGCCGGTGGCCGGGCAGCGGCCCTTGAGCACCTTGTAGTCCTCGATGCCCTGCTCGTACGTGCCCGGTGCGGGCCCGGTCGCGGAGCCGCCCGGTGCGGACTGGTTGACGCCGGTCCAGCCCCGGCCGTAGAAGCCGATGCCGAGCAGCAGCTTGGAGCCGGCGATTCCCTTGCCCTTCAGCTTCGCGATCGCCGCCTGCGAGCAGAAGTTGGCGATCGGGATGCCGCTGTAGCAGCTCAGCGGGGAGTGCGGGGCGGTCGGGCCGTCGGCGTCCCAGGCACCGAAGAAGTCGTACGTCATCACGTTGTACCAGTCGACGTACTGTGCGGCGCCGCCGTAGTCGGCGGCGTCGATCTTGCCGCCACTGGTGGCGTCGGCGGTGATCGCCGCGGTCACCAGGTTGCCGGAGCCGAACCGGGCCCGCAGTGCGCCCATCAGGTTCTTGAAGGACGAGAACCCGCTGGTGTCACAGCTCAGCCCGCACGCGTTCGGGTACTCCCAGTCGATGTCGATGCCGTCGAACACGTCCGCCCAGCGCGGGTCCTCCACCAGCTTGTAGCAGGAGTCGGCGAACGCCGCCGGGTTCTGCGCGGCCTGGCCGAAGCCACCGGACCAGGTCCAGCCGCCGAAGGACCACAGCACCTTGATGTGCGGGTACATCTTCTTCAGCTTCCGCAGCTGGTTGAAGTTGCCGCGCAGCGCGCCGGCGTCCCAGGTGTCGGAGGTGCCGTCCACACTGGAGGCCGCGTCGTAGAACTTGTCGTAGTCGGCGTACGCGTCACCGATGGTGCACTGCCCGTTCTGTACGTTGCCGAACGCGTAGTTGATGTGGGTGAGCTTCGACGCCGATCCCGAGGTGTGGATGTTCTTCACGTGGTAATTGCGCTGGTAGACGCCCCACTCGACGAAGTAGCCCAGCACCTTGTCCCCGGCCGGTCCGGGCGGTGGCGGGCTGGTGGTCGGCGTCGGGCTGGGGGTGGGGCTGGCCGTCGGCGTCGGGCTCGGGCCCGTGGTCGGGCTGGCGGTGGGGGTCGGGGACGGGCCGGGGCCGGTGCCGCCGGTGACCTCGATCGCCGAGACCGTCGCGTAGTTGGCGCCGCCGTTCATGGTGAACCGGACGTTGAGCTGCCCGTCGCCGACCGAGGTGGTGAAGCTGCGGTCGCAGGCGGTGTACTTGCCGCAGCTGGCGAAGATGTCGAAGCCGGTGAGCACCGTGGCGCCCTCGATCGCCACGTCGAACTTGCGGTGGCCCGCGGCGGTCGCCCAGTCCTCCATCATCTTCAACGTGACCCGGTAGCTGCCGTTGGGCAGGTCGAATTTGTAGCCGGTGCCGGCGTGGAACAGGTTGTAGCTCTGGTAGAGCACGTCGTCGTTGGTGCCGGCGATCGCGTTGCCGGTCGACCCGCTGCCGTAGCGGGTGTCGTAACCCCAACTCCCCGAGGTGTACGCGCGGTCTCCCGACCAGGCGGTGCCACCGGTATCGGAGAGCCCGTTGCCGTTGGCGTTGACCCGTACCGGCGCGGCGACCTCCCCGTACGCCGCGGTGGTCAGCCCGGCGGCGATCAGTGGCGCGAGTAACGCGCAGGTCGCCAGGATCTTGAACTTGGCCCTCATGTCGGCCTCCCCAGGATGACAGCCGTGAGAAAACTAATAGGGAAGTTTCTTAACTATTAGCAAGCTACTCAGGCCGGAGTCCGAGGTCAACACCCAATTCCGGGCAATCCCATCTCCTGAGCGCACTCCGGGCGCGGGAGGTGGGTTAGATGGCGCGGGCGTAGTAGCGGTCGCCGTGGCGTTCCAGCTCCAGCGACATGTCGAAGGTCTTCGACAGGTTCTCGCTGGTGAGGGTGTCTGAGGCCAGGCCCTGCGCCACCACGCTGCCCTCCCGCAGCAGCAGCGCGTGCGAGAAGCCGGGCGGGATCTCCTCGACGTGGTGCGCCACCAGCACCATCGCCGGCGCATCCGGGTCGTACGCCAGCTCGGTGAGCCGCTGCATCAGCGCCTCCCGGCCGCCCAGATCCAGCCCGGCGGCCGGCTCGTCGAGCAGCAGCAGCTCCGGGTCGGACATCAGGGCGCGGGCGATCTGCACCCGCTTGCGCTCACCCTCGGACAGGGTGCCGTACGTCCGTTCCGCCAGGTGCACCACGCCGAGCTGCTCCAGTAGCACCCGGGCGCGTACCTCGTCCACCGGGTCGTACGCCTCGCGGAAGCGGCCCACCACGTCCCAGGCCGAGGTGAGCACCACGTCCTGCACGGTCTCCCCGGCCGGGATCCGGTCGGCCATCGCCATGCTGGACAACCCGATCCGGGTACGCAGCTCGGCCACCGCGGTACGCCCCAGCCGCTCCCCCAACAGGTGGGCCTTTCCCTTCGAGGGATGCGTGCGCGCGGACGCGATGTTGAGCAGCGTGGTCTTGCCGGCGCCGTTGGGGCCCAGCACCACCCAACGCTCGTCGAGCTCGACGAGCCAGTCGACGCTGCGTAACAGGTGAACGCCGCCCCGGGTGACGGTCACGCCTTGCAGCCCGATCACGACGTCAGGATGCAGGTCGGTACGCGACCTGTGTCGACCCACGTGCGGCACCCGCCTATCCAATCACGGCCCACCCCGGATATCTCGCCCGGGAATCTCGCCCGCCATCAGACATCGGCGGGCCCCCGGGTGCAATGACCGGCGCGGCGTGCCGGCCCCCACACGACGAGCGGAGTCATCGTAGGGTGAGGCACTTCGTACCCGGCAGGCCGAGGAGACGAAACGCATGACTGACGCCAACGGGCAAGTGATCCAGATCGAAGGGCTGCGCAAGGTTTACCGGCGGCGCGGCAGGGCCCATCGCGCGCTGGACGGCCTGGACCTGTCCGTCGCGGCGGGCCAGGTGCACGGATTCCTGGGCCCCAACGGCAGCGGCAAGACCACCACACTGCGCGCCCTGCTCGGGCTGGTGCGCGCCGACGGCGGCACCATGCGGATCTTCGGCGAGCCCGTACCGGCGGCGCTGCCGGAGGTGATCGGCGCGGTGGGCGCGGTGGTGGAGAGCCCGCAGTTCTTCGGCAATTTCACCGCGCGGCGTACGCTGCGGCTGCTCGCCACCGCCGGCCGGGTCAGGCGCAGGCGGGTCGACGAGGTGCTGGAGATCGTCGGGCTGCGCGACCGCGCCAAGGACCGGGTACGCAGCTTCTCGCTCGGCATGAAGCAGCGGCTCGCGATCGCCTCCGCGCTGCTCAAGTCACCCCAGGTGCTGATCCTCGACGAGCCGGCCAACGGCCTGGACCCGGCTGGTATCCGGGAGATCCGCGACCTGCTGCGCTCGCTCGGCGCCTCCGGTATGACGGTGCTGCTCTCCAGCCACATCCTCTCGGAGGTGCAGCAGATCTGCGACCACGTCTCGATCATCTCGCTGGGCCGGCAGGTGGTCTCCGGGCCGGTCAGCGAGGTGCTCTCGCAGTTCGACAAGGGCGACGTACGGGTCCGGGTGCCCGACCCGCGGGCCGCCGCCCGGATCATCGGGGATACCGGCCTGCCGGTCCAGGTGTACGGCGATCACCTGGTGGTCTCGGACCTGGCCGACCCGGCCTGGATCACCGAGACCCTGGCCAAGCGCCGGATCTACGTCTCCGAGCTGACCCCGCTGATGCCGGACCTGGAGAACGTGTTCCTCCGGCTCACCGAGACCATGCCCAAACCGGGGGTACGGCGTCAGGTCGACGACGCGTACCGGCCGCAGGCCCCGACGATCGTGCCCGGCATGCCGCCGCCGAGCGGGCCACAGCCGGCGCCCTCCGCCGAACCGCGCCCCGCCGAACCGCGCCCCGCCGAACCTCCGCCCGCTGAGCAGCCTCCCGGTGATCCGCAGCCGGCACCGGCCACCGCACCGGGACCAACCGCCGAGGCGGGGCCGGAGCAGCCCACGTCCGGGACGGAAGCTCCCGTACTCGACAAGCCCGCGCCGGGGGTCACGATCCAGCCGGGTACCACGATCCAGCTGGAAACCCCGGCCAGCGCTCAGCCCGAGATCGCACCGGATATCGAGGCTGCCGAGCCTGCCACGCAGGCTTCGCCGGAGCCTGTCGCGGAGACCGCGCCGGAGCCGGTCGCCGACGCTGACGTCGCGCCCGAGGCCACACCGGAGGCAGCCGCGAAGACCGGGGACGACGCGGCCGAGGACGACGTGAGCGGGGACAACGTGACCGGGGAGAACGTGACCGGGGAGGACGTGGCCGCGGCCGCCGTGGCCGAGGCGGGCGGCACCACGAAGACCACCGGCGGCGCGCCGGCCGGCGGCGAGGGAGAGACGCGATGAGGCTGCTGCGCGCCGAACTGGCCCGGCTCACCGCCCGCCGGTTCACCAGGGTGATGTTCGTGGCGCTGCTGCTGGCGCTCGGCACCGTCGCCATCGTGGTGGCGTACAACACGAGCCGGCCCACCGCCGAGGACCTGCGGCGCGCCGAGGCACAGGCCGCGGAGGAGCGCACGGAGTGTCTGGCCGCCCAGGAGCACGTACCGGAGCGGGAACAGTGGGACTGCGGCGAGATCACGGCGGCGCACTACCTGGACTACGTGCTGAACTTCCGGGCGGAGATGCCCGACCTGATGCTCGGCTTCGGCGGGATGCTGGCGCTCTTCGGGTTCCTGGTCGGCGCGTCCTACATCGGCGCGGAGTGGTCCTCCGGCGGGATCGCGAACCTGCTGCTGTGGCGCACCCGCAGGGTCCGGGTGCTGGTCGCGAAGCTGACCGCCATGCTGCTCACCCTGCTGGTAGCCGGCATCGTGGTCGCTGCCGCCTGGGTGGCCGCCATCTGGTTCATCGCCAGCACCCGCGGGCTGATCGGCGAGCTCACCCCCGGGTTCTGGAACTCGCTGGGCTTCGACGCCGCACGCGCGATCGGGCTCGCCCTGCTCACCAGCGTGGTCGGGATGGCGGTCGCTTCGCTGGGGCGCCGCACCGCGGCCGCGCTGGGCCTGCTGATCGGCTACCTGGTGGTGTGGGAGCTGGGCGCCCGGTTGGTGATGGAAGGCCTCGACGTGCTCGCACCCGATCGGTTCATGCTCTCCTCGTACGTCGCCGGCTGGCTGGCCAAGGAGACCACCATCACCGACTACCAGGACTGCTACGCCATGGACTGCACGCCGTACGAGCTGCTGGTCACCTGGCCATCGGCGCTGCTGGTGCTCGGTACGGTGGCGGTGACCGCCGTGGTGGTCGCGTCCTGGTCGTTCCAGCGGCGAGACGTCACCTGACCCGGAGCCCGCGATGAACGGACCCGTCGTACGACCCGGCAGCCCGTACCCGTTGGGGGCGACCGTCACCGAGGACGGGGTCAACTTCGCGCTCTGGAGCGCCGCCGCCGACGCGGTCGAGCTGTGTCTGTTCGCCGCCGACGGGACGCAGCGGATCCACTGGCTGACCGAGCAGACGTACCACGTATGGCACGGCTTCGTGCCGGGGGTGCGCCCCGGCCAGCGGTACGGCTACCGGGTGCACGGCCCGTGGCGGCCCGAGCAGGGGCACCGGTTCAACCCCGCGAAGCTGCTGATGGACCCCTACTCCCGCGCGTACGCCGGGGAGGTCGGCTACCACGACGCGATCTACGCCACCGACGGCGACGGGCGGCTCGACAGCCGGGACTCCGCACCGTACGTCCCGCGCTCGATCGTGGTGGCCAACGACACCGCGCCGGTGCCCCCGGGCCCGCGGACGCCGTGGGCGGACACCGTGATCTACGAGGTGCACGTACGCGGGTTCACCCAACGCCACCCTGGCATCCGCGAGCACCTGCGCGGCACGTACGCCGGGATGGCGCATCCGGCGGCGATCGAGCACCTGGTCAGGCTCGGGGTGACCGCGGTGGAGCTGCTGCCGGTGCACCAGAGCGTGACCGAGCCGGCGGTGGCCGCCCGCGGGTTGAGCAACTACTGGGGCTACAACTCGCTCGGCTACTTCGCGCCGGACGCCCGGTACAGCTCCTCCGGCGACGCCGGGCAGCAGGTCGCCGAGTTCCGGTCGATGGTGGCCGCGCTGCACGAAGCCGGCATCGAGGTGATCCTCGACGTGGTCTACAACCACACCGCCGAGGGTGGCCCGGACGGGCCGATGCTGTCGTTCAAGGGGATCGACAACGAGGCGTACTACCGGCTGGAGCCCGACGAGAAGGCCCGCTACCGGGACTACACCGGCTGCGGCAACACCCTGGACCTGCGGCAGTTCCACGCGCTGCAGATGGTGATGGACTCGCTGCGCTACTGGGTCACCGAGATGGGGGTGGACGGGTTCCGGTTCGACCTGGCCAGCGCGCTGGCACGCTCCCTGCACGACGTGGACCAGCTCTCGTCGTTCATGGCGGTGGTGCACCAGGACCCGGTGGTGAGCCAGACCAAGCTGATCGCCGAGCCGTGGGACCTCGGCGAGGGCGGCTACCAGGTCGGCGAATTTCCTCCACTGTGGACGGAGTGGAACGGCCGGTACCGGGACGCCGTACGGGATTTCTGGCGGGGCGCCGGCCACCCGCTCGCCGAGGTAGGTGCACGCGTCTCCGGCTCCGCCGACCTGTACGCAGACGACGGCCGCAAACCGTTCGCCTCGATCAACTTCGTCACCGCCCACGACGGCTTCACGCTCCGGGACCTGGTCTCCTACCAGCACAAACACAACGAGGCCAACGGCGAGGACAACCGCGACGGCACCGACGACAACCGCTCGTACCACTTCGGGGTGGAGGGACCCAGCGACGACCCGCAGGTGACCGCGGCGCGGCGGCGGCAGATCCGCAACCTGCTCACCGCACTGCTGCTCTCCACCGGGGTGCCGATGCTGGTGGCCGGGGACGAGCTGCTGCGTACCCAGCAGGGCAACAACAACCCGTACTGCCAGGACAACGAGCTGTCCTGGCTGGACTGGGAGCTGGGGCCGGAGGCGAAGCGGCTGCTGGAGTTCGCCCGCCGACTGGTGGCGCTGCGCCGGGAGTCACCGGTACTGCGGCAGCGCAGCTTCGTCCGCCGCGGCAGCACCGCGCAGCTCAAGCACCTGGCGTGGTTCGGCCCCGGCGGGGAGGAGCTCACCGACACCGAGTGGCAGGAGGCGGGGCGTACCACCCTCGGGATGTACCTGGGTGGCGACGACCTGCATCCGGACCCGATGGGTGCCCCGATCACCGACGCCTCGTACCTACTGTGGCTGCACGCCGGGGACTCCGAGGTGGCCGTGACGCCGCCGGGCCCGCCGTGGGCGGCGGGCTACCGGGTGGTGCTCGACACCGCCGACGAGACCGGCTTCCCGGACCGCCCGGACGTGCCGCCGGGCGCCGCGCTGTCGCTGACCGCGCGCTCGGTGGTGCTGCTGCGCGCCCTGCCGGTCCACTAGCGGGTGCTCCCTGGGTGCCTCCGACCAAGCGGGCACCCAGGGAGCACGCGGATCAGCCGCTGTACGAGGTGATCAGGCTGAAGCTGCGGTCGCTGAACCGGCTGGAGGCGTGCGTCAGGATCCAGTCCAGCCGAGAGAAGTACGTGTTCCCCGGCGACGCGCACACACCGAGCGTCGACTGTGCGTCCGGTCCGGCGCGGACGATGCCGACCCCGCGTCCGGTGGTCGGATCCCACAGCGGGCCGCCGCTGTCACCGGGCGCGGTGCAGATCTGGGCGTCGACCTGGTACGTGCTGACCGCATTGACCCGGCCGCAGCTGGTACGCGGCTTCCACGCCGGCAGGTAGCGGTCGATGATCGTGGCGCCGCCGACCGAGGACGAGGTACGACCGCTCGCCGTACCGCTGGAGCAGACGATCGTGCCCGGTGCGAGAGCCCCGACGTTGGCGACTCCGAAGATCGACGACCGGGCGTAGTTGCACAGGTAGCCGGGCTGGTCGCGGTAGCCGTCCACGCACGCGTAGTCGGCATTGGTGGTCAGGCTGGCGCGGTACACCGCGACGGTGTTCACCTCCTGCCGGTTGGTCAGCCAGTAGCCGGCCCAGTTCGTCTGCCCGGCCGGGGCGTAGTACGGCAGGATCATGTAGTCCAGAGCACGGCTCCAATAGCCGACCGACTCACTGGTCTCCTGCCCCACCGGCAGCCCATTGTGGAACGTCACCTCGCCGGTGCCCGAGTGGTAATCGGACAGCAGGCAGTGCCCGGCGGTCAGCGTGTACGTCCAGCCCCGGCTGTCCTTGACGTTGAAGCCGTTGGTGCAGCCACCCCACCGGTACGGCGAGACCGTACGCTGGATGTCGAGCCGCAGCCCGCCCCGCATCGGCGGGTTGCAGGCCAGCGGGTCACACCGGTCGCCTTTCAACTCGGTACGCGGTGCCCGAGTGACCACTGCGGCACGATCGGCTATCGAAAGGTCGCCCGTGAGTGAGGCGGCGAGCCGGTCCCCGGCCGATCCGGGCGGCACCTCGGCCGCCACCCGGTTGCGGACCGGGTCGACACTCACCCGTACTCCGGAAGGCTCGGGCACCCGGCGTTCGAGCCGGTCGGCGACCCCCCGCAACTCCTGCAGCGACCGCGCGGCCCGCACCACCCGTACGTGGTCACGGCCGGCGATCGGCGCTAGTGCGTCGCCGGCCGCGGCCGGGTCGGTGACGGCGATGTGCAGCACGCCACCGTTCTCCTGGTCCAGCCACAGGCCGGCGTACGTTTCGGGCAGCCGCCGCTCCAGGTAGGTGACCAACTCGGGGAGCCCACGCTGCACCTCCACCCGGCGCTGTGCCTCGGCACGGGTCACCCCGTACCGCTCCCTCAGGTGTTCGACCACCAGCCAGGAGGAGTCGCCGGGCTGGTCGGTGGGGCGCAGTGCCGTACCGGCCTCTGGGTCTGACAGGCCCGCCACCGGTACGGCGAGCAGCGCGGCGGACAACAGCGCCGCGGGAAGCAGTCGAGAAACGCTACGCATCATGGTTTCCTCCCCCTCCCTCAACACCAGTTGCTGGAGAAGAACTGGTGCGAGGAGATCTGGTTGCGCCAGCGATAGCCGGGGCGGGTGTCGTCGTCATCGGTCGGGGTCGTGGCTCCTTCGTCGCGGGCGTTCGGGAAGTGGCTGAGCCAGTCCTTCCGGCAGAGCACGAACGTGCCGCCACGCAGCTTGCTGAACCGACCGAAGCGCACGTCGCTGGTGTTGCCGTTGTTGTACGCGGATTCCGACCAGTTGTTGATCCAGGCGTAGGTCGAGCTGAGGTTGCCGTAGTACTCGGTCGAGTAGTAGAAGCCGACCCCGCGGCCCCTGAAGTTGTCGTACTCCCAGAGGCAGACGTACCCGCCGGGACAGCCGGCCCGACCGGCGCCCGACGGGATCAGGATCACCGACTCGGCTGCGGTGGCCGGTGCCGGAACCAACGCCGCCACGGCGGCGGAGACCGCCAGGACCAGCACCGAGACGATCCGGGAACGAGACATCGCTAGGACTCCAATCTTTCGGGTACGGGGATCAGCGGCCCTGCTGCAGGGCCGACCAGGTGTCGCGGCCGACCACCCCGTCGACCGCCAGGCCACGGCTGGCCTGGTAGTCGCGCACCGCCCGCTCAGTGGCCGGGCCAAAGGAGCCGTCGACGGCGATCGACCTGCCGAGGGCGGCGGTGAGCGCGCGTTGCAGACGGCGTACGGCGTATCCGGTGGCGCCGTTGCGCAGTGTCGGCTGCCAGCCGGCGGCCAGCAGTGCGGTCCAGGTACGCCGCCCCACCACCCCGTCGACCAACAGGCCGTGCGCCTGCTGGAACGTCCGTACCGCGGTCTCGGTCTGGCCGCCGAAGTCCCCGTCGACGGCGCCGGCGCCCCGGCCGTCGTCGTTGAGCAGGTACTGCAGCGCGCTGACCTGGGCTCCGGTGGCACCCCGGCGCAGCGTGGGGTAACTGGCGAAGTCGCGGTTGACCGGCGGCGCCACGTCGACGTAGTTGCTGTCGATCAGGACGGACACCCCGCCGTGGGTCTCGCGGTGATCGCCAAGGAACTGGTGAATCCGCTGGTGGTTGGACCAGTAGGCGGCGGGCACGTACGGGCCCGCATCGGTGTCGGCCCGCCCGTTCCACCAGGCGAAGTCGATCTGGTCCGGCCGGGCGTAGGTCGCCGAGCGGTAGACATTGGCCATGTCCCGGATCCCGGAGGCGGCGCTGGAATACACCCCGGACTGGTAGCTGTGCTGGTGCAGCCGCTCGATCCAGCCGGTCAGGTAGTTCAGCACCGCCGTACGGCACGCCGTGTTACCGCTGTCGTAGTGCTCCATATCGTTGTAGAGCACACTGCCGGCGCCGAGGCCGAGTGCCCGTGCCCGGTCGACCGCGTCCTGCGCCTCGGTACGTCCCAGCGCCCGCGCGGTCCCCGGATCCGATGGCATCCGGTACGACTGCGTGGTGCTGCACGGCGCCTGGGCCCCGACGTACAGCGGGAGCAGGTGCCAGCCCCGCGAGACCTGTTCGCCGACCCAGGTCGCGGTCAGGTTGGCCTGGGTACGGCAGCCCCGGCCGGCGCCGCCGAAGTAGATTCCCACCGCGCGGTACGGCGAGGACAGCCAGGCCCGCATCGTCGCCGACGACGGCGTCTCACAGGTGTCGAAGGCCTGTCCGGTGAAGGCCCCCGGCTGCACGGTGACGGTGCCGAGTGTGGTGCCAGAGGTGGCGGGGGTGGCAGGCGTGGCGGTGGCGGCGCCGGGGGTGGCGGCGAGCAGTGCCGCCACCCCGAGCATCACCAGCCACCCGCATCGAGTAGTCCGGTGTCGCATCGTCGTCCCCCTCAGCAGTCGTACTTGCTGTTGGGGTGCACCCGCTCGCAATAGCGCACGTGCAGGTGGTCGTAGTGGTTGGCCCAGTACGTCACCAGCCCCTCGTTGATCAACTGCTGGTCGTTGAAGAAGATGACCTTGACCCGGCCGGTGGCCCGGATGTGCTTGATCAGCTCCCTGGTGGCCGCCCGGTCGTAGTTCGACGAGCCGGTGTTGGTGCCGCCCGAGCACTGCTGCCGGTCTTTGCGGATCGGCCGGATGTCGGCGTCCAGCCCTACCTCGTGGCTGGCGTGGCCGGCGATGTCGCCTCCGTGCTCCAGACTCAGATCACCGAACGCCACTCGGCCGTACCCGGCGTTGTAGGTACGGCTCGCGGCGACGGTGAGCTGCCCGACCGCCGCCCCGGTGCCCCAGTTCTCGCTGCTCGCCCCGTACGTGCAGACCCCGGTGGCATCCGGGCGGTCCATCTTGGCGTAGTGCCAGATCAGGTTCCGCCAGGTGGTCTGGCCGACCACACCGTCGACCCCGATGCCGGCATGCGACTGGAACCGCTCGACCGCGGTGCGGGTGCCGGAACCGAAGTTGCCGTCCACCGCCAGACCGGCGTTGTGCTTGATGTTGAGCTGGTACTGCAGTGCCTTCACCGCGGTGTTGATGCTGCCCTGCCGCAGCGTCACAGTCAGCGCGCCCCACGTGTTGGGGCCCACCACGCCGTCGGCGCCGAGTCCCTTCGCACCCTGGAAGCTGCGTACGGCGGCCTCCGTACCGGAGCCGAAGTCCCCGTCGACGGCGATCGAGTGACCGGCGTGGACCAACAGGTATTGGATCGCGGTCACGTCCGCGCCCTTGTTGCCTTTGCTCTGGGTCGGCCAGAACGCCTGTGAGAACGCGTGCGCCGGCGATGTGGTCGCCAGCGGGAACAGGATGGCGGCGAGCAACCCGCACACCATCACCAGAATCCGACCCTGCCAGTGGCGGGCTGGGGTGATTGTCTCCACCATGGACGATCCCTTCTGCTCAGAAGAGCCGGCGATCGCTGCGCCGGCGCAGAGATCATCTCGGCGGCATCGACACCGGTCGAGGTGATTCGGGGTACGCCGAAACACGTACCGCCGCAGCCGGGAAGCCGCCAGCCGCGTGGATCACATAGAGATCTCACTGGGGAGGCCCGCCTTGCTGAGGATCGTGTTCACCGGCGACGACGTCGCGCGTACCCGCATCGCCGCTGGTGCGGACCCGCTCTGGGAGCTGGTCCTGGCGCTGCACATGCTGCTACCGCAGCGCGGCGACCTGCTGTTCGCCGACTGGCGCCGGCAAGTGCTGCGGACACTTCGCGGCGCCCGGCTGGGCCGGATGCTGCCGCTGCTGCTGCAGCTCAACCCCAACGTCGGCTATTTCCCCGACTTCTTCACACCACCGGAGTCCGGGAACGGGCTGGAGTCCGGGCTTGAGGCGATCCGCGCCACCCCGCGGACCCGGCTGCGGCACGACATCCTGCGGTTGGCCAGCTCCCGGCAGCTGCCGCCGGCCACCAGGACGCTCGCCGACGGCGATCCCGAGCTGCTCACCGAGCTCACGGAAGCGCTGCGTACCTGCTACCGGCTGCTGGTCGCGCCCTACCGCCGCGGCATCGACACCGCGCTGGACCGGGAGCGTTCACTGCGGATGCACGCGCTCGCGGCGGGCGGGGTGGAGCGCTTGTTCGGCAGCCTCGGCCCCTGGGCGAGCTGGTACGACGGGGAGCTGCGGATCCCGTCGCACCGCGACCAGCGGCTGCTACTGGACGGCCGTGGGCTGGTGCTGGTGCCGGCGTACTTCTGCGTCGGCGGGCCAATCACCCTGTACGACCCACAGCAACCGCCGGTCCTGGTGTACCCGGCATCGCGGCAGCCGGACGTACTCCCCGGCCAGGACCCGGCGGCCCGCGGAGGATTGCGCGCGCTGGTCGGTACCACCCGGGCGGCAGTGCTGGAGGCGATCGGCAGCCGCCCGGTCACGACCAGCGCGCTCGCCCGCCGGGTCGGTATCTCCGCCGCCTCCGCAAGCGAGCACGCCACCGTACTGCGCCGAGCTGGACTGCTGGTCAGCCAGCGCGACGGCAACCGGATGCTGCACCACCTGACGAGCCTCGGCCACGCCTTCCTGGCCGCGCCTGGCGAACCTACGGGTACGTGACCAGGCCCAGCTCGGCGGGGCTGGCGAGCAGTTCGTGCCGCGGCACCACCCGCACCGTGTAGCCGAACGTGCCCGCCCGCCGCAGCGGCACGTCGACCTCGAAGTGGTGCAGGTGGTCGCCGTTGCCGGCGTACCCCATCGGGAATGTGGTGACCTCGGTGAGGGTGTCCTCGCCACCGTCCGGGCGCCCGGCGCACGCCTGCACCTCGACATCGCCGGGGGCGAGCTCACCGAGTGCCACCTCGGCCCGCAGCCGCAGCTGGGCACCGAGCTGCGGGGTGTCCCCCACACCGGAGGACTCCACGTGGGCCACCCGTACCGACGGCCACTGTGCGACGACCCGGCCCCGCCACTCGGCGAGCGAGCGCGCGGCGGCGCTGCTGTCGGCGGTCATCCGGCGTGAGGCGGCCGCCGCCGGTACGTACAGCTGCTGGACGTAGTCGCGCACCATCCGCGAGGAGAGCACTTTCGGCCCGAGCGAGGCGAGTGCGTGCCGCACCATGCCGACCCACCGCGCCGGTACGCCGTCGGGCCCGGTGTCGTAGAACTGCGGCGCGACCTTCTGCTCGATCAGCTCGTACAGCGCCGCCGCTTCCAGCTCGTCGCGCCGGGCCGGGTCGACCACGCCGCTGGCGGTCGGGATCTCCCAGCCGTTCTGGCCGTCGTACAGCTCGTCCCACCAGCCGTCGCGGATCGACAGGTTGAGCCCGCCGTTGAGCGCCGCCTTCATCCCCGAGGTGCCGCACGCCTCGAGCGGGCGCAGCGGGTTGTTCAGCCAGACGTCGCAGCCGGAGACCAGCAGCCGCCCCAGCGCCATGTCGTAGTCGGGCAGGAAGCCGATCCGGTGGCGTACCGCCGGATCGTCGGCGAACCACACCATCTCCTGGATCAGTTTCTTGCCGCCGTCGTCGGCGGGGTGCGCCTTGCCGGCGATCAGCAGCTGCACCGGCCGGTCCGGGTCCAGCAACAGCCGCTTGAGCCGGTCCGGGTCGGCGAGCATCAGGGTCAGCCGCTTGTAGCTGGGCACCCGGCGGGCGAAGCCGATGGTGAGCACGTCGGGGTCCAGCGCCTCGTCCACCCAGCGCAGCTCCGCGTCGCTGGCGCCCCGCCCCTGGTACGACGTGCGCAGCCGGCGCCGCGCCCGCGTCACCAGCTCGGCACGCAGCTCTCGGCGCAGCCCCCACAGCTCGGCGTCGGAGAGCCGGTCCACCACCGCGAACGACTCGGAGGTGGGCGCTGCCAGCACATCCACCCCGGCGTTCAGCGCGAAGTCCAGCGCCGGCCGCCCCAACCAGCTCTGGGCGTGTACGCCGTTCGTGATCGACGTGATCGGCACCTCGTCGGTGTCGAAGCCGGGCCACAGCGAAGCGAACATCTCCCGGCTGACCTCGCCGTGCAGCCGCGAGACCCCGTTGCAGCGCTGCGCCAGCCGCAGCCCCATGTGAGCCATGTTGAACACGTTGGGGTCGGGCTCGCCGCCCAGCGCGAGCACCCGTTCGATCGGCAGCGACGGGCAGGCCGCGGCGAGGAAGTCGGCGACCATGTCCCGCGGGAACCGGTCGATGCCGGCCGGCACCGGGGTGTGGGTGGTGAACACGGTGCCGGCGCGTACCGCCTGGTGGGCGGCGTCGAAGTCGAGCCCGCCGCCCATCTGCTCGGCGATCCGCTCCAGACCTAGGAACCCGGCGTGCCCCTCGTTGGTGTGGTAGACCTCCGGCGCCTCGCCTCCGGTCGCCGAGGCCCAGGCCCGCAGGGCGCGTATCCCGCCGATGCCGAGCAGCATCTCCTGCATCAGCCGGTGCTCGACACCGCCGCCGTACAGCCGGTCGGTGACCTGACGTTCGCTGCCGGCGTTGGCCTCGATGTCGCTGTCGAGCAGCAGCAGGCTGACCCGACCGACCTGGGCCCGCCAGACCTGCGCGGCGAGCGTACGCCCCTCGGGGAGCCCGACGCTGACAGTGAGCGGGGTGCCGTCCGGGGCCGCGAGCAGCTGCAGCGGCAGCCCGTGCGGGTCCAGCGACGGGTACTGCTCCTGCTGCCAGCCGTCCGGGGTCAGGCTCTGGGTGAAGTAGCCGGAGCGGTAGAGCAGCCCCACCCCGACCATCGGTACGGCCAGGTCGCTGGCGGTCTTGAGGTGGTCCCCGGCGAGGATCCCGAGCCCACCGGAGTACTGCGGCAGCACCTCGGTGATCCCGAACTCCGGCGAGAAGTACGCGACCGACGCCGGTGCCGCCTCACCGAGCCTCTGGTACCACCGCGACTCGTCGAGGTAGCGCCGCAGATCGTCGTGGGCTTCCCGCAGCGCGGCCAGGAACGACTCGTCGCCGGCGAGCTGCTCCAGCCGCGTGGACGACACCTCGCCCAGCAGCCGGACCGGGTCGCCGTCCCACAGTGCGGGGTCGACGGCGGCGAACACGTCGCGGGTCTGCGGATGCCATGACCAGCGCAGATTCGACACCAGCTCGGCCAGCGGCGCAAGCGGCTCCGGAAGGGCGGCCCGTACGGTGAATCGGCGTAGCGCTCTCACGGGGAGCCCACCCTACCCGACACCGCGGCACCGGTCACTTGGCGGGCGCGCCTCACTTGGCGGGAGTGCCTCACTTGGCGGGCGTGCCGCCGGCGGACTGCAGGATCTCCTCACGGGCGGACTCCACCGCGGTCAGCAGTGCCCCGCGCAGCACCGGCTCGTCGGCCACGCCGGTGACCACCACCCGGGGGCGTACCGGCGCGATGGTCGCCACCTCCTGCTGCACCCGGCCGGCCAGCTCGGCTCCCCCGGCCCGGCCCACGTCGCCGGCGAGCACCACCAGCGCCGGATCCAGCACCACCGACAGCGCCGCCACCCCGTACGCCAGCCGCTGCGCCACCGCGTCGAGCAGCCCGGCGC
>JBOGDE010000035.1:0-24788 GCA_050701695.1 Micromonosporaceae bacterium
GACCGGCACCTCGAGGCCGTGGAACCCGCAACCGGGTTCCACGGCCTTTCTTATTGGCCACGTTGAGCCGGGACGGAGACCCCGTCCCGGGACGAGAAGGAAGAGAGGTGACCGGGCGATGAGCCTGGTTGTAGCCCCGTTCGAAGGGGCTGTCGAGGCGGGTCGTGCACTGCCCTGTCGGGAGTACGACCCGGACCTCTGGTTCGCCGACGTTCCGGCCGAGCTGGAGGTGGCGAAGGTGCTGTGTGGCGAGTGCCCGCTGCGGGTCGAGTGCCTGGCCAGCGCGCTGGAGCGGCGTGAGCCGTGGGGCGTGTGGGGCGGCGAGATCTTCGAGCGGGGTGCCGTGGTGGCGCGCAAGCGTCCCCGTGGGCGTCCCCGTAAGGACGCCGCGGCCGCCGAGGCCAAGGCGCGTGCCGCGGTGCGCGCCAAGGCCGAGGAGCTCACCCGCGTGGCGCGTGCCGGCGTAGCGGCCCGCCCCGGTCTCCGTCCGGTACGGGCAGAGGACGCGGCCTGATGTCCCCGGCGCAGTACACCGCCCCGACGAACCGCACCACCAGAGCCGGCCTGGGTGACCGACCGGCGCGAATGACCGCACCCGTGACGAATCGACGTAGGAGCAACGAGATGTATCTCATGCATGAAGCACTGGCACGTGCCCGATGTGTGGAGCAACCTGACCGCGCGAGCCGACCCGCTCGTGAGGTAGCCATGGAGGCTCGGCGCCGTCGGAGCAAGCAGTCGGCCCGGTAGTAGTTGGCCCGGTAGTACGTGGGCCGCACACCGTACACAGGAAAAGCATCTGAAAGGCGAGGCGTTGGCTGGTCCGGGGGGCCGGCCGACGCCTCGCCGCTGTCGTGGGGCCAGGTGTGCCCGCGGTGGCGAGTGACCTGGTCGGGAACTCGACACGACGCCTGGTGCGGCTAGCCTGGTCAACCGCACGATCCGGCGTAGCGTCGATGGTGGGACTTAGGGGGCTGATGTGAACACGCGAACCGAACACCGGACCGATGCGGGTCAGCAGTCGGATCAGATCGTGTGCGCCAGCTGCGGCCGGGTTGCCGACGAGCCGCCGCTGACCTGGAGCCGGCAGGTGGGGCGGCGGGGGAGCACCACACCCGACTGGCTGTGCGACGTATGCACCCGCGAGAACCTCCGCGAGATCGAGGGCAAGCTCGACGAGATCTGGTGGTAGCGCCCGCCGGCCGCATCCCGGCCGGCCCGCACCGTCACTCGAAGCCGGGCAGCCAGCGCCCTACCACCTCGCGGTACGGCGCGTTCGCGCCGAGTTGGCAGAGCACCCCGATCGAGCCCAGCGTCACCCGGTGGATCAGCAGGTAGCCCGGCGGCAGGTTCAGGTGCTTTCCCAGCTGGTACGCCGGGCTGCGGGGATTCGCCACCCGGGCGGCCTCCTGCCGCAGCCACTCCCGGGTGAACTGGAACCGCTCCACCGACAGCGGCTCCAGCATCGGGCGCAGGTAGTCGAGCACCTCTTCCGGATCCAGCTCCAGGTCGGTCGGGATGAACCCCTCCCGCTGCAGCCCGTGCATCACCTTGTCCGCCTCGCCGTCGAGCGCCAGCCGGGTGATCCGGCCGATCGGCTCCGGCAACCCGTGCGGCAGCCGGGCCACCGCCCCGAAGTCGAGCACCCCGAGCCGGCCGTCGTCGAGCATTGTGAAGTTGCCCGGGTGCGGGTCGGCGTGCAGCAGCTCCGCCCGCTCCGGGCCCGAGAAGTGCAGTGTCGCCAGCCGCAGCCCGGCCAGGTCACGCTGTTCCTGGGTCCCGTCTCTGATGATCTCGGCGAGCGGCGTACCGTCGACCCACTCGGTGACCAGCACCCGGGCGGTGCCGGCCACCACCCGCGGCACCAGGATCTCCTCGTCATCGGCGTACGCGTCGGCGAAGGCCCGCTGCGAACGGGCCTCGATCTCGTAGTCCAGCTCCTCGCCGATCCGGTCTCTCAGCTCGGCGATGAGCGGCTGGACCTCCAACCCCGGCTGCAGCACCTTGAACAGCCCGGCGAACCGTGCCAGCTGGTTGAGGTCGGCGACCAGCGCCTCACCCGCGCCCGGATACTGCACCTTGACCGCGACCTCGCGGCCGTCGGCCCACACCGCGCGGTGCACCTGCCCGATGCTCGCCGCGGCGGCCGGCTTGTCGTCGAACTCGGCGAACCGCTCCCGCCAGTCGGCCCCCAGCTGCTCGGCGAGCACCCGGTGCACGGCGCCCGCCGGCAGCGGCGGCGCGGCGTTCTGCAGCTTGGTGAGCGCCGCCCGGTACGGCCCCGCGAACTCCTCCGGCAGCGCCGCCTCGAAGATCGACAGTGCCTGCCCGACCTTCATCGCGCCACCCTTGAGCTGGCCCAGCACGCTGAACAGCTGCTCGGCGGTGCGCTGCTGGATCTGCGCGGCCACCTCTTCGGGATCGATGCCGGTGACCCGCTTGCCGAAGCCGAGCGCGGTACGCCCCGCGAAGCCCAGCGGCAGGGAGGCGAGCTTCACGGTGCGGGCGAAGGCCCGGCGCGGGATGTCAGTCACTCCGCCATTGTCCCACCCGCCTCTGACCCGGTACGACGAAGACCCGTGGCGCGCCGTACGCAGCCGCACCGGGGATGGGGCGCCCAGTTGCGCCGGCGGATCCTCCCCGGCACCGTCAGCTCCAGGGTGCCGCCGACCGTGTCCGGTACGCCGCCGTCGAGGTGGCACAGCGCCTGCATCGCCGCCAGCCCCGCGGCGAACCCGACCAGACCGGCTTCGGCGGGCTCCTCACGGTCGGGACACGTGGCGAGCTGCCGGGCCAGCAGCGGCCACTGCGGGTCCCGGTCCTGGCGGTGCAGGTCCAGGCAGTCCAGGCAGCTGGACAGTCGGGGGCGTACCAGTGGGCCCAGCACCACGGAGCCGTCGCGGAACCACACCGTCAGGTGGGGGCAGTGGCGGCGGGCGTAGCGCAGCGCGGTGACCGGGTCGGGGCGGGGCGCGCCGACCAGGATGGCCAGCTCCGGGGTGGTGCCGTGGAGTGGACCGACCGTGGTGTGGGGCGCGGCACGGCGTACCGCGTCGGCGGCGGCGATCGCCCGGGGCCGTCCCAGGTCGGCCGGTCGCAGGCCGCCGACGGCGAGGTCGGCCCCGGTGACCCGGCCGGTGACCGCCAGCTCGATGTGGCCCACACCCGCGGCGCCGAGCATGGTGGCGACGGCGGCGGCGAGCCGGCCGTACCCGCTGACCAGGACGCTCGCGGCGTGTCGCCGGCGCAGCAGCTGTGCGGGCGTACGGTCGTCCGGCCGGGCCCGCAGGGACAGCGCGCCGGCCTCCGAGGCGAGCAGCCGGCGGGCGCCCTCGGGCAGGTCGGCGGGGGACAGTGCGGCGGGGTCGGTGAGCACCCCGGCTTGGCGCAGCAGCTCGATCACGCGTAGCGCTTCGGCGTGCCCGAGCCCGAACCGCGCCGCGTCGAGCGCCGCCCGGCCAGCGGTACGGGTGCCGTCCAGCAGGTCCAGCATGCCGATGTGCCGGGGGTCGGTGAACTCCACGACGGTGGCGCGGCCCGGGTCGGTCCCGAGCTGCACCGCTGACCGATGACGCAGGAGCCGGCGTAGCGCCGGCAGCAGAATCAGCTTCATGGGGCGCCACTGTGGTGGCTCACCGTGACACGCGCCAGCCGACTATCCACAGGGGAACGCCGCTGTCCACAGGCAGTCCACAGGAATCGGCGAGTTATCCCCAGATCCGGGCCGAACCGTCGGGACCGCGACACTACGGTCTGTGTCTCACGTACGACAGTAGGCCGTCGGCATGCCGGGGCAGTGACGTCGATGGCGCCGCGACGCCGACAGCCAGGGAACGCCGACGGCCCCGGAGCGAGAGGCTCCGGGGCCGTGATGCGTGGTCCGCGCCGCGTGGGCGCGGGGTGCTGCGTCAGATCAGGCTTTTCCGAGGATCCGGTTGATGGTCGTGCCGCACACCGGGCACTTCCCCTTGGCCATCCGGCGGCCGGAGTCGCTGACCGACACCTCGCCCTCGTAGTCGCGCTTCTCCTTGCACTTGACGCAGTAGCCGTTGTACATCTCCGCCACGTCTTCCTCCTCAACTTTTCTAGCGGAAGCGTGTCGCCGCCGCCGGTCCGCATACGGACCTACCCCAGGGAATGCCCCGCCGACGCCGACACCAAGCCCATCCGGTCCGGTATCGATCTCGGCGCCGGACACCGAACCCGCTCCCACTGAACCCGAGCTCACGCTGAACCCGGGGCCAACTGTCGAGTGGGCACGATCCCCCCAACGCTGTCGAAGCCCCCGTCTCGACTCCAGACCCGTCACCTTCCCCTTGTTCCGGGTCTAGCTCCTCGCGGGGGCTCCGTACGCCGCTGACGCTAGCACCGAGCGGGGCCCGAGCAACGCGACGCACCCATGCGCGGAGCGCCATGTTCGCGGGATTCCCCCGTTGGAATGAGACACAGAACGGGTTAACGGTACGAAAGGTGCGTCTTGCCCGGCGTCACCTTCCTGCCTGTATAGAAGATAAATCACGGTTGGTACGGTCTGCCCGTTCCCCACGTGCGGCGGGTACGAGATAGCGTGCTGGTGTGGCTGTCAGCCCGGACCCGCAGGCGATGCCGGTCGAGGTACGCCGCAGCAAGCGGCGCCGCCGCACCGTGTCCGCGTACCGGGAAAATGACCGGGTGGTGGTGCTGCTGCCGGCACGGTTCAACCGCGCCGAGGAGCAGGAGTGGGTACGCCGGATGCTCGACCGGCTCGCCGCCCGGGAGCGCCGCCACCGGCGCGGTGACACCGAGCTGCTGGAGCGGGGGCGCCAGTTGGTGCGCCGGTACCTTCCCGAGCACCAGGCCATCGCCGATCCGGTCAGTGTGCGCTGGGTCAGCAACCAGCGGGGCCGGTGGGGCTCCTGCACCCCCCTGGACCGTACGATCCGGATCTCCGACCGGCTGCGGGGGATGCCGGAGTGGGTGGTCGACTACGTGCTGCTGCACGAGATCGCGCACCTGGTGGTGCCGGGGCATGGGCAGCGGTTCTGGCGGCTGCTGGACGGCTATCCGCGTACCGAACGGGCCCGTGGGTTCCTGGAGGGGGTCGCCGCCGCGGCCGGGCTGGACCTCAGCGACGACACCGACGACCTGGAGGACCCGACGTGAACCACCGCTCCGGCGCCACGCCGGACGGCGCCGCGCCGGAGGGTGCCGCGCTGGAGGGCGCCGCGCCGGAGGGTGCCGCGCCGGAGGGTGCCGCGCCGGACGGTGCTGTGCTGGACGGTGCTGTGCTGGACGGCGCTGTGCGATGACGCGGCGCTGTGTGACGACGCTGCTGGCGCCGCCGGTCTGGTCGCCGCCCGGAGTGGAGCGGATGGCCTGGTGGCGGGCGCTCGCCGAGGACACCGTGGACCTGCTCGCCACCCTCGCCGAGGTAGAGGTGGCGCTGGTCGCGACCCCCGAGTCGGCCGAGCTGGCCGGTGCGGTGCGGTGGCCGTCGATGCCGGTAGTCGAGATCGCCGAGGCGCGCCCGGTGCTCGCGCTGGAAGCCGCCGCGCGGCTCGGGTACGACCAGGCCGCGGTGCTCGCCGGTGACGCCCCCGACCTGCCAGCGATGCTGATCGGCAAACTGATGCAGCCGCTGCCGCGGCGTACGGTCGCCGCCGCCCCGGCCGGTCAGGGGCTGCTCGCGGTGGCCGCCACCCTGCCCGTGCCGGACTGGCTGCGCGCCGCGGATCCGCAGCTCGACAGAGACGGGGCGGCACGGTTGCGGCAGGCCGCGCCCCGGCCGGGTCTGGTCGCCGTCACACCCGGCTGGCACCGGCTGCGGGACGCCGAGAGCTTCGCCCGGCTCGACCCGGACCTGGAAGGCTGGGACGCCACCCGCACCCTGCTCACCGCGGGCTGACGGCGGTCAGCGGTTGTCGTCGCCGGACTCTCCGGAGCCCGCCCCGCTCTCGCTCGAACCCGACTCGCCGCCCGGACCGGACTCCGGGTCCGAGCGGGACTCGGCGCCCGAACTGGGCTCATCGTCTCGACCGGATTCGCTGCCCGGACCGGACTGAGCGCCCGGACCGGACTGAGCGCCCGGACCGGACTGAGCGCCCGGACCGGACTGAGCGCCCGGACCGGACTGAGCGCCCGGACCGGACTGAGCGCCCGGACCGGACTGAGCGCCCGGACCGGACTCGCGGTCCGGAGCCTCGGCGGGGGTGTCGAAGTCCAGGGCGGTGAGGTCGAGCTCGTCGGAGGCGAAACCGGCGGGATCGGCGAAGTCGTCGGCGGTCGGCAGCAGGTCGGGGTGATCCCAGATCGCGTCCCGGCCCTCCATGCCGCGCTTGTGCTCCACCGCCGCCCACAGCGCCGCCGCCTCGCGGAGCCGGCGCGGCCGCAGCTCCAGCCCGACCAGGGTGGCGAAGGTCTGCTCCGCGGGCCCGCCGGCGGCGCGCCGGCGGCGGAACGCCTCGGACAGGTTGTCCAGGTGCGGCAGCCGGTCGGCGGCGGCCTGGCCGACCACGTACGTCACCCAGCCCTCCACCAGCGCCAATGCGGTCTCCAGCCGGGACAGCGCCGCGGCCTGCTCCGGGGTGTCCTCGGCGGTGAACACGCCTTCGATGCTGATCTCCTGCATCGTCTCGGGGCGCTCCGGGTCGATCCGGCTCATCGCATCCTCGACCGCGTCGCGGTCCACCCGGATGCCCCGGGCGTACGTCTCGACCGCATGCAGCATGTGTGCGCGCAGCCAGCCGACGTGTCCGAACAGCCGCTGGTGGGCGGCTTCCCGCAGCGCGACGTAGAGGCGTACCTCCTCGCCGGGGAGCTCCAGCCCGGTGCCGTACTCCCGGATGTTGGCGGGGAGCAGCGCGGCGGTGCCGGCCGGTGCCAGCGGAAGCCCGATGTCGCTGGCGGCCAGCACCTCCTGGGCGAGCGAGGCGAGCGCCTGGCCCAGCTGGCCGCCGAACATGGTGCCGCCGAGCGACTGCACCATCGCCGCCATCGGGCCGAGCTGCTCGCGCATCTGCTCCGGCAGCAGCTCGCTCATCGCCTCGACCATCTGCGCCGCCACCGGGTCGCACAGCTTGCGCCACACGTCGAGCGTGGAGGTGATCCACTCCCGCCTGGTCCAGGCCACCGGGGTGTGTACGCCGGACGGCAGCACCGTGACCGGCTCCAGCCAGTGGTCGGCCAGCCGCAGCGCCTCGTCGACCTGGTCCCGGTCGGCATCGTCGTTGATCGGGTCGGCATCGGTGAGCTGGTGCTCGGCGAGCTGCCGCGCCAGGTCCCAGTTGACCGGGCCCGACGCCGGTGAGGTGAACATCTGCTGCAGCTGCGCGATGAACTTCGCCATCTGCTCCGGATCGTTGGGATCCGGCACCCCGCCGGGCAGCGCGAAGCCGAACGGCACGTCGGTCATGATGTGATCTTCCGCCAGTTCACCCCGTCCACGGTACGCCAGGGCTTCAGCCTCACCACTCGACACGATTCGGCTGGCAGCGAACACCCGCGAAGTCCCCCGAGGCTGGCAGCGAACACCCGCGAGGCTGGCGGCGAGCGCCCGCGAGCACCGTGGCCGATGCGGTTCGCCGTGCGGCCGTAATATGCCGGGCATGCAGAGGCGCGGGTGGACAGTGTTGGTGGGAGCGGTCCTGGTGGGCGCGCTCACCTGGGTGGTGCTCGGGGTCGAGGTGCCGTACGTGGCGTTCGTGCCCGGGCCGACCGTGGACACGCTGCGCACCGACACGGGCACCGCCAGGGGCGACCAGATCATCCACGTCGAGGGCGCCACCAATACCGAGTCCGAGGGGCAGTTCCGGATGGTCACGGTGTCGGTGATCGACCGGCCCCGGCTGGTCGAGGCGGTGTGGTACTGGATCTCCGACGACTACGCGGTGGTGCCCCGGGAGTTCGTCTACCCGCCGGACAAGACCGAGAAGGACATCGAGAACGAAAGCAAGGAGCAGTTCGCTTCCTCGCAGGAGAGCGCCGAGACCGCGGCACTGCGGGAGCTGGGCTGCCCGGTGCACGTGAAGGTCACCGGGTTCACCGGCACCTCGCCGGCGAAGCAGCTGCGCAAAGGCGACGTGCTCTCCGCGTACGACGGGAAGCCGGTGACCTCCGTGGGGCGGCTGGAGAAGCTGCTCGCCGAGCAGCCGCAGCGCGAACACACCCTGAGGTACCTCCGCGACGGCAAGCCCGGCGAGCTGCACGTCACGCCGGCCGACTCGACGGACAAGCTGCTCGGGATGTACCTCGAGCAGGACCAGCCCTGCGAGTACGACGTCGACTTCGACGACGACGTGCAGAAGATCGGCGGCCCCTCGGCCGGCCTGATATTCGCGCTGACGATCATCGACAAGGTGGAGTCCGAAGACCTCACCGGTGGGCTGAGGATCGCCGGCACCGGGGAGATCGACGACGACGGTGCGGTGGGCGCGATCGGTGGCGTACCGCAGAAGATGCTGGCCGCGAAGCGGGACGGCGCCACGGTGTTCCTGGTGCCGGAGGGCAACTGCGACGAGGCCGTCGCCACCGACCCGGGTGGCCTGACGCTGGTCGAGGTCGGCACGCTGGACGAGGCGCTGACCGCGCTGGAGGCGCTGCGTACCGGGGGCGAGCCACAGCTCTGTGGCGGGTAGCCGGCCTCGGGTGCGACGTAGCCGAGCCGCGAGCGGCGGCCGCGCGTAGGCTTGGCCCCGCCGTCCAACGACTGTTCCGTCGATCCGGGAGTCGCCGAAGTGGTTATGAAGACCCCACTGCCCCGAGTCAGCCGCCGCGGCCGGGTCGCCGTCACCGTCGCGGTGGCGCTGATCGTGGCGTACACCCTGCTCAGTTGGGTGGCGCAGGTCTGGACCGACTGGCTCTGGTACGAAGAGGTCGGCTACGGGAACGTGTTCACCACCCAGTTCCAGACCAGGCTGCTGCTGTTCGTGCTGTTCGGCGGCCCGATGGGGCTGTGGCTGGCGGGACACCTGTATCTGGCGTTCCGGCTGCGTCCGGTGCTGCGTCCCCACTCACCGGAACAGCTCAACCTGGACCGCTACCGGATGCGGGTGACGCCCCGCATCGGGCTCTACATCGGACTCGCCGCCGGCTTCATCGGACTGATCACCGGGCTCTCGGCGCAGGGCCGGTGGCAGCAGTGGCTGCTGTTCTGGAACGCCGGTGAGTTCGGCCGGAAGGACCCACAGTTCGGCCTCGACGTGGGCTTCTACATCTTCGAGTACCCGTTCTGGCGGTTCGTCCTCGGCATCGCGTTCACCGCCGTGGTGATCGGCGTCCTGGGCGCGTTGTTCGTGCACTACCTGTACGGCGGGGTGCGGCTGCAGGGCGCCGGTGACCGGATGACCACCGCCGCCCGGGCGCACCTGTCCGCGCTGGTCGGGCTGTTCGTGATCCTCAAGGCGGTGGCGTACTTCCTGGACCGGTACGGGCTGCTGCTCGGCCACAACGACGGCCTGGGCGGGCTGGCCGGGGCCGGCTACACCGACATCAACGCGCTGCTGCCGGCGAAGGAGATCCTGGTCTGGATCACCGTGATCGCCGCCGTCGCGGTGATCGTGTTCGCCAACGCGGTGGTACGCAACCTGGTCTGGCCCGGGGTGGCGCTGGCCCTGGTGGCGGTCTCCGCGATCGCGATCGGCGGGGTCTACCCGTGGTCGGTGCAGACCTTCGAGGTACGCCCCAACCTGCGGGACAAGGAAGCGGAGTACATCGACCGGACCATCAAGGCGACCCGCTACGCGTACGGCATCGAGGACGCCATGGTCCGGGAGAGCTACCCGGTCAGCAACACCACGCCGCCGGCCGACCTGAACAAGAACGCCGCGGTGCGCAAGAGCGTGCGGCTGCTCGACCCCAGCGTGCTGTCCACCACGTACAGCCGGCTGCAGCAGGTCCGCAACATCTACGACTTCAACGACACTCTCGACGTCGACCGCTACACCCAGCCGGATGGCTCCGTCACCGACTACGTGGTGGGGGTACGCGAGCTGGAGCCCGCCGACCTGGAGGGCAACCAGACCACCTGGCAGAACAAACACAGCCGGTTCACCCACGGGTACGGCTTCCTCGCCGCGCCGGCGAACAACCCGTGCGGCACCCGGCCCCGGTTCGTCTCCGGGTTCCTCAGCGATCCCTCCGGCGAAGGCAACGCCGAGACCGCCGGCTGCAACGAGCGGGCGCCGATCTTCGACGTGGAGCGGCCGCAGATCTACTACGGCGAGCTGATCAGCGAATACTCCATCGTGGGTAAGGCGCCCGGCGGCTTCGACCGGGAGTTCGACCGGCCGGCGGCCTCCGGTGGGGAGAGCGAAGGGATCAGCAACACCTACGCGGGCAAGGGCGGTGTCCCGGTCGACACGTTCACCCGCCGGATGCTCTACACCATGCGGTACGGCTGGGAGTGGAACTTCATGCTCTCGGACGTACTGAACGAAAATTCCAAGATCCTCTATGTACGCAACCCGCGGGACCGGGTGGAGAAGGCGGCGCCGTTCCTCACCGTGGACGGCGACCCGTACCCGGCGGTGGTGGACGGGCGGATCGTGTGGATCGTGGACGCGTACACCACGGCGTCGACGTACCCGTACTCCGAAGAGGTCAACCTGGGCGAGGCGACGAGCGACGCGCTGACCGGGACCGGCAGCACCCAGCAGGCCCGCCGCAACATCAACTACATCCGCAACTCGGTCAAGGCCGTGGTCGACGCGTACGACGGCAGCGTCAGCCTGTACGAGTGGGACAACAAGGATCCGGTGCTGAAGGCCTGGGGCCGGGTCTTCGACGGTCTGGTGAAGCCGAAGTCGGAGATCCCGTCGGAGCTCGCCGAGCACTTCCGCTACCCGGAGGACGTGTTCAAGGTGCAGCGGGACATGCTCGCCCGCTTCCATGTGTCCGACCCCAACGACTTCTTCAGCGCCGACGACTTCTGGGACGTACCGAAGGATCCGAAGAACCCTGACAGCGGCGACACGCAGCCGCCGTTCTACCTGATGGCAAACATGTCGGACAAGAACCAGGGCAAGCCCACCTTCCAGCTCACCAGCGCGATGAACGCCAAGAAGCGACCCAACCTGTCCGCGCTGATCAGCGGCTACTACGACGGTGACAAGCCCAGGCTGCTGGTGCTGGAGCTACCGGTGGACGCCGTCGACGGCCCCACCAACGTGCAGCAGCAGCTGGTCAGTTTCGGCGCGAAGGAGATCTCCGACTTCCAGAGATCCCAGGACGTGGTGTACGGCAATCTGCTCACCCTCCCGGTCGGCGGCGGCCTGTTGTACGCCGAACCGCTGTACCTGAAGAGCAAGCAGCAGGAGACCGCGTACCCCACCCTGCAGCGGGTGCTGCTCTCGTACGGCAGTTGCGTGGCCATCGAGCCCACCCTGGAAGCCGGCCTGACCGCTCTCGCCGAACGCCGCAACTGCAGCGAGGCACCCGGCAACGGCGAGCAGCCACCGTCACCGCCGCCGACCACGGCACCGCCCGACACCTCCGATCCCGAGGTGGCGGCCGCGGTGAACAACCTGAAGAAGGCGATCGCCAACCTCCGCAAGGCGCAGCAGTCAGGCGACTTCGAGGCGTACGGCAAGGCGCTGGAAGAGTTGGAGAAGGCGATCGAGGACTTCGAACGCGTCACCGGCTCCAAGGCCCCCGTGGGGACCCCGCCGGCCTCCCCGTCCCCCCGCGGCTCGCCGACTCCCGGCGGCTAGCTCTGGACTGGTGGTAGGCGTTGGACGGTAGCTTACAAAGGTGGCGCCGAGCTTCGTAAGCACCCGTCCAACGCCTCGCAGCCGAGGGATCGGTCGCGGTCAGGGGCAACCGTCTGGGGGTCGCTACCCCCGGTTTGGTGCTACGACAGACACGCGCTACAGTTGGCAACGCCGCTGCGGCGGTGCGACGCGGGGTGGAGCAGCTCGGTAGCTCGCTGGGCTCATAACCCAGAGGTCGCAGGTTCAAATCCTGCCCCCGCTACCAGGTCAAACGCCCTCGGAGAGATCATCTCCGGGGGCGTTTTGTCCATCTGTGCTAACGGATTCGCTAACGGACAGGTCCTCCGGACCCTCGGGCTCTCCCAGGACTAGAGCGGCGATGCTGTTGGCCGCGTCACGGTCCATCCCAGGCAGCGCGTGCGAGTAGACGCTGAGCGTGAAGCCCACCGAGGCGTGCCCCAGCCGGGCACTGACGTTCGAGCCGACCCGACCTGCTCGAGGCCTACCTCTTGGCCGGCACCCTGTTGCAGGGCTTTGATGTTCTTGTGACTGCGCGACGCGCGCCGAGGTTCGTGGGCCGATCGGAGGAGCTGGCCGTGCTCCGTCGGCATGCCGAAGCCGCGGCTGGCGGCCAGGGCGGGGTGATGATCGTCTACGGGGAGGCCGGGGTCGGAAAGACTCGGCTCCTGTCGGAGCTGAGGGACGAGGCGGCGGCACTGGGCATGGTGAGCGCGATGGGTCGCGCGACCGAGGACGGTGGCGCCTATCGCGTCCTGGCCGACGTCCTTCTGACAATGCAGCGTATGGGTCGCTTGCCGGCACCTGCTGTCCTGGAACCGTTCGCCGGCATGGTCGGGGCCCTTGTCCCCGGCTGGACACCACCCGTGGGCGATACCGCACCGGCCGACCGCTCCCTCGTGCTCAGCGAGGCGCTCGTCCGGCTGTTGCGGGCAGTCGGCGAGGTGGCACCGGTGCTCCTGCTCCTGGACGACCTTCAGTGGGTGGACGCCGACAGCCGCCCGGTGCTGGAACGGCTCACGGACGTCATGAGCGAGGTTCCGGCGCTCCTCGTCCTGGCTGCGCGTAACCAGGCGCCAGATCCGCTCGCAGCACTGTCGCGACGGGCCTCGGACGTTCTGTGGCTGCCCCGCCTCTCGTCCTCGGAGACGAGGGCTCTTGTGGAGGCGTGCGGGCACGGACGCGTCGTTCCTCGCGACGTCCGTGATCGCCTTGCCGAGCGTGCGGAAGGCTTGCCACTGCTCGTGGAGGAGCTCGTCGGCGCTCTGATCGCAGGAGGCGGCCTGACTGCCGCCGGTGATCACTGGCAGCCTCAGCCCGGCGTCGTCGATGCGGTCCCCCGCTCCATCACCGCCGCGGTCCAAGGACACCTCGCGTCCCTGACCGATGAGGAACGGACCGTGCTTGAGGCGGCGGCGCTGATCGGGCGGCAGATCGCGTGGCCGTTGCTCATCAGGAGCACCGGGCACAGCGAGCACACCGTGATGCAAGCCGTCCAGTCGGCCCTGGAGTGCGGCCTGCTCAGCGCCGGCTCCGAGCCGTCGTCGGCAGTCCGGTTCCGTCACGGTCTGACCCGTGAGGCGGTCATCGGCCAGATTCTGCCACCACGGCGTGCGGCCCTCGCCCGAGGAGCTGCACAAGTGGTGGAGGAACTCCGTGGAGACCTTGCTCGCCGCGGCTCTGTGGGAGCAGGCCGGCCAGCATGACCGTGCTGCCGCGCTGTTGGTCGAGGTGGGCCGTAACTCCGGAGGTGCCCTGGGCATGCGCGAGGACGTGCTGCGGCGGGCCATACGGCTGGCACCGAACGACGACTCCGCGGCGGTGGCTCTCGTGCAGGTCCTCACGCTGGCCGGACGGGCGGAGGAGGCGAGGGAGGAAGGCGACCCGTTGTTGGCGCGGCTACGCGCGGGCGACCCACGCCGAGCGGAGCTCGCACTCATGCTGGCCCGGGCATGCCACGTCGCCGCACATCCCGAGGAGGCATTCCGGTACCTGCGCCTCGCCGGTGGCGGCGACGCGGTCGGAGCACTCGCGGCGCACGTGGCGTTCGCCCAACAGCGCCCGAACCTCGCCCGACGGTTCGCGTCGTCGGTGGTCCGGAGCAAGCAGCCGGAGGTCCGCTGCGAGGCACTAGAGATCTTGGGCCCCGTGGCACGCCTGGAGGGCCGCCGGTCCGACGCGGAGCGCGCCTTCACCGAGGCTTGCGGTGGCTCGTCGCCACGAGCTTCCGGTCTGGAGCGTGCGTGCGCTCCACGAGTGCGGAACACTCGATCTGCTGGGACCCGCACGTAGCGATCGCCTAGAGACGGCCCGGGAGCTGGCCGTGCGGACCGGACAGCTCGCCACGGCGGCCGTCCTGGACGTTCAGCTTGCAGCCGTACACGGACTGCGGATGGACCACCCTGGCTGCCTGGCCGCCGCCTCACGCGCCGTGGATCTCGCGGAGGCGCTCCGCCTGCCCGCCGTCGCCGGGGCGGGACTGGTCTTCATGGCCACCGCGCGCGGACACGCAGGGGCCGTGGATGAGATGCACACCCTGCTCGACCAGGCGGAGCGTCGGCTGGCAGACGATCTAGACAAGCTGGCGGCAGCGCGCCTGGCCAGGGGTACGCCGGCGATGTTGGCGCACGACTTGCCGGCGTGGCGGTCGGTCCTCGACGAGGGTACGGAACTCCTGCGCCAGAACCCGACGGCGTCCCCCTCACCTCACCGGGGACTGCACGCACTGGTGGAGACGGTTCTCGGCGATGGGTCCGCCGCGCGGGAGGATCTCCGACGATCGGGCGCGACCGTCCAGGCCTGCAACGAGGGAGCCCTCGCGTACGCCGACGCCGTCGCAGCGGGTCGTGCCGGGGAGGATCCCACGGCCCTGCTGAAGCGTGCCGAAGCGGTGATGCGTCCGTTGAGTTGGCGTCATCATCACATGCACCTGCTCGTGGCACCCTCCGCCTTCGAGCACGGATGGGGTGCTCCGGAGCAGTGGCTCCGGGAGGCGGAGGACCACTTCACGTCCACCGGGGACGTCGCGCTCGCCGCGGCCTGCCGGCGAGCGCTGCGACATGCCGGCGTACCGGTGCCCCGTCGAGGACGCGGCGAGAGCGTCGTACCGCCGCACCTGCGCCGGCACGGGGTCACGAGTAGGGAGATGGACGTACTCCTCCTGCTGGCCGCCGGTATGACCAACCGAGAGATAGCGGAGCGGCTCGTGCTCTCCCCCAGGACCGTCGAGACCCACATCGGCAACCTGCTCTCCAAGACGGGCGCTCTGAGCCGAGCGGAGCTGGCCACCGCGGCCGGGATCGGCAAGCGGCCGTCCCGCTAACTCCGGGTCTCCGAGCCGCTAAATCCGGTGGCCGCACGGATCCCCCGTCGATGGCTGCCGGGGGAGGCTGCAGGTATCCGATGGCTCCGTCACCAAGGAGAAGACCATGACTCGCCTGACCCGCATCTCACGCGCCGTCTCTGCCACCTCCACGGTCGTGGGGGTGATCCTGAGCGGTGTGCTCCTCGCCTCCCCCGCCAGTGCCGCAGAGCCGGCAAACCATGCCTGCTTCGGCGCCGACCTCTCCGGTTACGCAAGGCTCGACGCCCCGCACGGCCGACTCGTCTCGAGCCTCGCCCGCAATGCCGGCATTGGAAACCTGGTGCAGCTGCACCAGGCAGGCCAGCTAGCCGACGCGGACTTCCCCAACACCTGCAACGACTGAGCTTTGGGACCCGAGGAGGGACCGATGACCGACCAACCACCCGTGGACCCCGGGGCTACCCTGCAGCTGGGACTCGCCTTCTGGGGGTCCAAGACCTTGCTGAGCGCCGTGGAGCTGGGAGTCTTCACGACCCTTGCCGAGGGGCCGCAGACTCGTGAGCACCTGCAGACCCGGCTCGGCCTGCACCCGCGGGCTGCCGCCGACTTCCTCGACAGCCTGGTCGCCCTCGGCATGCTGGACCGCACGGGTCCGGCGTACGCCAACACGCTGGCGACCGCGCAGTTCCTGGACCGCAACAAGCCAAGCTATGTGGGCGGAATCCTGGAGATGGCGAATGCTCGCCTGTACCCATTCTGGGGTGCCCTCACCGCCGCGTTGGAGACCGGGCGCCCTCAGAGCGAGGTGGCACGAGGGGAGGACTTCTTCGGCGCGCTCTATGCCAACGGTGAAGCCCTCGCTCAGTTCCTCAGGGCGATGACGGGGATCAGCATGGGAGTAGCTCTGAGGCTGGCAGAGAGCATTCGATGGGACCGCTACGGAAGCGTCGCGGATATCGGCACCGCCGAAGGGTGCGTCCCTGTGCAGATCGCCCTGCGCCACCCGCACCTTTCGGCGACCGGATTCGACCTCCCGCCGGTCCAGCCAGTGTTCGAGAAGTACGTCGCTTCATTCGGCCTCACCGAGCGAGTCTCGTTCGAGGCAGGCGACTTCTTCACAGACCCGCTCCCACGTGCGGATGTGCTGGTGATGGGCCGCATCCTGCACGACTGGGGCCTGGACGAGAAGCTCGAACTGCTGCGAAAGGCCTACGAGGCGCTTCCCGACGGAGGCTCCCTCATCGTCTACGACACCGTCCTCGACGACGACCGTCGGGAGAACGCCTTCGGACTGCTGATGAGTCTCAACATGCTCATCGAAACCGACCGAGGCTTCGACTACACCGGACGGGACTGCCTGGGCTGGCTGGCGCAGGTCGGCTTCCGCGACGGGTACGTCCAACCTCTCGTCGGTCCCGACTCCATGGTGGTGGCGATCAAGTAGCAGCAAATGGCCGCGGGCATGGTCGTGCCAGGGTTCAAAGGATGTTCAACGAGCAAGGTCGCAGGTTCAAATCCTGCCCCCGCTACCAGCGAAAACGCCCTTTCAGAGATCATCTGAGAGGGCGTTTTCGCTGGTTACGGTGTGCTGGTGGGGGCGTTGCGGATCAGGTCGAACTCGGCGACCGCGGCGAAGGTGTTCTGGGGTCCCCATTCGGAGAGCACGCGGAGTTTGACGTAGCGGCCGTCGGTGGGGGTGAACCCGACCCGCTGTTCTACGGGGGTTTTCGGGAACTGGCCGGCCGCGACCTTGACGTACGGGCCGGTGGGGCTGGTAGCGACGTACACCTCGTAGTCCTTGATCTTGCCGTTGACGCCGCCGTCCTGGCGGGGCAGGTAGCGGAATCCGGCGACGGTGGTGCTGACTCCGGTGTCGAGCACCAGCTCGGCGGGCAGCGGTGCAATCGTCGGGGTGTAGCGGGTGTGCCAGATGGTGTAGGGGTTGTTGTCGAAGGCGTTGGCGGCGGCGCCGTTCTCGGCGGCGGTCTCCTCGCTGGAGACGCTGCTGACCGTCCATCCGGTCTGGGACAGCGCGGTGGGCGCGCCCGGCTCGCCCTCGCCGACCTGGTCGGTCACGTCGATCAGGTCCGGCAGGGAGTCAGCCTTCGGCCCGCCCCAGGTACGGTCGGCCATCACCTGTAGCGGCCGGCGGGCGAAGTGGTCGAGGTTGTCCTGCGGCAGTGCGTACGTCTTGTCGTTCCATCGGGAGATCTTGTAGCCGCGGATGTTGGCGTGTGAGGCGTACGGATAGTCGAACAGCTCGCGTGGGTCGGCGTACCCGTAGTCGCCGGGTTTCTGGCCGAAACCGGGTGAGACGTAGAAGATGCCGTCCTGGGTAACCATCACCGGGTAGCCGGCGTCGGCGTGTGCGGTGCCGGACGCCAGCCAGTCGTTTACCTGGATGTTCTTCTCCGGCGCGATGGAGGTCTGCTGGTTCCCGAAGTCCCACCACTGCCACAGCTGCGTGGTCCTGCCGTGGGAGCGCACCCGGGCGTTGAGCACGTTGACGAACTCGGTGAACGCGTCGCCGGGGTAGGCGAAGCCGCGTGCCTGCTGGTAGGCGACCAGCTCGGGGCAGGCCGCCTTGGCGGCGTCGTACGGGATCTCGTCGCCGCCGATGTGGAAGTACGGCCCGTCGAATAGCGGGATCAGCTCGTCGACCAGGTTCTGGATGAGCTGCCGGGTGTGCGGCTTGGTGATGTCCAGGGTCCAGCCGCCCTGGTCGGCGCCCTCCCAGGGGACACCGGTCGGCCGGGACAGCGACTCGCAGGAGAATGCCAGCTCCGGGTCGAACCTGCTGAGGTGTACACCGTGCGCCGGCACGTCCAGCTCCGGCACGATCGTCACGTGGTAGCGGTGCGCGTAGGCGACCAGCTCCCGGATCTCGTCCTGGGTGTAGTGCTGCGGCGATGCCAGCCCGGGATACCGCAGGCTCTGCACCCGGAAGCCGTTCCAGTCGTTGAGGTGCAGGTGGAAGGTGTTCAGCTTGTACCAGGACATCTGGCGGATCTGCGACTTCAGGTAGTCCAGGCTGAAGAACCGGCGGCCGACGTCGAGCATCTGCCCCCGCTCCGGATAGCGCGGCCAGTCCCGGGCCTCGCCGCGCGGCACGCTGCGCCGCTGCGGGGTGCCGCGCAACGCCTGCAGCAACGTACGGGTGCCGTTGAACACCCCCTCGGCGGTCCGCGCCTGGACGGTGGTCACCCGGTCGACGTCGAGCAGATAGCCCTGCTCGCCGATATCGGGGTCCGAGGCTCCGAGCGCCAGCTGGAGGTCACCCCGCCTGGCCCTGCCGACGATCACGGGGAGCTGGAGTCCGTTCTCGGCGGACAGCTCGCCGGCCAGCTGCGAGCCGAGCGGCGCCAGCTCCGCTGAGGACACCGCGATGCGGCTGTCGGCGGTCAGCGTCCAGGTCCCGGTCACACCGGTCCACTCGCGAAGCGTGGGACTCACCGCGGGCGCCGGGTTGGCCGCTCGCGCCCCGCCTGCTCCTACGGCCTCACTCGTGGGTACGCCACCGGCCAGCAGTGCGCCGCTGACCAGGAATGCCGCCCTCCCCAGCCACGTCGAAAGCCCCATGTGAACCTCCTAGCTCGGCAGGTCCAGCGGGAGTGCTGCGCATTTGTGCGCTCTTTATGGCACCTTCAAGCACGTTTGGTCAAGAGGTGTTGGCGTGGCGCAGCCAGCAGTTCGCTTCAGAACAACGGCACATTCCGCGGCGACCTGCTTGCGGGAAGGTGCGGGGTGGTGTCGGGTTAGCGCATGGCAGGGACGGTCGGGCAGCCCCGGGTGCTGGTCGTCGACGACGACCGGATGCTGGTGCCGCTGCTGGAACGCGGTCTGCGGTACGAGGGCTTCGAGGTGAGGTGCGCCTACGGTGGCACCGACGCGCTCGCGCTGGCCCGCAGCAGCCCACCGGATCTGGTACTGCTCGACATCGGGATGGCCGACCTGGACGGGCTGGCGGTGCTGGCGGAGCTGCGGCGTACCACCGATGTGCCGGTGGTGATGTTGACGGCGCGTGACGAGGTGGCGGACAAGGTGGGCGCGCTGGATTCGGGCGCCGACGACTACCTCGCCAAGCCGTTCGCGTTCGACGAGCTGCTGGCGCGGATCCGGGCGGTGCTGCGGCGTCGCGGCTCCGAATCGCTGGACCGTCTCGGGTACGACGACGTGTGGCTCGACGTGGCGGCGCGCGAGGCGGTGCGCGGCGGCGTGACCCTGCCGCTGACACCGACCGAGTTCGACCTGCTGGCCCACCTGGTACGTCACGCCCGCCGGGTGTGCAGCCGGGAGGCGCTGCGGGCGGCGGTGTGGGGCTACCAGTCGCCGGTCGAATCCAACGCGGTCGACGTCCACATCGGACATCTGCGGCGCAAGCTCGGCACCCCGCCGCTGATCCAGACGGTACGCGGCCTCGGGTACGTGCTGCGGAGCGCGCCGTGACCATCCGGCTGCGGCTCGCCGCGGCGTTCACCCTGTTGGTGGCCACGATCCTGATCCTGGTCGGGGTGGCGACGTACCAGTTGCTGCGGCAGAGCCTGCTGGCCGAGATCGAGCGGGACGTCGCACAGCGCGCCACCGCGCTGGCCGCCAGCGACGGCGCCGACCTGGACACCTTCGGCGCACCGGACGTGTTCCTACAGGTGGTGGGCGCGGACGGGGAGGTACTGGCCCGCTCGGCGAACCTGGGGCGCCGGACCTTGCCACTGCCGGACGCGGCCCGCCGGGGCGAGGTGGTGGAGGTGCGCGCCGACGACCGCCCGCTGTTCCTCGCCGCGGCGGTGCGTGACGACGGCCGGTACGTGATCGTGGCCCGCTCGCCGATCACCACGTACGGCGCGCTGCGCCGGCTGCGGCAGCTGCTGACCGGAGTGGTAGCCGCCGCCGGGCTGCTCACCGCGGTCGCCAGCTGGTGGTACGCGCGTACCGCGTTGAGCCCGATCGACCGGGTGGTGGAGGCGGCCCGCCAGGTACGCGACAGCCGTGACCTGACCCGGCGGGTGCCGCACCGGGGCCCGCCCGACGAGGTGGGACGGCTGGTCGGCACGTTCAACGAGATGCTCGCCGAGCTGGCCGACGCGTACGCCTCGCTGGACGGTTCCCACCAGCGGATGCGGCAGTTCCTCGCCGACTGTTCGCACGAGCTGCGTACCCCGTTGACCCGGATCCGCAGCACCGTGGACCTGCTGGCCCGGATCGGCGACGACGAGGGCGAGTTCCGGCAGCGCGCGCTGGCCGACGCCGCCAGCGAGATCGACCGGATGGCCCGGATGGCGCACCAGCTGCTGATCCTCGCCCGGGCCGACGCCGGCGCCACCCTGCAGCCGCGCCGGGTGCCGCTCGGCGAGATCGTCGACGGGGCGTGCCGGCAGGCCGAGCGCGCCTCGAACAAGGTGACGCTGTTGGCGCCGCCGCCCGAGGTGCTGGCGGGTGTCGTCGTCGACGGCGATGCGGACCATCTCACCCAGCTGGTGCTGATCCTGCTCGACAACGCGGTCAAGTACACCCCACCACCCGGTGAGGTACGCCTCGACGCCGCACGAGATGACGACACGGCGCGGATCAGCGTCACCGATACCGGGCCGGGCGTGGCGGCCGAGGACCGGGACCGGATCTTCGAGCGGTTCTACCGGGGCCGCAACGCCGGGATGGCCACCGGCACCGGGCTCGGGCTCGCCATCGCCCGCTGGATCGTGGACCAGCACGGTGGTGCGATCGAGCTGGACAGCTCCGCCAACGGATCCCGCTTCACGGTGCGGCTGCCGCTCTCGCGGCACCTTTAGAGCTTCTTCATCACGGGTCGGGCGATCCCTTCACACCCCACTGGCAGCCTGAACCCAGGCTCGACCGAGAGGGGAACGTCATGCTGTCGCTCGGCGTACACAGAGGAATGGTTCTGGTTCTGGTGGCCGCGGTCTGGCTGGCTCCCGTGCCGGCTTCCGGGGCACAGAGCGCCACCGCCCAGAGCAACAGCTGGACCCCGACCGGCGCCCCGGTGGAGGCGCCCGGCTACGAGACCGCCACCACGCTGCCCGACGGCCGGGTGCTGGCGGTGGGCGGGCAGGGCGCGCTGGCCGAGCTGTACCAGCCGGCCACCGGCACCTGGCAGGCGACCGGTGCGATGCGCCGCAGCCGCACCTCGGCGACCGTGACGCTGCTGGCCGACGGCAAGGTCCTGGTCGCTGGCGGCTTCCACGGCACCACGGTGGAGGTGACCGCGGAGCTCTACGACCCGGCCACCGGCAGCTGGACCCTGACCGGCGCCATGGGCACCGGTCGGTACTACCACACCGCGACGCTGCTGGCCGACGGCACGGTGCTGATCGCCGGCGGCAAGGACCAGACGTACCTGCAGTGCGGCTACTACACCTGCCCCGCCATCGCCTCCGCAGAGGTGTACGACCCGGCGACCGGCCGTTTCACCCCGACCGGTGCGATGACCGCCGCCCGGGCGCTGTTCACCACGACGCTGCTCGCCGACGGTACGGCGCTCGCCGCCGCCAGCGGCCCCGCCGACCTCTACGACCCGGCGAGCGGCACCTGGTCGCGTACCGCCAGCCTGCCGGCGGACATCAACTCGTACGCCGCGGTCCGGCTGGCCGACGGTCGGGTGCTCTCCATCGGCGGGGCCCGGTTCGGGGGCACCGCCGCCACGCTCTACCAGCCCGGCAGCGGCACCTGGCGCGCCGCGGCCAGCCTCAACGTGGACCGCTGCACCGTCCCGTACGCCGCGGTCGGGCTCGCCGACGGCCGGGTGCTGGTGGTCGGCGGCAACCCGAACAGCCGTTTCGCCGAGGTCTGGGATCCGGCCGCGGGATTCTGGGAGACCACCGGACTGATGTCCAACGCCCGTTCCAGCCGCCCCGGCGTGGCACGCCTCGCGGACGGCCGGGTACTGGTGGAGGGCAGTGCCGTACGCGAGGAATGGTGCGACGTGTACGGCGACTGCTACTACGGCCCGCTGCACCCCGCCGAGCTCTACACCCCGTAGCCGAGCGTTACCCGGGCGCTGCTACGCCAGGGCGCCCGGATCGGCCGGTACGTCGACCGCGTGCTGCTGCAGCGCCTCGAGCGGGATGACCTCCAGCGCGTTGGCGTGGGTGGACGCCAGCACCACCGGAGCCGCCACGCCGTCCTGGTACGCCTGCAGCCAGCGGGCGGCGCACACGCACCAGCGGTCACCGGGGCGCAGGCCGGCGAAGCCGTACTCGGGGCGGGGTGTGGACAGGTCGTTGCCGACCTCGCGCTGCTGCGCGAGGAAGTCGCGGGTCGCCACCGCGCACACCGTGTGGCTGCCGAAATCCTCCGGCCCGGTGTTGCAGCAGCCGTCGCGGTAGAAGCCGGTCACCGGGTCGGTGCCGCAGGGTTGCAGCTCCTCGCCGAGCACGTTGCGCGACTCCGCCTGCTCCGATACCTCACTCATGCGTCCCAGCCTGGCATGCCTCAGACCGTGGCGTCAGCGGTCTCGGGCGAGGTCGCGGTCAGGTCGTGCCAGCGGCGTACCACCGCGAAGCTCAGGACGTACAGCAGCAGGCCGTTGAGCAGGTGCCAGACCCAGTGGGTGCCGAGCGCGAACCCGGCGCAGGCGTCGTTGTCGACGGTACGGAACGCCAGCGACACCGCGAAGATCACCGTCGCGCCGGCCAGCCACGGCCAGTGCCGCCGCCGGCCCGGATCGGGGGCGAGCAGCAGCGCGAATGCGGCGCCGGCCAGCACCAGGAACGCCGGCAGGTACATCCCGGAACCGTTGGGCAGCAGATCACCGGCGACCGGCCCGATCACCAGGCTGAACACGATGAAACCGACCGCGCCGAGCCACGCCAGCCACCAGCGGGCCTGCCAGAACCAGTGCAGGTAGCAGGCGAAGAACAGCAGCATGAAGATCCGGATCGGGATCACGTCGGCCTGCTCGGCCCAGAGCGTGGCGTACGTGTGGAACAGGAAGCTGCCCACCCCGATGCTCGCCATCACCACCGCGAGTGCGACCAGGCTGGCGGGCGGCCGGCCCGGGCCGCGCCGCAGCAGCCACCAGATCAGCACCGCGGCGATCAGGAAGCTGCCGTTGCTGAAGGCGTTGACCGGCTCCGCCCAGAACGCGGGGGAGATCCGTTCGCAGTACGCGTCGACCTGGTCGGTCCAGTCCATGCCGCAGACCCTAAGCCGCCGCCTAGGCTCGGGTCATGCCGGTGTACGTGTCGCTACTGCGCGGGATCAACCTGGGCGCCCGTAACAAGGTGCCGATGGCGGAGCTGCGGGAGCTGTACGCCGAGCTCGGGCACACGCAGGTGCGTACCTACATCCAGAGCGGCAACGTTGTCTCTCACCACGACTCCGACGACCCGGCACGGCTGGAGCGGGAGGCGGCCGCGGTGATCGAGCGGCGGTACGGATTCGCGGTGCCGGTGATCGTGCGTACCCCCGACGAGCTGCGCCAGGTGCTCGACGCCGACCCGTACCCGGAGGTGCCCGACCACCGGCAGGTGGCGGTCATCTTCCTGTCCGCGGTGCCGGAGCCGGCGAAACTCGCCACCATCGACCCTGCCGGCTTCCCGCCTGAATCCTTCACCGCACGGGGACGCGAGCTGTACGTGCACTACCCGAACGGCCAGCAGCGCAGCAAGCTCAGCCACGCGCTGTTCGAGAAGCGGCTCGGGGTGACCGCAACGGCCCGCAACCGCCGTACCGTCGAGCAGCTGCTCAAGCTCTGCGGCGCCTGACCGCCGCCAGGCGCCCGACCGCCGCACCGGCCGCGGACGCTACGCCGCGGGTACGACGAGTCCGGCCGGCGGCGGGGCGCAGTGCACCAGGCCGAGCCGGCGGGTGGCACGGGTGAGTGCGACGTACAGGTCGCGGTAGCCGCGTGGAGACCCGGCGACGATCCCGGCCGGATCCGCCACCAGTACGGTGTCGAACTCCAGCCCCTTCGCCTGCCGTACGGTCAGCACCACCACCCGGCTGCGCAGCTCCGGGTCCTCACCGGCCACCGCATCGGGCACCGCGCCGGTCACAGCGGCGCCGAGCGAGGCAGCCCGCGACGCGGGGACGATCACCGCCAGCCTGCCGTCGCCCAGTGTGGCGGACTCGGAGGCCACCGCGCGCACCAGCTCGCCGGCCAGCCCGGACGGTGAGACCGTCACCGACCACGGATCGGCGCCGGCACGGCGTACCGACCGAGGGGGTTTCAGCGCCGGGTTGATCTCGGCCAGGACGCCCGCCGCGACCCGCATGATCTCGGCCGGGGTGCGGTAGTTGACGGTCAGCTCCTCGACCCGGGCGCCGCCGAGCGCCGGCAGCTCCCGCCACTCGACGGTGCCCGCCAGCTCGCCGGTCTGCGCCACGTCGCCGACCACGGTCATCGAACGGCTCGGGCTGCGCCGCATCAGCAGCCGCCACGCCGTCGGTGACAGCTCCTGTGCCTCGTCGACGATGATGTGCCCGTACGCCCAGGTGCGGTCGGCCGCCGCCCGCTCGGCCGCGGTGAGCACCTCCTGGTGTTCGTGCCGCTCGGCGAGCTGCACCGCGTCGATCAGGTCTCCGACGGAGAGGATCTCCGACTCGTCGTCGACGTCGAAGTCGGTGGAGCCGGAGCCGGACACGATGTCCAGGGCGCCCTGCGCGAACGCGACCGCCCGCTCCCGGCGCCGCCGCTCCGCCTCACGTGAAGCACGGTCGTCCCGGCCCAGTACGTCGGCCGCCTCATCCAGCAGCGGTACGTCCGCCGGGCTCCAGCCGCCGCCGGGCGCGCGCCGCAGCAGCGCCCGTTCGGCAGCGGGCAGGCC
>JBOGDE010000036.1:0-24309 GCA_050701695.1 Micromonosporaceae bacterium
GCCTGCGGCGGCCCGTGATGTCATGCCGCCCCGGGCGACGCGGCTGCCCGCGCCCGCGCACACGCGGCGCAGGCATGCTCGGAGACCAGGTTGCGTTGGACGCGGTGCTCGTTCGGGAGCAGGAACGTCACCAACAGCCGCTCGTCTCCAGCAGCGGGCGGATTGAGAAAGACCGTGTTGACCGTCGCCCACTGTCGTTCGTCGTCCGGCTGCTCCGGGTCGGTGCGGCCCGGGGGCCTCAACCGACGCGTCTGCGGCCACTCGAAGACCCTCGCGTCCTCCTGCCAGAGCTCGCGCGCCCAGGCGCTGCGCTCGCACAGCTTGCTGATCAGGTCGTTCATGTACGGGTCGTCGGGAAAACGCGCGTGGTTCGCGCGAATCAGGCCGATCACCCCTGGGGTGACCTCGTGCCGCCAATCCGGCAGCACATGCCGGGCGTGCGGATCGGTGAACATCCAGGTCGCGATGTTGTTGCCGAATTCGGGGTGCCGGCCGAAGTCAACGAGCCACTCCGCGACGGCCCGGTTGTACGCCGCCACGCCGAACGCCGGGTCGAGCAGGAACGCGGGATCGGGGTACGCCTCTTCGATCATCCGGTTCAGCGCCGGATCATCGGACCACACCCGGTGGCAGTCGGCGGTGACGGGCGGGTGCGCCCCGGTGGCCGCGTACCAGAGGAACTTCCGCTCCGGCGGCGACATGCCAAGCACCGCGGCAACCACTTCCAGCAACTCGGAGCTAGGGTGCGCCAAACGGCCGGCTTCCAGGTCCCTGACCGTGGTCAACGCGTAGCGAGTCAACTCAGCCAGGTCTTCCTGGCTCAGCCCCGCCCGGCGCCGCTGGTCCCGAAGGAACCTCCGCAACAATGCCGCGCGTTCGTCGTGCACATCAGTCATTAATCCCCCCATGATCTGCCAGCCAGCGAACCGCCCACCCCGGCGCGTCCTGACCCAATCGCCGGGCCGGGCTGCCGTACGGGCCCTACTCGTGGCAGCGTCGCTTCGAGGTCCCCAGCCGAAGGGCGCAACTCGCTGTTGAGATCACATCTACTCCGCGCGGCCACCACAGCGCAAGACAAAAACGAGGCTGTGGACAAGCGGTACGCGAGAGCAGAACCCCCTTGCCGTGATCATTTGTGCCTGGTCACAGGCTTATCGAGAACTATAGACCCCTCGCGTTCCATCTACCCGGTGACGACGTCCGCCCGTAGAGCGTCACGACGCACAAGCCTCGCCTTGGCCAAGGCATCGCGTCCGCGGCCATGGTCGGGTGGAGAGCACAGCCGGCCACTCACGGGTGTATTCGAACACTCGTTCGAGAGAAGACGCAGGGTGGGTCGCCTCTATCACTTCCTCACCGGAGCCGCACCGTGCCGGAACCATCCTCAGTCAAGAAGCTCGCCGACGCCTTGGGCGTCATCCACTCGATCTTGCTGGAGTCGGGCATTCCCGTGACCCTGGCGATCCCGCGGGCACGCGCCGGGCTCACACAACCCGAGGCGGCGGCCCGCGAGGGGGTCTCCCGCTCGACCTGGACCCGGGGGTAGCCTCCTGACACGACATCTTGGAACTGCGTGACCAAGACAGCACTTGCGAGGATGTCGAACACATGTTCGAATATGCCCGTGGTTGCCGATCGGGGCGAGCCCATCAACCTCCTATCAGAAATTGGATACGCGTCCGCACAGATGTGGACCTTCGGACCTCTCGGTGCATGGTGGTACCGGACACTGACGGTGGGTTGGCTGCGGGGTGGGCGCTGGTACGTACAGCTGACCGGGCCCGATCGCGAGTGTCGGGCGTACCCGAGCCGGGTGATTGCGGAGCGGATTGCTCGGCAGGTGATGGCAGCCACTCACCCTCCATCTGAGCTGACCTGGGCGGCTGACACCAAGTGGGTTCTTCGGCAGCCACCGCGGTGACGCGCCCACCAGATCCCCCGGTTGATCGGGATCAGGTATGCAGCATTGTGAAGATCTCGACGGTACCGCTGAGGACCATGAGGGCCAGACCGGCCGCCGCGATGGGAGCAAGTCGTGAGCCGACACCGGGTCGTCGGCAGAGGAACCAAGCCGTCGTCATGAGAGCAGTGCCTGTTGAGCCGGTTGCCGCTATCAAGTGCCCGTCGTGCGGTTGCACCAGCCAAGTGAGCGCAGCCAAGACCATGAACGCGAGGTACGTCGCAACGCTGACCAGGAGGTATCGACGCGCGTCTCGGTCTGTCGCTAACGACCCTCCACCGATGGGCTCCCCTCGTCCTCATCAAGTTCTGCACCCACTCATGTTGGCACAAATGCGCGCTGACGACCGGCGTCGCTGCGTTTGAAGGGTGCGGTTGATGAGAGGGGAAACGCCTGCCGACATACGCGCTACCCCGCATCTCCCAGGGCGACTGGCTGGCCGGTTAGCCGACTGCGTTCCGCTGCGAACGCCATCAGGTGGCTGTCCAGTGACTCGCGCGGTCCGGATCTCGCCAAGCTCGCGTCGCCGTGCCCCACGGCATCAACGAAGGCGTGCATCAGGCCAAAGTCGCCCCCGCCATGACCCTGGTGAACGTCGAGTTCGGTGTCCCAGGTCTTCGTCTGTCCCGTGACGAAGTCGGTGATGGTGATGCGTTGCCCGTCACCGTCGAGGAACCCGCGAGTGCCCATGATCTGTGTACGCCGCCCAGCGAACGGCGTGAAGGCGCTCATGGTGAGCGTCGCGGTGATCCCGCCGTCGAACCCGATGGTCACGACGTAGTGGTCGGCAACGTCGTTGTCGCTGGCGTACACACATCTGCCGTACGGTCCGGTGCGCAACGCCTCAAGGACGCCCTTCTCCGTCATGTCGTTGGTGATGATCGACAGCGGCCACCGCTCCCGCCACGCCCTCACCAGGGCCTGCCGTACACCACTCTGCTGGACGCCACTCACCTCGTAGGGGCGATCAAGACCTCCGGTCTCCCGATCTACCGCTGGGAAATGGGCAGACCTCGTACGCCTGTGGGCCCATATTCGCGCAGACCCCACCGAGCTGACCAACGCCCAGCCACCATCGTTCCCACGGTGGCGGTCATCCGAGAACAACAAATGTGGTTGTTCTCAGTTAGCGCTTAAGTGAGAAACAGCGGTGCCCAGCCGCCACCGGTCGGCGCGCGTCCCACGCCCAGAGCCACAACTCAGCCCGACCTGCGCCCCGTCCCCCGCGCCGCAAAGGCATCGAGGGCGGCGAGCACTTCGATCGACCGCCAGGCCCGCCCCCGCTGCTTGTCTGTGAACTCGGTCAGCACCTCTGCCTCTTGCAACGGCTCAATATGGCGATACACGTTGCGCGCCGCGACACCGAGTTGATTGGCCAGGAAAGCCGCGTTGACGACCGGGTGGCGAAGCACCAGGTCAGCCACCCGCCAGGCAGTCGAGTCACGGCGGGCCCGGATCCGCTCGTCCCATCCGCTGCGAATCGCACGCAGTTCACCCACCAACTGGCGCCCGTTGGCGATCGCCGAGAATGAGGCGTCCGACAGTTGCGCGACTATCACCGAGGGATCGCCCGCACGGTAGGCGTCGAGTGCGTCGAAGTACGCCTGGGTGTCGGTGAGCAGGCCGGCGGAGACCGGCACGGTCACGTTGCGGGTCAACGCCTTGTGGCGCAGCATCGCGTGCAGCAGGGCGCGCCCTGTGCGGCCGTTGCCGTCAGGGAACGGATGGATGGTCTCGAACTGGGCGTGAGCCACCGCGGCGTGCGGCAGGACGGGCACATCATCGCGCCTCACAAATGCCACGAGATCCTCGATGGCCGGCGCCACCCGGGAATGGTGCGGCGGCACGAACATCGCGTGATGCGACCCGATGCTGCCGCCCCCGATCCACACCTGTTCCTGCCGCCACCGACCCGCGATGTCAGGCTCCGTGGCCTCCATCAGAGCGCGATGCACCGCCAGAACGGACTCCGCGTCGAGCCGGTCAGCCATCGCGATGGCCGCGTCCAGGGCGCGAGTGTTCGCCACGATCTGAAAGGCATCCCGCCGACCGGCGACGCCGATCTCGGCCTCGGCGATCGCCCGTGCGGAGGCGGTGAGGTTTTCGATCCGGGAACTCGCTGCCGACTCCGACCGCATGAGCACCGCGCCGAACAGCGCGATCTCGCCGCCCAACTCCGCGTCAAAACGCGCGACCTCGTTCGCGGCGTCCGCCGCCGCGGCCTGAACCTCACCAGGAAGCGAAACCTCCAGCTCCGCGATCGCCGCCGGGATGGCGGCCCGGTACGGACCCTGGTGCTGCCTGATCTGACCACGAGAAGCCACACCGGGCGGGTAGCTGCTGTTCCATGGCAGAGTCTCGTACTCAAGCGCCGGCCATCGCGCGGCAGGTGTGGCGCGACCGGCGGGCACGGCCGGCTCGGCGGTGCCCGCCGATCTCCTCACCGCCAGGCGGCGAGCCCGGATGCCCGTGCCGATCTGATGCCACACGCCAAGCATACTCTCACTTAAGGCAATAAGCGAGAATAACGGGCGGAGCCTGATCGCGATGACCTTCTACGAATGGCTTGTCGCCGCGGCCGACGCGGTCTCTCCTCGCCGCGTCGTGCTGCTCGTGGTCGCCGCCGTGGACGTGATCGGCGAGCAGCACCGAGGTGACAGCGCCCAGGGTCGCCCAGTCAACGATGCCGCCGCCTACGAGCTCGGTGTAGCGGCGGATCTCGACGTAGGTGCGTTGGGATTCCTCGGCAACTCCATGGACTGCGCGGTCCGCGCGTGCCTGCCGCATCTCTGGCCGGGAGATGACCACCTCGTTGTCCTCGACGCGGTCTTCAGCGCGGCCCAGACGGCGCACGGAACGCCCAGAACAGCACGAATTCAGCTTCGGGTCCGACGTCATCGGCGCGGCCCGCGCGCGGAGCGCGCCAGGAGACCGCCGCGATGATCCGGAGAAGTACCCTCGGGGGCGGGGCAGTGTCAGACGGTGCCGGACGCACCGTTCTGCGCGACACAGATAGGGGCGAGGGTGAACGACGACGAGGCCCCTGGGCTGGGCTCTCTGGAACAGATCTCGCACTTGATGCGCGCGTGGTCGTTGCGGATGGTGTTGGCGATCCGAGACGACCATCCTGGTGTGGCGCGCATCTACGCTGACCAGATTCAACGCCACAGCCATAACCCGAACATGCCCCGTCTGCCCCTCGGGCTTGGCATCTCCGACCTCGACGCGTTCATCAGGTTCGTGCTGGACGCGGCCAGCGTGCGGGGCTCTGTCGCTGAGCATGTCAACCACGACCAGATGATCTCGCAGGTGTGCGCGGAGATTCCGCGGTTCGCTCCCGCCGAGGTGGTCGACGAGGCGATCGCGGTGGCGCGCCGGGTCAAGACCACGGGCCGTGATGCGCCCTCGGTCGGGAACCTTTACGCCACTGCGGTCATCGCGGCGTGGCTGATCCAGCACCCATGGATAGCCCCGAACCCGGAGGGCGCACGGCGGATCCTCCTTCAGATGATCCTGGAGGCCGAAGCGGCGGCAGGTGGGGTTCCCGCAGCTGAGGCGGTGGTGGAGATCAGCGACGCCGAGGCGATCGACCGGCTCACCGCGGTGCTGGTGCCCAGTGAAGAGGTGCTCAGCGAGGCCGGCCACCCGGAACTGCTGCGTCAGGTCCCCATCAATCCCGACCCGAGCAAACGGACCTTGCTCGAACTCGATCTCCTCGAGTCGACGAAGGCCCTGATGATGGAGTACCCGCAACGCGACAGCATCTCCGACAAGATGTTCCTTGACCTCGTCGGCCGGTGCCTGTCGGACGGGCGCAGCCGCGAGGCACGCACCGCGGCCCATGCCCCGAAACCCAAGGACCCCAAGTAGGTCACGAAGCGCAAGAGGCAAATGCAGAAGAGGTCACGCCGGCGCTGAAGACCCCCTGAAGGCACACCCGGCGGTCGTCGGCGTCCGTCCCGAACCCTGATCTCGGATGGCCGTTAAGGCGGGTCTCAACTCCACAACTGGGTTCCAGCCGCTACGACGTGCTGCCGCCAGTGTGTCGGGTATCGTCCACGCGCGTGCGTGACTTCTTCAACTCCAACCGCGAAGCCCGCGCCGGCGAGCCCCGGTTGCATCTGCACGCGATGCCGCCGGTGGAGGTAGCGCGGTTGGCTGCCGCGTACCACCCGGTGCTGAGCGGATGGCCGGTGACGATCGTGCCGGATGACGCCCTGCACCTCACGCTGGTTGACATCGAGCACGACGGCGTTGGTCGTTTGACCGACGAGCAGTATGTGCGGCTGCGGGAGGCTCTCGCCGAGGCCCTGGCAGATATGCCGGCGCCGGTGATGCAGGTCGGGCCAGCGTTGCCCGGCGATGTCGGCGTGACCCTCGACCTGGTGCCCGACGAACAGATCGAACCGGTTACCGACGCCGCGGCCACGGCGATCCGTGCCGTCCTCGGACCGGACTCCTACCGGCCCGCCCGCAGCCGCAGACCACACATCGGCATCGCATACGGCGTCGCCGACACGCCCCTGCAAGGGCTGTCGGCCCTCGCACGGGTGCGGTCCGGCCGCGTCACGTGGCGCATCGAACACGTCGCACTGGTCGACCAGGTCCAGGACGTCCCCGGTCGCCGATACCGGGTGGCGGTGCGCGACACGCTTGCCTGTCGGCCCACAGGAGAGTCGCCGGCGGTGAACACGGCCCGACATGGAGCGGGAACGGCAGGCGGCGTGGTCGCTGCAACTGGGTGTGCACGGGTGCTGTCGGGACTGTTCACACACGCTGTCGACACCTCCATCGAGCCAGACGCTGGTCGCCACCCGCGAGGTCTCCGTGGAACCCATGAACGGCCGGGCTTCCCACGGCGCCACCCGGTCCCAGCCGTAGCCCTCAGCGAGGTCAGCGACTTGGTCGCGGGTGACCTGGTCCACGGGGAGTCCCAGAACCGCTGGAGGCACGCTCACCGGGTCGCGCCAATACCACTCGCCGCCCGCACCTGATCGAGCTGCGGACACCGGGTTGCCCGGAATTCTGGTCGGGTGTGTGGCGTCCGCGCGGCTTCGAGGAGGCCACGTTCGATTGACCTGCGATCGGCTGGGCTGGTTCAGGTGTCGAGGGTCCGAACGATTTCCCGGGCGAGGTCGGTGCTGCGGGCGGCAACGAATCGTTGGCGGATGTCCATGGCCCGCGCGATGTCGTCCAGGGAGTCGAGCCCGTAGTCGAGGGAGATCGGGTCGCCCTGCAGGTCGACGACGGCGCCGCCGGCGGCGTGGAGGAAGTAGTGGCCGGGTGAGAGATCCCAGATGGCGAAGCCTTTGGCGAATTCGACGACGGCGTCGGTGAATCCGGCAGCGACGTGGCAGAGGCTCACGGATCCGAAGTCGACACCGATGCGGCCGCGGCTCTTGCCGTCCGGGGCGGTCTGGCTGAGTGCTGCGATGAGGCGTTGCTGGCGAGCGAGTGCCGCGAATCGCTCGGTTGGTCGCATCAGGTAGTTGGTGATGAGGGACTCGGCCAGCGGTTTCGGGTTGCGATGGGTCAGGGGATGGACGGTGGAGTCGGCGGTGATGATGTGGGCCCGGTCGCTGCCGTGGTCATCTCTGGCTGCGACGTAGAGCTGGATGTGGTGGTAGATGTCGCCGATGACGGCGATGATGGGGCGTGCCTGCGCTCGGGAGTACACCATGACGTGGGTGTAGCCGTGGAGGCCGCGCACGGCCAGTTCGCTGGTGTCGAGTGGGTCGACCAGCACGCAGAGGTCCGGATCCGGGTCGTCACCAACGACCTGGGGTTCGGCCTCCTCCGAGGCATATACGAAGGAGGTCAGGCTCCGCGCGAGGGTCTCGCGGTACTGGCGGTGCATCCACATGTCGTGGACCGACAGGAAGTTGTCGGTGTGCCGCAGGTTGGTGCTCTCGCCCCTATCGCCGGAGAGGGCGGCCTGTACGAGACGAGGACGAATCTCGGACATCGCCTGCCGGACGACCTCGGCGACGTGCTGGGCCAGGGCCGGAAGTGCTGTGGTTGTATTTGTCATGCGTCCACCTTCGCGCGTCGCTATCGGAGTTCCAGCGGCGGTTCGATGCCCGGTGGGCTCATCGTTGCGGCGATGAAGACCGCTATGGTCGCCCTGTTCGTGCAGGACGTAGATGTGGTCGGCGTGGCGGACGTTGGCCAGCCGGTGGGTGATCAGGACCGTCGTGGCCTGCTCGGTTCAGACCTTCCTGATGGCACCTCGGCTTCGTGCCGCGCTGTGGCTGTGATGGCTGATCCGGCGACGATCAGAATGAGGCCAGCGACCGCGGCGAGTGCGGGTAATCCGGCGAGAGGGATGTCGTATAGGACCGCGAAGCCGGGAGCGAGATACCAGGCTAGGGCGGCGCGCGTTGGTCCGGGCCAATGGATGAGGGCATAGAAGAGGCCAAGCGCGAGGCCGTTGCCGATCACTCCGAGTGCAACCAAGCTCGTCCACTCCGCGACGCCAGGAGCGGAGGGGTATGGACCGACCGCAGCGATTGGTGCGACTACGAGTGTGGTCAGGCACATGGCCGCCGCCGCGATTCCGACCGGCGACGTGTCTGGCAGTGCGCGGTGGATGTACACCGACCCCGTCGCGAAGAACAGGGCCGACGCCAGCACGGCGACGCCCCCCGCGATGGTGGTGGCGCTGGAGCCGACCTCGTCCAGGAACAGCAACGTCACGCCGACCAGGCCCACGACTACGCCCACCAACTCGCGGAGTCGGATAATGCGGTCGAGTGTCATTACGAGCGTGACGACGAATAGGGGTTGCGTGGCGGAGAGGATGCCAGCGATGCCCGCGGAGACATGTTGCTGACCCACGGTCAGAAGGCCGAGTGGGATCGCCGCCTGAACCGTCCCGGCCACCAGCAATTGGCCCCATCGCCTGCGGAGCGGCCCGAATCCCCCGGCATAGATGGCCGCCGGGACCAAGACCATCGCCGCGAACACGGCACGGCCGAGCACCACCCAGGCGGGCGGAAAGTCACGGAGCGCGATCGTGGTCAGCGGGTAGACGCCGCCCCAAGTCGCGGCGAGGACCACGAGCAGCGCCGCGCTTCTGCGGGTCACGGGCTGTTCAGTGGCCAGTACCGGCCGGCAGTGCGCGCACCACGCTCGTTGCGGCGTAGTCCTCGATCCGCTCAGCAAGACTGTCGGCCACGGAGAGTTCCCGATAGTCGCTGCCCGCGAGTAACGCGCCGGCTTGCCGTACCCGGTGTGTGAGCCCTTCCCGCCGTTCGTGCGGCGGCAGACTCCACAACGGCGATAGCGCGTCCTCGGCGCCGTCGAAGTCCCCGGCCAGCAGGCGGGCTGCGGCGAGGTCGGCGTGCACTTCCAGTTCGATCAGACGCCAGCCCTCCCCGGCACCCCCGTACAGTTCGAGGGCGCGCTCGGCCGCCTGCGCGGCTTCCGCGCCGTGGCCAAGTTGGACGTAGGTGGTGGCTTCACATCGGGCTTGCCTAGCGGGATCGAACGAGAAGTGTCCGCCCACACCATCGTGCAACCGGTCAGAGTCTGGGGCCTCGTCCCTAGCCGCGGAGGCCAGCTGCACGGACTCCGCGACCTGGGCAGCGGCGCCGTCGCCGAGATAGGACCACGCCCGTGCTTTGATGCTGTGCAGCCGCGTGCGCGCCGTGCCACGGGGCGCTTCGGCGAGCCCGGAGTCGATCAACGTCAGGGCGCGACGGGGCGAGCCTGTCCAGTACGCAGCCTCAGCCTGTAGGCCGCGACACCAAGCCCGCAGCGGTGCGAAACCAATAAGCTCGGCGTACGCATACGCCGCACGCGCTTGCCCCTCGGCGGCGTTCGGGTGACCAAGGTCGAACGACGCGCTGGCCATCAACACGCAGGCATGGCCTGCTAGCAGGTACAAGTCGGAGGTGCGAGTCGGGCGCTTGGTCTGCTCCAGCAGGCGATAGACGTCGTTGCGGACCCGCAGCGCCTCGGACAAAAGCTGCGTGGGTGGTGTGGTGTGGTAGCAGTGCGCCAACCCGACGATGTCGTCGTACATGTTTTCCATGGCAATCGGTGACACGTCGACCGCGGCGGCGTCCATGGCGTGATCGCGGGACTGGTGAGCGGCGGCCATGACCAAGTCTTGCTCGGCTTGCGAGTGGTCGAGACCTGACTGGCTCGCGTCGGGTGGTGCCAGCAGTTCCTCGGCGGGTCGGCCGAACATGTGACGCAGGACGCGCCGGGCAGCGGGCAGTGGTCTACGCGCCAGGTCCGCGGCAAGCCACCTCGCCAGCTGGCGAGGGCTCAGCGACGTGGACTCGTCCAGATCCTGAGCCGTGGCGTTGTAGTCCTCGATGAACTCGTGTTGGGTCCACGGGTGCTGCTCAATCAGCAGTCCGAGCAAGGTCTTTTGCCGTTCGTTCTCCATCAACCACCCCAAGCAAGCAGGACCTCCACTACACCGTACTGGCCACGCAGACGCAGGCAACCCAGTCAGTCAACGCGGCAGAAAGACGGCATACGGGCGGCAGACCGGAGACGTCGCGGCGGCAACGCGATCTTCGCCATGATCCTTCGCAGGCCAGCGGCGCGCGCCGTGGCGCGCTGGAACCGACGGGTCTGGAGGTTAGGAGGTGGGCGCTGTGCAGCGCAGGACAGCGTGCGATGCCGCCGCCAAGCCACGAGGCGCGGCTTCAGGGACACGTCACCATGACGGGCCGCCCGATGATGGAGCTCGCGGTAGCGATCCCCCAACGGCATCCGCCGAGCCGCGGTCGAGCCAGTCTCTCGGCCAGGGGCGAGCGCGTGACGAGCACCGTTGTCAAGCTCCCCGTCGCCGTACCGCTCGATGGACTGCGGTGGCGGGTGAACATCCGGTGGTGCGCGGCCGGCCCTCCCCCGCAGCCGCGCACCACCGCAGGTGGCAGCGAAGCGGGCAGTCCTCCCGGCCTGGCACGCCGAGGCGAAAGGCTCCCGGTGTGTGTAGGACGAGCCCACGGCCGGCTGCGGGGGGTGTCGCGTCGTGCGCCTGACGTTGACTGTCGATCTCGACCCGGCCGAGCAGGTCGCTGGGCAACCGGCTTGGGCAACCGTGGCGCTGCGCACCGACTACGCCGCTGACCTGCTCACAGCCGCCTGTATCGAGGCGGCGGATCCCCACTTGCCTCCGGAGTGGAGTGACTGCGTCGCGTCCATGATCGCCGCCAGGTTGTTGGCGACCGGGCTGCGGGTCGGGGTGCCGGTTGTGATGAGTCAGTCGACCGCGGCTGCGGGGCCGTTGCGTGTACGCCCGGTGGGGGTGTGACCGGTGGCGGCGCGTCCCGGCGTGCTCCTCACCCCCGCTCGGGGGCCTGCCGTCACCCATCTGCGCGGCGAGCACCAGTCGGCCCGACGCGGCGGCCCGCTGGTGCCGGCTCCGGCATGTTCGCCGCGATTCCGGCGACACGGTCCGCCACGCGAGCGGATTGACCACGAACGGCACGAGGGACGACTGGCGGTCACCGACCGTCATGTTCGGTATCCCGGTCAGCGAGGGCGAGCGGCCCGTGATCGCCGACGAGCCGTACGGGAGAGGCACATGGCAATGACCGTAGACAGCGGAGCCTCGTGGCCAGCTCAGGGCGTGGCGGGGCCGCACGCTCGTGACCGGTGTGATGAGTGGGTACTGCGGGCGACGCTGCGGTGCCTGGCGTGCCACAGCTGGATGGTCGCGGTGCGATGGGTGGATCCCGCTGGAACCCGCGCCTACTCGTGCGGGCCGAGGTGCCCACAACGTGACCTGGTCGCCGCCGAGGTGGAGGATCACCTGGCGTTGGGAGCTTTGGTTCGCGGCGCGGTGGTGGCCACCAGGCGCGCCGATGCCCAGCCGCCCGTCACCGCGCAGGAGTGGGACCGCTGGCGGGCGACTGACGTGTTTGATCGTCGCGCGGTGATGCTCACGGCGGTCAAATGGGTCGATGTCACCACGTTGGGCGAGCTGCGCCCAGTGTGGCGGCACGACCCGGCACGGACTCCGGCATTGGCTGGGGCGACGCGGTGATGATGACTATCGAGCGTCCAGCGCTGGAGTTCGAAGCGTCAGGCGAAATGGTGCCGTGCTTGTGCTGCCGCAACCCGATCGCCCGGACGGTCCTGGGGTGGATGCACGTCGCAAACGGTGAGCCAGTGAGTTGGTTCTGCCCGCAGCCGCACATGTCGCTGGCGCATCCGCCGCCCAGCCTTGAACCGCAAGCGGCGAGCGAGCATGGGCATCCGCCGACGCTGACCCGCGGCCTGAAGGACGCGGAGCGGGCCGAGCCTGATCCTTCCCGCGAACCGGCCGGCTCCGCACCTGTGGCCGACTCTCCGCCCCTGCGTGATGTGCCCTGGTGGCAGCGCGAGATCGCGGCCGCGCCCGCGCGGCGCCGCCCCACTGAGATACCGCGCTCACCGAGACGGGGGCAGGCGGCGAATGAGACAGAGGAGCCGTTCTCAGTCGCGCCGCCTGCCCCACCCGGCCAGCCACCGCCGTGGCGGACCAACCAGTGATCCCCGCCTCCCCGACACCGCTTCACCGACATTCCCGGAGCCCTTGCCGATGCAACTGACCTATCCCCTCGCGGCTGCAGCGCTGATCGCGGTGACGCTCGGCTTCACCACCGGAGTGCTCTTCGCAGACACCCGCCGCGCCTGGAAGGACCTCCGCCTGGCGAAGGCCCAAGTGCCGACCCTGCGCGCCGCAGCCCGCCTGCTGTCCGCCAAAGCCGTGGGATGGGTCGTGGTCTCGACCCTCGTAGCGGCGTGGTCGCTGTACACCCTGGCCGCGAAAGGGACGTGAACACGTGCGGAGCCCGTTCGACGCCGACAACCCGCCCCCGCCCGAGCCGCCCGAGCCGCCCGCCGAGTTGGACCCAGACATCGCGCCGTACTGGACGATCGTCGCTGAGCAGTGGCATCCGTGATGTTGTCCGGGTGACCCCTACGGCAGGTAATTGGGCTTTGTCAGAGAGTCGCAGTGAGCTTACGGTCTCACACGACGGTCCACATAGTCCTGATCCCCACCCATCCATGACCGAACTCATTGCGACAGCCGCGATCACGCGCGGCGATCAGGCTCCGTCCGCTAGGGCGGATGTGGCGGGCTCCAAGTGATAACGCGGACCGCCAGCACCATCCCGGGCCGCAGTGGTTCCGGGAAAGTCTCCACAGTGGAGGATGCGATGTCTAGCAGCACAGTGCTCACCGAGGAGCGCGCGCCGGAAGTGACCGACGAGTTCGACCTGGACGTCACCCTGTTGGAGGTGGCGGACGAGGCTGGCCTGATCGAGTTGACCGACAACGGTTGCGGTAGCACGTGTGGGGCCTGCACCACCAACGTCGCCTGACCGGCGGCGTACACCCCTGTTGGCCGGTGCCGCTTCGTGATGTCCCGAAGCGGGGCGGCGCCGGCTGTCATCTTGTTCGCTCCGTCACGGAGGTGTTGGTTTGCGCTCCCATGAACGCCCGGCGGGTTACCGGGTTTGCGGGGCCGCGCTGATGCGTGCGGTGGCCCACGGTGGGCTCGCTGTCCCGTCGCCACCGGACATGACCGAGGTCACGCCTGAACGGGTCGGTTCCTGGGTGAGCTGGCTGAGGACGGTCTGGGAGATCGGCGACGTGTCCGAGGCGATCAGCCACGCCAGCCCGGTGTTGGCCGAGCAGGTGCACACCTTGCTCGCCGCCGACGAACCAGCCGTGCGGAAGACCTACCGCGCGGTGCGGTCTGTGGCCCGCTACCTGTCCCGAATGACGGGGCGGGCTACGCCGTTCGGGCTGCTCGCCGGGGTGGCCGCGGCGCGGTTCGGGCCACGTCCGAGTCTTCGCTGGGGCCGCGAACACAGGGCGGTCGCCCGGCCCGCGGCGAGCTGGCTGGCCGATGTAACAGCGCGGCTGGAAGCGTGTCCGGCGCTACTGGCGCGGCTGCCGGTCGTCGCCAACAACACGATGACGGTACGCGGTGATCGGCTGATCGTGCCCTACCAGCCGCGGTCGCGCGCTGGGGGTGGCACGGCGGCGGTGGAGATCTCGTTGAGGCATACCCGCCCGGTGCGGGCCGCGGTGGAGATGGCCCGGAGTCCGGTCCGGATGGAGGACCTGGCCGGGAAGCTGCGCGCCGAGTTCCCAGCCGCGGCACCGGACGCGGTCAGGTCGATGCTCGCCGAGTTGGTGGCGCGCGGCGTACTGATCTCCAGCCTGCACGCCCCCAGCACGGAGCCCGACGCCTTCGGGCACCTGCTCGAAGAGCTGGACGCCGTGGACGCCACAGCCATCGACTCGGTCGCTGACCTGGTCCACGTGCTGCGGGAGATCGACACCGTCCTGCGCGACCACAACCAGGTTCCCGTTCGCGACGGTCGCGCGGCGCGGAGGGAGTTGACCGCGCGCATGCGGGATCTGGCGGGCGGAACGGACCGGCACCCGCTCGCCATCGATCTGCGGCTGGACTCGACGGTGGTCTTGCCAGAGGAGGTTGCCCGGGAGGTTGAGTGCGCCGCGTTCGCGCTGACCCGGGTGAGCGCGCATCCGTACGGCACGCCCGCGTGGCGCGACTATCACCAGCGGTTCTACGAGCGGTTCGGCATCGGGTCGATGGTTCCGTTGCTGGATGTGGTCAACCCCGACTGCGGTATCGGCTGGCCCGACGGGTATCCGGGCACAGTGACACCCGAGCGCCCGGCGCCGAGATCGGGACGGGATGAGACGCTGCTGGCGCTGGCGCAGGCCGCCGCGCTCGACGGACGCGACGAGGTCGTTCTGGACGAGTCACTGATCACGGCGTTGGATCTGGGTCCCGCGCCCCCGCGGCTGCCCTCACATCTGGAGCTGTGCGTACGGGTCCACGCCGTAGATCAGATGGCGCTGGCGCGCGGGGACTTCACTCTGGAGGTTGTGTCCGTCTCACGGGCAGCGGGCGCATTGACCGGTCGGTTCCTGAGCGTGCTGGACGAGCGGGACCGGCAGTCCCTCGCCGGGAGCCTGGCTGGCCTGCCTGCCAACGACCGGGAAACGGCACCGGCGCAGTTGTCGTTTCCGCCGCTGGACCCGGCAACGGCACATGTGGCCCGCGCGCCGAGCATCCTGCCGGGCGGTGTGATCAGCCTCGCGGAACACCGCGCACCGGATGCCTCGGCGTTGGCTGCGGAGGATCTGGCGGTGGCGTGCGATGGCCGGCGTATGTATCTGGCTGTGCCGGGTCGCGGGCAGCGGGTGGAGGCGACAGGGATGCACGCGCTGAACCTGCGCAGGCACACTCCGCCGCTCGCACGATTCCTGGCCGAACTGGGCCGGGCGCAGTGCGCCCAGGTGACCATGTTCGACTGGGGAGCCGCCGCCGGGCTGCCGTACCTCCCGCGGCTCCGGCACGGGCGCGTCGTTGTCTCCCCTGCGACCTGGAAGGTGGAAGGTGCCGACCTCCCCGGCAAAGCGGAGCCGTGGGCGGCGTGGGACGCGGCATTCACCGAGTGGCGCGCCCGGCGGCGCCTACCGCGCCGTGTGCACCTGGTTGACGGCGACCGTCGGCTGTCCCTGGACCTGGACGAGACCGCCTGCCGCGCGCTGCTGCGCGCTCATCTGGACCAGGCGCCGCATGCCGTGCTCACCGAGGCACCCGACCCCCTGGCGTACGGCTGGTGTGGCGGACGCGCCCACGAGGTCATCGTGCCGCTGGCCGCCACCGCACCGCCGAACTGGCCGCGTCTGCCCCGCCCCACCCGCGCCCGGATCATCGGCCGCGACCAGGGCGACACGCCAGCCACGTCACGTGTGCTGCTCGCCAAGCTGTACGGCGACATCACCCGCCAGGACGTCCTCCTCACCGAACACCTGCCCGGGTTGCTGACTCAATGGGACACCCCTCCAGAGTGGTGGTTTCTGCGGTTCCGCGACCCGGATCAGCACCTTCGGCTGCGCGTCGCCCTCTCCAATCCGGACGAGTTCGGGGCAGCGGCCGGCAAGGTGAGCGCATGGGCAGACGCCCTGCACCGCGACGGGCTGTTGCGCGAAGTCACGTACGCGACCTCCTATCCGGAGACCGGCCGGTGGGGGTCCGGCCCGGCGATGACCGCCGCCGAGGCGGTCTTCCGCGCGGACTCCAGCGCGGTGCTCACCCAACTGCGGCAGCAGGCACGCCCGCACCGGCAAGCACTGGTCGCCGCCAACAGCGCCGCCATCGCCATCGCGTTCACCGGCAGCGCCCTCGCCGGAATGCGCTGGCTGATCGATCACGTACCCGCCTCCGCGCCGCAACCGGTGCCGCGGGCGGTGTTCAGCGAAGCCGTCCGCGTCGCCGACCCCTCCGACGACTGGGCCGCGCTCCGAGGCGCTCCGGGCGGCGCGGCCATCCTCGACCGGTGGCCACCGCGGGACCGGGCGCTGGCCGCGTACCGCGCCCGCATCCCCGGTCCCCACACGGAAGGCATCAACCCCGACGACGTGCTGGGGTCCCTGCTGCACGCGCACTTCATCCGCGCCGTCGGCATCGACTTCGACGAGGAGGCCGTCTGCCTGCACCTCGCGCGGGCCGCTGCCATGGCGTGGTTTCACCACACCACGGGGGCCCGACCGTGACACACGAGCATCCCGCCGGCCAGCTCGCGGTCGCGGTCGCTGACCGGCTCGCCCAACCCGCCGCCATCGACCGCCTGCTGGCCGCTGAGCCGTGGCGGACCCAGTCACTCGCCCACGGCGTACCAGGCATCGCCCTGCTGCACATCGAACTCGCGGCCCGGGACCTCCGGCCGTGGCAGCGCGCCCACGACTGGCTCGCCGCCGCAACCAGCCGACCGGTCACCTCCGGGCGGGACAGCCACCTCTTCCATGGCGCGCCCGCCCTCACCCACGTGCTGGCCTGCGCCGCACAGACGCGCCCCGGCTCCTACTCCCAGGCGTTGGAGACCATGGACTCGGCGATCGCCTCCGACGCACGCCGCCGCGTCGAGGCCGCCCACGCCCGCATCGACAGCGGCGCACTGCCGGCTCTCGCCGAGTTCGATGTGATCCGCGGCTTGACCGGCATCGGAAGACTGCTGCTGCGGCGGGACCCCGGCGGCGAAGCCATGCGCGCTGTGCTGTCCTACCTGACACGGCTCACCGAACCTCTGACCGCCGACGATGAGACGCTGCCCGGTTGGTGGACCGCCTCCGGCCCGTCCGGACGCACCGATGACCGCTTCCCCGGCGGGCACGCCAACTCTGGAATGGCTCACGGCCTCGCGGGGCCGCTCGCGCTGCTCTCGCTCGCCGCGCTGCACGGCGTTGTCGTGGACGACCAACTGCGCGCCATCAGGCGGCTGTGCGCATGGCAGGACCGGTGGCGCACCGAGGGTTCGGTCTGGCCCTACTGGATCACCCGGTCCGAACATCGCGCCGGCCGCACGGGGGAACGCGTCGTGGCGCGCCCGTCCTGGTGCTACGGCACCGCCGGGCTCGCGCGCGCCCAACAGCTGGCCGCGTTGGCGACCGGGGACGCCGCTCGCCGTGCCGTTGCCGAGGACGCGCTGAGCCACGCGCTGACAGACCCTCGCCAGCTCGCGGCCACCACGGACGCCTCGCTGTGCCACGGACACGCCGGTCTGGCGCATGTCGCCGCCCGGGTCGCCGCGGACGCCGCCCCGCCAGCGGCCAAGCGCCTGCGCGCGCTCATTCCGAGCCTTCTCGACGCCGTCCAGGCTCCGCATACCGAGCCCGGTCCAACCGCCGCCGACGCGCTGGTGGACCACATCGGTCCGGGGGTGCTCGAAGGGGCCGCTGGCGTCGCACTGGCCGCGCTCGCTCCCGCCACCATGATCCCACCCCTTGCTGGGTGGGACGCCTGCCTCCTGGTCACATGAGAATCCGACACCGGCATGGAGACCGCCCTGATGACCAACGACTGGAGCCACTACACGGTCGGCTTCACCGACCCAGCCTCGGCCGAACAGATCGCCGCCGCCGACCTGGGCCCTTCGCTGATCGCCGCACAGGATGCCGGAACGATCCACGGTTGGTGGTACATCCGCAAGCGCGAAGCCTGGCGGCTGCGATGCAGCCACGACCCAGAATCCACAGCCGTGTCAGACCTGCTGGACAACCTGGCCGCCGAGGAGCAAATCACCGGTTGGACACCGGGGATCTACGAGCCGGAGACCACCGCGTTCGGCGGGACGCAAGCGATGGACATCGCGCACCACCTGTTCTGCCACGACAGCCGTCACCTCCTCATCCACGCCGCGGCAATCCCCACGCGCCACACACTGGGGCGGCGGGAGACCTCCGCCATGCTGTGCAGCGTCCTGCTGCGCGGCGCCGGCCTGGACTGGTACGAACAAGGCGACGTCTGGGCCAAGGTCGCCGAGCTGCGCCCAGCCGCACCCGCCACCGCCGCCTTGCCGCCGGAACGAACCCACCAGCTGGCCAACGCGCTGCGGCAACTCATGACCGTCGACGCCCATGCCCTCTGCGACCCCGCGAAAGGGGCGTTGTCGGGTTACGGCCAGTGGGTCGCGGCATTCGAGGACGCCGGCCGAGCGCTCGCCCAGCTAGCACGCCAGGGACAGCTGCGGCGCGGCCTGCGGGCGATCCTCGCCCATCATGTGATCTTCCATGCCAACCGTGCCGGACTTTCCCTCGCCGACCAATCCACCCTGGCCGCATTGGCGTTGAACAGCGTGTTCGCCGACTCCGGCGAGCCAGTGTCCCTTCCACCAACACCGAGGAATTGAGATGACCGCGATCCGCGAGAGCGACACCGCCGACGAGCTGCGTCACGCCCTTGCCGACAGGCTGCGGCAGGAGAACGTGATCCGCAGCGCCAGCGTCGAAGCCGCCATCCGGCGCATCCCGAGGCACCTGTTCCTGCCCGGCGTCGAAATCGACCAGGCCTACGCCGACAACCCCGTCTACACCAAGACCGACGCCGCCGGCGCCTCGATAAGCGCCGCGTCGCAACCGCGGATCGTCGCCATGATGCTCGAACAACTCGACGCCCAGCCCGGCGAACGGATCCTGGAGATCGGCGCCGGCACCGGCTACAACGCCGCGCTCATCGCCGCCATCGTTGGCCACACAGGTCACGTCACCACCATCGACGTGGACCCCGACCTCGTTGACGGGGCCCGACGGCATCTGTCCGCCGCTGGTGTCGGCAACGCCGAGGTCATCCTCGGCGACGGGGCGCTCGGCCACCCGGGCGGAGCGCCGTACGACCGGATCATCGCCACAGTCGGCGCCTGGGAGACACCCACGGCATGGCTCAACCAGCTCGCCCCCGACGCGCGCCTGGTCGCACCGCTGCGGCTGCGCGGCGCCGCTTCACGCTCCATCGTCTTCGAACGCGACACCGATCGCTGGCACAGCCGCGGCAGCGAACTGGCCGTCTTCATGCCACTACGCGGAATCGGAGACGACGCCCGGCGCACCGTCACCCTCGCCGACGGCGTGAGCTTGCAGGTCCACCAAGACCAGACCGTAGACCCGGCCCTGGCTGGAGTCCTCGACACCGAGCGCCGCGAGGTCTGGACCCAGGTCCTCTTCCCGCCCATGGTGCCGTACGAGTGGATGGACCTGTGGCTGGCCTGCACACTCGACAACGCCCTGATGCGCATGAACGTGCTCGCGCCCGCAGCCGACCGCCAGCAGGTCACACCGATGTTCCCGTGGGGCTCCATGGCCACCACACGGGGTAGCGACATCGCCTACCTCACCGTCCGATCCGCCCCACCAGACCCCGACGGCGGAAAGCTCTACGAGGTCGGCGTCATCGGACACGGCCCCACCGGCGCCGCGCTCGCCGAGGAAGTCGCCGAACAGGTCCGCACCTGGGACAAGGACCACCGCGCCCGCACCGTTCGATTCGAGATCTCCGCCCCCTCCGCCACCACACCTGGCGCCGGCCGGTTCACCCTCGCGCGGCCCCACCACCCGATCACCGTCATATGGGAGTGACATGGACCCCAACGGGCCGACAGCCCGCAGGTTCCCCCTCATCGCCCGCCCACGCCCGACCTGCGGCCCACTGGCCGTACGGGTCGACAATCTTGTGGCCCGCGCCCGCGCAGCAGACAAGGACAGCGACACCACCGCGGCCTCAGCCGTCTACAACCTCGCCGCGCTCATCGCCTCCGACTGCGGTCTGCCCGACCTGGCCCGCCAGTGGTGCCACGAACACGCCGCCGCATACCTGCGCGCCCCCGCCATGGGTGCGCAGGAAGCGCGGCACGCCCTCGAACCCCTCGTCAACCTCGCCCGCCTCCACATCAGGGACGGCAACGGCGACGCCGCGTTTCACCTACTCGACAACCTCTACGAAGCGGTCGACACCCGCACCGACACAGTCATCGACGGCATCCCCATCCCCGCAGCCACCATCACCACGACCGACACCGACCACCGCGAGCTGCGCCGTTGGCTATGGAGCGTCCACCTCGCCGACGGCACCCGAGCCCTCACCAGCGCGGGCCGCTGGCAGGACGCCCACCAACACCTACAGGCGCGCAAAGGCATCGGCCGGCGCATGCTCGACGGCCGCCAAGTCGCCGTCATCGCCCACGCCACCGCTGACGACCACGACGGCGCCCTAGAACTCCTCGACACCACCGCCCCCGGCGAACCCTGGCAAGACGCGGTAACCGCCTGCCTGACAGCACTGTGCGCTGAGCCCAACAACTCCGCGATACATCGCACCGACGCGCTGAAACGCTACCGGCGACTCGTCCCGAAGCCTCCGCTCGCGGTATTCCAAACTCGGCTCGGGCTATCGGTGCTCGACGCCATCGGAGGCGCCGAGCACCCTGCCGCACGCGACCTGGCCGCACACCTGGTCACACAGGTGATCGCGACTCGCGACGGCTACATCGCGCGCGACTTACTGGCCCACGACGGCTGTGTAGCCCTGATCAACGATGACCAGGCGCGCGACATCGCGGCCGCTCTCGACACCAGCGGACTCGGACGTCAAGCCATACCGTCACAGCTCCGCGCGAACCTGTCGGCCGCCCTGGCTACCAGCGCAGCGGTACTGGCGCGCGAACTTCTGTGAGCCCCAAGCCCCCACTGGGGCGGAGACTGGTCGCGTGGTCCAGCCAAGTCATCGCCCCGACCCTCTGCATTGCGTGGTCAGGCATCGCCGCTCCCAACCACCGAGTCCAAGGCGCCTTTCCCTCCTGCAGGCGCAATGCCACGACCTGCTCGGTTACAAGACCCGCAATCGCTCGATCTCGGCCTTCGCATCGTCAGGCTCGCTCTACTTACCATGCCTGCCCGGCTGCGACGCCGCGAGCGCGCCCTGCTTCTCGGTCCGCCAAAGACTCTCAGACGCGGACTATTCATCGGTCTTATCGCGTTTGATGGGTTCTGGACTCGGCTCAGAGCAGTGGTGAACCGTTTGGTCTCGGTGTCTTACCACGAAAAGGAAGAAGACGCTCACGTGCCCAAACAAGCCGGCCGCACGGCTCCTCGTCAAGCTGGCCGCCGTACCCCTTGACAGGCGCCCGAGCGCCCGTCCCAGGCGCGGCAGGCGGCGCACCCTTCGATGGGGAGCTGGATGCTCGCGGCTGTTCTCCCAGGGCTGTCTCCGGTCTGCTCGGCATCCTGGCCGGCATTCGTGGCGTCACGGTCCGGGGACACCGGCTTTGACCGCCGATCGGACTTGATTCTCTTTTGGTCGAGCGAACCGCTCGCTTGGCTGTCTTCGACCCCGGGGTCAAGCCGAAGTGGCACACATAGTCGCGGCGGTTTCATCGATGAACTCCATCGACGTGGAAGTGACGGTGCCCGACCTTCACCGCAGGGCATACCTGCTACTCAAGGTTGTTGCGCCGACCTCCGATCGTGGGGCCGTTGGGCCACAGGTTGACCAGGTCGGTGGTGGTCAGAGGGCTGCGGTATGCGGCTCGAAGGATCGGCCGCCAAACCTCTGGATCTGTGTTGGACAGGTGGGTGAACCAGTCCTGGCCGGCGGGGTAGGCCCAGAGGTAGGAGCGCAGCAGCGGATCCGCGCTGCGGTCGGTGAGGGCGTCGCCGATGGCGTCGTCGGTCCACCAGGGGATGCGGTCACGGGCGTGATCGGCGCATTCCTCGACGCTGGTTCCGGTGTTGATCGCGAGGTGAAGTTCGCTGCGGACCAGGTAGGAGTAGTGCTCGAGCTTGACGCGGGTGAGGACCGCGTCGTCGTCGGGGGTGACGAACAGGGGCAGGGTCTGGGCGAGTCCTTCGAGGAGGATTTGGTGTGGCGAGTGTACGGACAGTAGACGCACCCATGGGACATCCTGGTTGGTGCCGCGCGCGGTGTAGCTCGCGGCTTTCAGGCCGTGGCCAAGGACCTCGTGGAGCGCGAACTGTCGAACCGTGACCTTGGTGAACGTGGCGTGGCGGAGATTGAGTCGAAGTCGGAGGTCTGCGCCGGAGCCGTCGAGCCAGTAGGCCCAGTATGCCTGCACGTCGGTGGCCTCGATGTTCAGCCGGTATGGCGCGTCGGTGTCGACGAGCCGGCGGACGGCCGGTTCAACCTCGGCGGCGGCCTGGCGTATCGCGTCCGGTGCCGCGTCGGCTTCGATGAGCCCCTCGGCGGCGAGGAGGTCCCGCAAGGTTGACTCGCCCCACGCGATGCCTAGATCGTCGAGCCGGCTCCGCAGGGTCTCGCCGAGATGGGTCACGTATTCGCGTGGCCACCCAGCGGCGGTGCAGCCCTGGGTGGCGCGCATGTACTCGTCCAGTGGAGTCCGCTCGCCCAGGAGAGCGCGCAGGTAGGCGATGTGGGATTCGATGCGCGCCGCCAGTTCCGGATCGGCGTGTTCGCGTAGCTCGATGAAACGACGCAGCACGTCGAGCCGGTTCTTGGCGGCTGTCACCGCGGTGTCTGTGGGGTGGCAGTCGAAGTCGATGACCGCGGGAGCGTCCCTTGCGCGTTCATAGGCGTCCCATGAGCGGAGTAGGGCTTCGACCTCGTCACGGAGATTCATCACGGACGTCCCATCGCATCGTCACGATCTGATTGGGGTTCAGGTAGTCACTCGTCAGGGTGATGACGAGGTCGTCGTGATCGTAGTCGCACATGAGTCCCTCGCCTCCAGAGCGCTGCGAGCCGTCGGGCTCCTCCACCGTGGCGGAGCAGTCGACGACCTCGCCGCCGCCGAGTCGTCGCATCACGACCGTGGCGTAGCGGGTGTGGCGTCTGATCGCCTCACGCCAGTACCACTCATCGACGAACTTCCCGCCATGGCAGGTGTAGGCCACGACCGCCGAGTCGCCCGGCTGAAGAGCCGGTGAGATCCGGCACGCGAACTTCGCAAGGTTCGGAGTGGTCGCCGCGCGCTCAATCACGACAGAGTGCCTGCTCTCAGCCACGGGCCTGATGTCGAGCGGCCCCGTCATGTAGACGAACCACAATTCGCGCGCCAGCCGGGTGAAAGGCCGGGCGGTCATGTTGAACAACTCATGCCGGTAGGTCACCAGGGCCGAACCGTCCTTGGAGATGGCCAGCTCGATCTGTAGATCCAGGTCGATGACGTTGCCGGCGAGCGCCGCGAGCTGCTGAACCTCGCTAGCGGGCAGGCGCAACGTCCTGCTCAGGGAGACAAGACGCTTACTCAGCCGGTGGCTGACATCGGACGCGTCCTTGGCGGAGAAAGGGTCCGTCGCAGGTGACATTGGCGCCGCTGCGGGCGTCCAGCCGATGTGAGTGGCATCCGGAACCTTCAGCCCAGCGGTGATCAGCCCGGAGAGTCGCTCCGGCTCCAGCGGTCCAGGTTCCATCTGCGGCACGGGATCTGTCAGCGCGGGATCCGCAGGCTGGAAGAGCTGCGCCGCGGACCATCCCGGGAACATCTCCTGCAGCACCCGGCAGTGGCCAGGGTAGGGCGTGCCCTTCAGCTGACCGGATAGCCAGCGGTTGAATTGCGCCCGGCTCGGCCAGGTGCCCACCAGGTCCGGGTCCAGCCGGCTGGCCGCCTTGTCGTACTCGCTACGGAACGTGCTGTACGGCTGCCAGTGACGCTGCCGCAGCAGCACTTTAAGCAGAGTCGGCTGCGCTGACATCGGTTTCCATCCCCTCGGTTCGGTGCTGGCGTCGTTTCGCGCGCGGCGCCTTGCTGCTCTGGCGGGTGCGGACACTACCAGACAGGCGAGCCATAGATGAGACATCGCGAGGCGGGGAAGGAGTAGACGCGACCATGCCGCCGGTCGAGACGCGACACCGTCCTGTCGCAAACTCACAGCCACTACGACGTCGCGCGCCGTGGCGCGTCTCGAACCAACGGATCTGGGAGGTGGGCGCTGTGCAGCGCAGGACAGCGTGCGATGCCGCCGCCAAGCCACGAGGCGCGGCTTCAGGGACACGTCACCATGACGGGCCGCCCGATGATGGAGCTCGCGGTAGCGATCCCCCAACG
>JBOGDE010000037.1:0-24284 GCA_050701695.1 Micromonosporaceae bacterium
TCGGCGTCCTCGCCGCTGAGGCTGATCGAGATTTGTGAGCCGGGGTTGTACTCCATGCCGGCCGGCGTGTCAGCCGCCATCAGGACGATGCCGCCCGGGGCCTTCAGGTTGGCGTGCATGATGTTGTCGGCGCCGGCCTCCTCCTGACCGAACTCACCGAAGGTGTTCATGGTCAGCTCCCCGCCGAGCACGTCGCGGTAGAACTCCATCGCCTGCCGGGCGTTGTCGCGGAAGCTGAGGTACGGGTTGAGTAGGGATGCCATGACGGCGCTCCTCAGATCGGCGTGTGGGTACTCCCGCACGCTATCGAGGGCCTGTGACATCTCGCCGGGCTTCGGCAGGACAGCCGATGTCAGATCGCCACCGCAAGCCGGGTGCCCTGGTCGATGGCGCGCTTGGCGTCGAGCTCGGCGGCCACGTCGGCGCCGCCGATGACGTGGGTCGCCACGCTCAAGGCCGCCAGCTCATCGGCGAGATCGCGTACCGACTCCTGACCGGCGCACACCACGACCGTGTCGACCGCGAGCAGCCGCGGCTCGCCGTCGACGGTGAGGTGCAGCCCGGCGTCGTCGATCTCGTCGTACGTCACCCCGGTGAGCTGCTCGACGCCCTTGGCCTTCATCGCGGCCCGGTGCACCCAGCCGGTGGTCTTGCCGAGCCCCTTGCCGATCCGGGAGGTCTTGCGCTGCAGCAGGTAGACCGTACGCGGTGACGGCTCGGGCCGCGCTGCCATCAGACCGCCCTGCGCCTGGTCCGGACCGGTGACGCCCCACTCCGCCTGCCACGCGGCGAGATCCAGCGTGGGCGACTCGGCGTGGGTCAGGAACTCGGTGACGTCCACCCCGATCCCGCCGGCCCCGATCACCGCCACCCGCTCGCCCACCGGGCGGCCATGCTTAACCGCATCCACATAGGACAGTACGGACGGGTGGTCGATGCCTGGGATGTCCGGCACCCGGGGCGCCACGCCGGTGGCGACCACCACCTCGTCGAAGTCGATCAGCTCGGCGGCAGTGACCCGGTGGCCCAGGTGCACTTTCACCCCGGTCAGCTCGAGCTGCCGCCGGTAGTAGCGGACCGTCTCGGAGAACTCCTCCTTGCCGGGGATCCGCCGCGCGATGTCGAACTGCCCGCCGATGGAGTCCTCGGCCTCGTACAGCTCGACGTCGTGGCCGCGTTCGGCGAGCGCGGTGGCCGCGGACAGCCCGGCCGGCCCGGCGCCGACCACGGCGACCCGCTTGACGCGCCGGGTCGGCAGCAGCACCAGCTCGGTCTCACGTACCGCCCGGGGGTTGACCATGCAGGTGGCGCGCTGCGCGGAGAAGGTGTGGTCCAGGCACGCCTGGTTGCAGGCGATGCAGGTGTTGATCTCGTCGTCGCGGCCCTGCGCCGCCTTGCGTACCCACTCCGGGTCGGCCAGGAACGGCCGCGCCATCGACACCAGGTCGGCGTCGCCGCGCGCCAGCACCTCCTCGGCGACCTGCGGCATGTTGATCCGGTTGGAGGTGACCACCGGGATCGACACGTGCGGCTTGAGCTTCGCGGTGACGCTGCTGAACGCGGCGCGCGGCACCGAGGTGACGATGGTCGGCACCCGCGCCTCGTGCCAGCCGATGCCGGTGTTGATGATCGTGGCACCGGCCGCCTCGACCTCTTGGCCGAGCGCGACGATCTCGTCCCAGCTCTGCCCGCCCTCGACCAGGTCCAGCATCGACAGCCGGTAGATGATGATGAAGTCGTCGCCGGCGGCGCCACGTGCCTCGCGTACGATCTCGACCGCGATCCGGCGCCGGTTCTCCGCCGACCCGCCCCAGCGGTCCTTCCTCTTATTGGTACGCGGTGCCAGGAACTGGTTGATCAGGTAGCCCTCGGAGCCCATGATCTCCACGCCGTCGTACCCGGCTTCGCGGGCCAGCTCCGCCGCGCGGGCGAAGTCGGCGATGGTGCCGCGTACCCCCTGGTCGGTCAGCGCCCACGGCCGGAACGGCGTGATCGGCGACTTCACCGCCGAGGCCGAGACCGACAGCGGGTGGTACGCGTACCGCCCGGCGTGCAGCAGCTGCATCGCGACCTTGCCGCCGGCGGCGTGCACCATGTCGGTCACCACCCGGTGCTCCCGCGCCTCGGACGGGCGGGACAGCTTCGACGCGAACGGGTAGAGCCAGCCGGTCTTGTTCGGCGAGAAGCCGCCGGTGACGATCAGCCCGACCCCGCCCCGGGCCCGCTCGGCGAAGTACGTCGCCAGCTTCGGGAAGTGCCGCGGGTTGTCCTCCAGCCCGGTGTGCATCGACCCCATCAGTACCCGGTTGCGCAGCGTGGTGAAGCCCAGGTCGAGGGGCCGGAGCAGATTCGGGTACGGGCTCATGCCTGCCCTCCGGGGGAGTCCTCGCGCAGGGCCCGCAGCACTTCGTCGCACCATTCCAGGAGGCCCTGCTCGGCGCGGATGCCGCCGCGAAGCACCAGGTGCTGGTGCAGCGCCTGCCCGGAGAGTCGGGCAGGGTCGGGGAAGTCGTGCTTCTCGATCGCGCGGTACGCGTCGAGCCGTTCGGCGTGCCGATCCCGGTGGCGGGTGATCTCGGCGACCACCGCGCTCACGTCCCCGAAGGACGCGCCACGGAGCTTGAGCGCCAGCTCGTGCCGCAGCACCGCCGGCTCACCCGGCTCGGCGAGCCAGCGGCGCAGCTCGGCGCGCCCGTCCTCGCTGACCCGGTAGACCTTCTTGTCGGGCCGCCCGTGCTGGGCGACCTCCTCGCCGCTCACCCAGCCGAGACCGACCATCCGCTTCAGGGTGCGGTAGATCTGCTGGTGGCTGGCGGCCCAGAAGTGGCCGATCGACTTGTCGAAGCGCCGCGCCAGCTCGTACCCGGAGCCGGTGCGCTCTTCGAGCGAGACCAGGATCGCGTGCTCCAACGCCATGCCCGGACCGTACTATGCAACCCGTTGCATTGCAACGAGTTGCATATGGTCAGGCCCAGGCGGTGGCGTTCGAGCAGGGCGTAGCCGGCGACCACGGCCAGACATCCCGTGGTCACGCCTGCGGCCAGGGTCAGCGACGGGGCGAGCGCGGCGGCGAGGGCCGCCAGCCAGAGTGCGGCCACGTGCAGCGACTGGTCGATCGCGTACGCCGCGCCGGGCCAGTCCGCGCAGCCGCCCTTGGCGCGGATGATCGCCTGGACCAGCCAGCGCCGGTCGATCACCGCGTGGGTGGCGGCGGAGACCGCCAGCGCGGCCAGCCCGCCGGCGAGCGTCACCGGCGCCACCAGACTCGCCAGCGCGAGACACACCGCCTGGACGGTGGTGTAGATCGCCACGTGGCGTACGCAGTGGCCCCAGCCGGTCCACGGGTCGGCGCCGGCTCCCGGGTCGGGCGCCACTTTGCGGCGGGCGTCGGCGTCGAGTTGGAGCGGGTGGTCGCCGAGTTGGTGACCGGCGTACAGCGCGACCCAGGCGACGGCCGCCACCGCGGCGGTCTGGGCGGTGGGCATCATCGACATTCGCTCCTCTACTCGCGTCCGACTCGGTCCGCCCACGACCGCGGGCGTATGTCCAAATCGTCCGGTGAGTAGAGATTGAGAACTGTCGCGCGCCGGACTCCCGGGCGGTGCCGATCCTCACCGACCGTTCCGCGTCATGACCACCCGTGACCACCGTCGCCCGCCGGGCCGTGCTCGCGCAGGGACTTGTGACGAAGCCATGACGTCGTCGGGATTACGACACTTCCGGGCTCGGGGCGGGACGAGAGTCCACCCGTACCACTCGACCGGGCGCGGTCGTGGGGACCCGGGGGCGAGGCTGCGATCGCGCCCCAACCCTTTGGGGGGACCCATGAAACGCCTTGTCTTCGCCTGTCATCTCGCGGTGGCGGTGATCGCGGCGGTCGCCTTCGCGGCGCCGGCGCACGCGCTCCCCGCTGGCCAGAGCGCCAGCGACGTCTGGAGGTTCGCCGGCGGCACCGCGGTGCCGGGCGGCACCTCGACGCTGACCCGTACCGACAGCGGGCTCTCGGTCTCGCTGCGTACGTCCGAACTGCCACCGGGCGACGCGGTGACCGTGTGGTGGGTGGTCTTCAACCACCCGGAGCACTGCGACGGCGTGGACGGCTCGCCGTTCCGGTGCGCCGAACCGGACCTGTTCAACCCTGACGTGGCGGGCAGCGTGCAGTACGCGCCGGCCACATCGTCGGTGGCAGCGGCGTCTACCGCATCGGCTCCTACCTGCGCGAAGGCGACACCGGCGGGTGCGCGTTGGGGCCCGACCTGCTGTGCGCCGGGCTGTACGACTCTCGGGTAGCCGACGTGCACATGGTGGTACGTACCCACGGGCAGGCACTGCCCGAGTACCTGCCGGAGCAGATCCAGTCCTTCGGCGCTGCCTGCGGCAACGTACCGGAGGAGTTCGGTGGGGGCGGACCGAACACGTGCGAGGACCTGCAGTTCGCGGTGCACGAGACCGCCTGACTTGGGCCCACTCCCGGCGGCCCTGGCGCGTCACCCGCGCCAGGGCCCCGAGGGGTCAGGGCGCGAAGCTCCAGCGCTGCATCGTGGCACCGGTGTCGGGTTGCTGGGTGAGCGTGGCGCCGTTATTGGCGCTGCCGGCGGTGACGGCGAGCCCGCCGGCCTTGGAGACCAGCAGGTGACCGCCGCCGGCGGCCGGCACCAGGGTCCAGCGTTGGTTGGTGCCACCGGTGCAGCTCCACTGGACGATCGCGGCACCTGCCGCGGTGGAGCTGTTGGCCACGTCCAGGCAGAGGCCGTTCCCTGCGTTCTTCACGGTGTACGTGCCGTCGCTGTTCGCGATGAACGTGAACCGCTGGTTCGCGCCGCTGTGCGGGGTGTAGACGATCAACTGGGTGCCGGTGGCGCTCGTCGAGCCCGGTACGTCGATCGCCTTGCCGCCGGCGGTGACCTGGTACGTGCCACCGGAGGTCACCGGGCCGGCGGCGGTGCCGAGCGCGGTGATCTCCGCGGCGGAGGTCCAAGGTCCGCCGTTGGCCTCGCTCAGCGCACGTAGCCGCAGGTAGCGACCGGTACGCGCGGCGAAGCCGACCGTCTTTTCGCTGGCGTCGTTGGTGAACGTGCCGGTGGCGACGGGGGTGCCCCAGCTGGTGGTGGAGTCGCTGACGTACACCTCGTACCGGCCGATCCGGCCGTTGACGCCGCCGTCCTGGCGGGGCAGGTAGCGGATCCCGTCGAGCCGGTACGAGCCGCCGAGGTCGATCTGGATCTCGTGCGGCAGCGGGTCGTTGCCGCCCTGCCACCTGGTGTGCCAGATGGTGCCGGAGTTGCCGTCGAAGGCGTTGATCGCGGCGCCGTTCTCGCCCGCGGTCTCCTGGCTGTCGGCGTACACCAGGCTCCAGTTGTTCTTGGGCAACGGGGCGCTGCCGCTGGGCACGGGTGTGGTGGGCAGCAGCGTCGCGCCCGACAGGGCGACCGTGAACCCCGAGCCGGCCGAGCGCGAGCCGGCTTTGACGTGGAGTACGCCGCCCCGGTCGGCGGGGTCGAAGAACCAGCCGGTGGTGGCGGCGTCGTAGTCGGCTTTCGTGCTGTGGCGGGTGAGCGCGGTGCCGCCGGCGGTGACCGTCGAGGGGGCGCCGCCGAGGTGGACGGTGAAGTCGTACCCGCGACTGGCGAGCTTGCCGGTGTAGCTGCCGACGCTGGCGCCGACGTCGATCGTGATGTCGCCGGTGCCGGCGGTGGGCGCGGTCACGTCGACCCGCTGCCCGGCGTACGCGCCGGTCTGGTACGCCCGAGTCAGCCCGTCGTCCTCGTACAGCGTGAAGCTGGAGTTGCCGCGCGGGTGGATGTCGTACGTGATCGGGGTCTTCGGCTTCTCCCGGTGGTGGTTCATCGACGGCCACATCGGCACGATCGACCCGCCCTTGACGAACAGCGGCAGCGTGTCCAGCGGGGCGTTGTAGCCGTTGACCGTCCCCGGCCCGGTGTAGGTCTTCCCGGTCCAGTAGTCCGTCCAGGTGCCGGCGGGCAGGTAGATGCCGTCGCGTACCGAGGTGTTGGAGGTGACCGGGGCGACCAGGAACGCGTCGCCGGCCATGAACTGCTGGCTGGTGGTGTTGTCCCGCGCCGCCGGGTCGTCCGGGTATTCGAGCACCATCGCCCGGGTGGTCGGTACGCCGGTCTCGTGCGCGACCCGGCTCATCGTGTAGAAGTACGGCGTCAGCCGCATCTTCAGCTTGAGGTACTTGCGGTTGCTGGCGAGGGTGTCGCCGCTGTAGCGCCATGGCTGTTTGTCCTGGTAGCCGGTCGACGGGTTGGTGGCGCCCCACCCGGACATGCTCATCAGTGCCGGGGTGAACGCCTTCCACTGCAGGTCCCGGGCGTAGGTCTGCGCGCTGCCGGAGAAGATCCCGTCGACGTCGCCGGCCGCGTAGTTGTGCGCCGAGAGTCCGGCGCCGGTGATCGCCGGCACGTGCCAGCGCATGTCGTCCCAGGTGCCGTACGTGTCGCCGCTCCACACCACGGCGTTGCGCTGCGTACCGGCCCACCCGTCGACAGTCCAGACGAAGCGGCGGGCGTCGCTGTTGCCTTCGATCCCATCGACCGCCTGCTGTACGCCGTCGAACGCGTACTCGTAGCCTCCGCCGATCCAGGCGACGTCGGTCTTCACGCCACGGGAGCCGTACGTGCCGACCTCGGTGCCGATGTTGGACAGCCCGGTGGAGGTCCACAGCCCGGTGTGGAACCCGCGCTGGTGCAGCGCGGTGACGGTGGACTGCAGGTTGGTGTAGCCGCAGCCGTAGCCGTCATTGGGCAGGAACCAGCCGGACGGCATGTCCTTGCTGCGCGCCTCGTCGGCGTACTTCACCACGTCCGGGGTGGTCTGGTGGTCCAGCCGGTTGTGGTCGCCGGTGTAGTCGGGGTTGGAGGCGTTCCAGCAGTCCGCGTTGCCCATCTCCAAGCCCCAGATCGGCGCCAGGAACGGCTTGCCGGTGACGTCGGTGTAGCGGTTGAGTAGCTGCTTGGGGGTGTCCCCGACGACGTAGAACGCGTCAAACCGGGACTCGTTGTGGCGCAGCCCGACGGTCGGCAGGAACGCGTACTGGCCGGGGGCCCAGGTGTTGCGGACCACGCCGTACCCGGCGGTGGACAGGTACCACGGCGCGGGGGAGGCGTTGGTCCCCTCGCGCCACCGGTTGTCCTTCGCCACCGGTACGGTCAGCCCGCGCAGCGCCCACGCCCCGAGCCGGAACCCGGTGCCGTAGAACTGCTCGTCGGCGCCGCGTACCAGAGACTGGGTGGCGGTGGCGTTGTCCCAGCTCAGCGGCCCGGACTCCTTCCAGACCAGGGTCGTGTCGCCGGGCTTGTAGAGCTCGAACCGCAGCGGTGACTTGTATACGCGCAGCACCGCCGCACTACTGGTGATCTTGTAGTGCGACCCGGCGTCCGACCAGCTGGTGGCGACCGCGCCGAAGTCCTGGCTGATCGCGATCTTGCGCCCGGCCGGGTCGGTGAACGACCCGTTCGGCGCCAGCCAGATCCGGAAGATGTCGGGCTTCAGCCACACCACCCGCAGCTTCGGCGTACCGGCGGCGATGCTGTAGGTGTTGGCCGATTTACTGAAGCTGGTCAGGTCGCCGAGCGTGGCGGCGTACGCGGGTGCACTGCCCAGCGTCACCGCCAGCGTCGCCAGCAGCGCTGATGCGAGCGTTACGCACGCCCAACGGCGCCGGGTCCTCACCCCGCGCAGCAGCTTGTACAACTTCGCGAATACCGTCACGAGAGCCTCCCCAGGTCCAGCCGTGACCGGCCGTGATCCCCCGTGCGTGCTCATAACTGAGCGCTAACGGCACTCTACGAGACCAAACGCTCACGAGCAACGAAAAGTGAACCCGGTTAGGGCGGCCTTAAACAATGCGCAGCGGGTACGTGTAGGAAGCGTTTTCCGAGCGACGTCTGGATGCGCGGTACTGCGCGTTTGTCAGAAGCGGCGGAATTCGATCCGTTGGCCGGTGCTTTCGAAGAAATGCAGCCGGCTCGGCTCCACCCCGAGCGTGACCTGCTGACCCGGCGCCAACCCCGGGTACGCCGGAAACTGCACGGCGATCTCGTACAGCGGCTGCCGGTCCACGCCGGTCTCGGCGCCGTCGACCACCACCTGCGGCGTACCGATGTCCAGGTGGCCGATCGACTTGTTGCCCCAGTGCTCGAGGTACCGGACCACTCCGTGCAGGCTCGGCCCCGCCTCCGTACCGGCGTGGAACGCGTCCGGGCGGGCGCCGACCACCAGCGCCTCGCCGTGGTAGCGGGCCAGCGTCCGGGCCCGCGGATCCGACCACGGCAGCGACAGCGTCTGCCCGCGGGCGGTCTCGCCCAGATACAGAATCACCCGGCTGTCGAGCTGTGCCTGCACGTACGCCGGCACCAGGTTCATCCGGGGGCTCCCCAGGAACGCCGCGACGTACGTCGACGGCGGCAGCCGGTAGATCTCGTCTGGCCGGCCGATCCCGTCGAGCATGCCGTGGCGGAGGATCGCGACCCGGTCCGCGACGCTCATCGCCTCGATCTGGTCGTGCGTGACGTACACGGTGGTGACCCCGGCGTCGCGCACCATGTCGCTGATCTCGGTGCGCAGCCGCGCCCGCAGCAGGGTGTCGACGTTGGAGAGCGGCTCGTCGAGCAGGAAGATCGAGGGACGGCGTACCAGTGCGCGGGCCATCGCGACCCGCTGCGCCTGCCCGCCGGAGAGCGTCCGCGGACGCCGGTCGAGGATCTCGTCGATGCCGAGGTGTTCGGCCAGGGCGGTGACCCGGGACTCGATCTCGGACCGCTCGGTGCGGTCCACGGTGAGCGGGAACCCGATGTTCTCCCGGATCGTCATGTGGGGGTAGAGCGCGTAGTCCTGGAAGATCATCCCGACCTTGCGCTCCTGCACCGTTATCTCGTCCGCGTCGTGGCCGTCGAGCAGCACGGTGCCCGAGGTCGGTGTCTCCAGCCCCGCGATCAGGCGCAGCACGGTGGACTTGCCGCAGCCGGACTGGCCGAGCAGCACCAGCAGCTCGCCGTCTTCCACGTCGAGACTCAATTCGTCGACCGCCACGGCGCCGTTGCCGAATACCTTGCTGACCTTCTGGAGGCTGATCCTCGTCACGGCTGCGCTCCACAGTTATTACGCCCGGATTGCCCTGAGTGGAGAAAGGCGCCCATTTTGTCGGCCGAACGGCCCCCCGGAACCCGCTGGCGAAATGCCCGTTCCGCAACCGATTCCTGGCACCGGCTCGCGGGGGGCGCGGCGTACGTTACCGCAGATCGCCGCGGCATTCCCTACCCCTGGCGTCCAGACTTATCCGGCACCTTCAGATCTGACCGCACTGTGGCCGAGTGATTGCTGACTGTCAGTGGGTCCCGCGCGTGACAGATGTGGGTGAGTGGTGAAAGGGCGCTGAGAGCGCCGTGAGAGCGCCGGGGGGAACGCTGGGGCCATGGCGACCTACGACACGGACGTTCTGATCGTCGGGGCGGGGCCCGGGGGTCTGCAGTTGGCCGATCAGTTGCGGCGACTGTCGGTGGATTACCTGGTGGTGGACGGTGCGGACGCGGCGGGCAGCTTCTTCCGCCGGTATCCCCGGCACCGCCAGTTGATCTCGGTCAACAAGCCGCAGGTCGACGAACGGGTCGACAACCCGTTGCGGTTCGACTGGAACTCACTGGTCAGCGACGACAGCGAGCTCCGCTTCACCCGGTACACGCCGGACTACTTCCCCGATGCTGACGTGATTGTCGACTATCTGGGCGACTTCGCCCAGCGGCGTCAGCTGGCCGTACGTTACGGCTGCCCCGTGCTGGCGGTCGAGGAGTCCGGGGACGGCTACACCGTCACCGTCGACGGGGGCCCACCGGTGACCGCCCGCCGGGTGGTGGCGGCGACCGGCATGTCGCCGTACCTGGCACCGATACCGGGGATCGAGCAGGCCGAGCGGTACGAGGACTTCCGGCTCGACCCGGCGCGGTTCCGTGGCGCCCGGGTGCTGATCATCGGGAAGGGAAACGCAGGTTTCGAGACCGCCGCCGCGCTGATCCCGGTGGCCAACGCCATCCATCTGGTCAGCCCTCATCCGGTACGGATGGCGTGGAACACGCACTACGTGGGCCACCTGCGCGCGGTGAACAACAACGTCATCGACACCTACCAGCTCAAGTCCGGCAACGCGCTGCTGGACGCGGAGGTGACCGGGATCCGGCGCGACGGCACCGGCTACCACGTCGACCTCGCGTACACCCATGCCGCGGGCCACTCGGTGACCTACCGCTACGACCGGGTGATCGCGGCGACCGGGTTCCGGTTCGACGCCCCGGCGCTGGCCAAGCTCGACGTACCCACCTGCCATCAGGGCCGGTTCCCGGCGATGACCAGCGACTACCGCTGCCCCTCACATCCCGGCCTGTACTACGCGGGCACGCTCACCCACGCCCGCGACTACCGCCGGACCATGTCCGGGTTCATCCACGGCTTCCGCTACAACGCGGTCTTCCTGGCCAAGGTGCTCGCCGAGGGCCGCCCCCGACCGGCAGCGGTGCTGCCTCCTGACCCGGCGATCCTGGCCGGCTTCACGCTGCGGCGGCTCAACGACTCCGACGCGATGTACCTGCAGCCCGGCTACCTGGCCGACGCGTTCGTGGTGGACGGCTCGGTGGCGTACCACCCCGGGACGCCACTGGACTGGCTGCGCGACGGTGGCGGCGGCGCCGGCTGGTGGTTGGCGGTGACGCTGGAGTACGGGCCGCCGGCACCGGATCCGCTGCTGGTGGACCGCTCGCCGGACCCCGGGTATGCCGAGGTCACACCGTTCCTGCACCCCGTCGTACGGCTCTTCCGCGGCGAGGAGCAGGTCGACCGGCTCGACCTGCTCGAAGACCTGGAGAACCGCTACACCGATACCTGCCTGCCACCGTTGTTGTCGTTCTTCCGGGCCGCTCTGGCCCGAGCGAGGTGAACCGTCATGCGCCGTCATCCAGCGGAACCCTGGAAGATCAAGACCGTCGAGCCGATCCGCCTGCTCTCCCGGGCTGAGCGCGAGCGCGCCATCGAGCAGGCGGGCCACAACACTTGCCTGCTGCGCTCCGAGGACGTCTACATCGACCTGTTCTCCGACTCCGGCACCAACGCGATGTCCGACAGCCAGTGGGCGGGCATGATGCGCGGCGACGAGTCGTACGCCGGATCCCGCAGCTACGACACGTTCGAGGCGGCGGTACGCGAGCACTACGGCTACCCCGAAATCATCCCCACCCACCAGGGCCGCGGCGCCGAGAACATCCTCAACCGGATGCTGGTACGGCCCGGCAGCCACTGCCCCGGCAACATGTACTTCCCCTCCACCCGCCTGCACCAGGAGCTCAACGGCGGGACCTTCCACGACGTGATCGCCGACCTCGCGCACGACCCCGCCGCGGACGTCCCCTTCAAGGGCGACGTCGACTGCGACAAGCTGGAGAAGCTGATCGCCGACGTGGGCGCCGAGGCCGTGCCGTACATCGCGCTCGGGGCGCCGGTGAACATGGCCGGCGGGCAGCCGGTGAGCATGGCCAACATCCGCAAGGTCCACCAGCTGGGCCGCCGGTACGGCATCCCGCTGATCCTCGACGCGGCGCGCGCGGTGGAGAACGCGTGGTTCATCCAGCAGCGCGAGCCCGGGTGGCAGGAGCATCGGGTGGCGGAGATCCTGCGCGCCATGTGCGACCTCACCGACGGGGCGACCGTCAGCGCCAAGAAGGACAGCTTCGCCAACATCGGCGGCTGGCTCGGGCTGCGCGACCCGGAGCTCGCCGAACAGGCGCGGAGCCTGGTCGTGGTGTACGAGGGCCTGCACACCTACGGCGGGATGGCCGGACGCGATCTCGAGGCGGTCGCCAGAGGCATCGCCGAGTCGGTCGGGGAGGAGAGCATCCGCGCCCGAATCGAGCAGGTGGCGTACCTCGGCGGCGTACTCGCCGACGCCGGGGTCCCGATCGTACGGCCGGTCGGCGGGCACTGCGTGTGCCTCGACGCCGCGGCGTTCCTGCCTCACCTGACCCGGGAGCAGCTGCCCGCGCAGACCCTGGCCGCGGCCCTGTACGTGGAAGGGGGCGTGCGCGGTGTGGAACGCGGCTCGGTCTCCGCCGGACGCGACCCCGTCACCGGAGCCAACCGGGTTCCACCACTAGAGCTGGTCCGCCTGGCCATTCCGCGGCGGGTGTACACCCGGTCCCACATGGACGCCGTCGCCGATTCCGTGATCCGGCTCTGGCAACGCAGGGAGAGTGTGAACGGCCTGCGGATCATGCACGAACCGCCGCACCTGCGGTTCTTCCGCGCCCGCTTCGCGCCGATTCCGGGCTAGGGCGGCGTGGGTGGTTCAGGAGGCCGCGGACCCGAGCTCGGGGAAGGCGTCCGCGAGTCGCTGCCGGATTCGCCGGCATTCGATGTCGGGTGAGTCGGCGAGCACGTCCCACGCGCGCCGTGCCGTCGTCATGAGTTCGGCGTGGGCGTGCGTGTCATCCTGGGGCACGAGGTGCACCCGGGCGCGCGCCAGATTGGCCAGGTAGATGCCTTCCCCCCGCCGGTCCCCGAACTCACCGGCGATGGCGAGGGCCTGGTGGTAGCAGTCCGCGGCCTGTTCGTACTCGCCCATGGCGTAGTACGCGTCGCCGAGGTTGTCGAGGGCGTACGCGACGGCGCGCCGGTCGCCGCGCGCGCGTCGTAGCGCGATCGCCCGCTGCGAGGCCGCTACCGATTCGGCCAGGCGGCCCAAACCGGCGTACGTGATCGCCAGGTTTGTCAGCGCGTCGGCTTCGCGCAGGTCGTCATGGCGCTCTCGGGCGATCGCGAGGGCCTGCTCCAGGAACAGCATCCCCTGGTGATATCGCCCCTGGGTACCGTGCAGCACGCCGACCAGCGTCAGTGTCATGCCCACCTGCGCCTGGGCGTCGGCCGCCCGATACAGCTCCAGCGCGCGTACGTACCGGCTGAGCCCCTCGTCGGCGCTGCCCAGGTACCACCGGATATAGCCGCTGATCGCGAGCAGCGCCGCCTCGGCCTGCGGGTCCCCGACCTGCCGGGCCGCGCCGAGGCCGACCTCACAGGTCGAGGCGACCTCCGGCAACAGCCCCCGGCTGAGGAAGTAGCTCCCCAGGGGAACGATGGCGAGCCGGAAGGCGATGCCGGGTTCTTCGATGTCGAGCGCCTGCTGCACGGCGGCGAGCAGCGAGTCGCTCTCGGCGTCGTACCAGGCGAGCGCCTGCCCGGTGTCGTCGAACCGCGGCGCCAGGTCGGATGTCGGCGGATCTGGGTCCTTGTAGTACGACATCCCCGGCCGCAGTACCCGCTCGGCGGTGTAGCCCGTGGCTACGTTTCCCAAGTACAGCTGCAGTCCGGGCTCCGTGGTCGAGACCTCCAGCACCCGCCCCGACACCGGCTCCTCCAGGCGCACCACGGCGCGGCCGTACCGGCGGGCCAGTACGTAGTTGTTGTCGGTCTCGGACACCGCTGACGTCATGGCTCTCCCCGGGTGAGATATTAATTCTTAACAGAAATTAATATGGCTGGGAGGTGGAAGTCAATCGCCCGGACCGGCGTCAGGAACCGGCCAGCGGGGGGTACGCCATCGGGTCGCGGTAGTACGCGTCGAGAAAGGCCGTCGCCGAGGCCAACATCACCGCATGCCGCCCGAACGAGGTCGGCCGCACCAGCTCGGCCGGGTCGGTGTGCAGCGGGTGGTGCATCCGCTCCGCGAAGGCCCGGTGCAGGTCCGGGAGGTACTCGGGATGATCCGCCACCCCGCCGCCCACCATCACCCGCTCCGGATTGAGGATCTCCACCAGCAGGGCGATCGCGTGGCCGACGTGGCGTGCCCGTTCCCGCAGCAGTCCGGTGGCCCGCTCGTGGCCTTCGCGGGCGAGCGCCGCCAGGTCGTCGATGGTCTGGTGTGGACCGAGGATGCCCTGCGCACGGGCGTCGGCAACGACGGCGACGTCGCTGGCGACCGCGTCGAGGCAGTCGGAGCGGCCACACCGGCAGCGGCGGTCGGTACGGGCGCCCACCGGGACGTGGTCGAGGTAACCCGCCGCGGCTCCGGGGCCGAGATGGAGCCGGCGGTCGACCACGATCCCCGCGCCCACGATGTTGCCGACGAACACGTGCAGCAGACTCCGTACGTCGGTGGCGGCGCCGAACCAGGACTCGGCGAGCGCGATCGCCCGTACCGTGCCGTCGAGCACCACCGGCAGCGTGAGCCGTTCGGCCAGCGCGGCCCGCAGCGGCGCGTCCTTCCAGCCCAGCGCCTGGTGCTCGACCACCACCCCGGTCGCCGGGTCCACCCAACCGCCGGCGCTGGCGCCCACGCCGATGATCCGCCGGCCGGCCTGGCCGGAGGTGAACCGGCCGATCTGGCCGGTGGCCAGCTCCACGATCTCCTCGAACGAGGCGTCGCGGTGGCGCAGCGTCACCTCGTCGACGATGCGTCCGGCAAGGTCGACGACTCCCACGATCGTCCACAGCAGACCGACATGTACGCCGATCACCCGGTACGTCGGGTCGATCACCACCGGCACCCGGGGCCGGCCCGGCCCCAGCGACGGTCCGACCGGCGACTCCTCGCGCAACAGCCCGGCCGCCATCAGACCGGCGGTGAGCTTGGTGACGCTGCCACGCGCCAGCCCGGTCACCGTGGCGATGTCGGCGCGCGCCACCGAGCCGCGGGCGAGCACCGTACGCATCACCGCCGAAACGTTCTGCCGGCGCAGATCCCCGGGCTGGGTCGGCGGCCGATCCGGCCGGTCCGGCCTGTCCGTGGCGGACGAAGGCTGCACGCTCGGGCTCTCCTCGTGGTCAAAGTTGCCACCGTGAACTTATCAACCACGAGGGTAGGTGCCGCCCGCTTCACGGCGTTGCCGTGGCCGGCCTGTGAGCCGCCCGGCACGGCCGCCCCGACCGTGGTGTACGAGCGAGGTGCTCTGAACGGCCGCCGCCGATTCGGGCCTAGGCCGTGACGTCGACGGTGGTGACCTGGCCGCGGTCGACGGACACGGTACGGGTCACCGGCGTACCGCCGGCCGCGGTGACGGTCAGGGTGTAGCTCTGCGCGGTGCCCTGCTCCTTCGCCGGCGGGGTCTGGGACGGGTTGACATGCCAGTCGAGGTGGCCGTCGGCGCCGGTGGCGGTGGTGACGTCGAGCGGGTCGTCGTGGGTGCCGCTCCAGGTGGGGGTCTGCGTCGCGCGCTGCAGCCGCAGCGAGGCGGTGACCGGGGAGCCGGCGGCGTCGGTGACGCGTACCCGGAGGATGCCGTGGTGTTCGGGGTTGATCGCCGCCTCGGCCATCAGCAGGAACGGCTCGCGGTTCTTCTCGTAGTAGCCCGGCATGTTCCCGGCGTACGGCGGGTGGAAGAACTGCTCGTCGGAGCCGTGTTCGAAGGTGTAGCCGAGCGCTCCGAGCGCGCCGTACGCCCAGTCCTCGGTGGTGCCGGTCGCCGGGTAGAGGTCGACGGAGTGGATGTTCCGGTAGCCGTTGTGGGCCGCCATCGCCGCGCCGAGGGTGCGGAGCCGGTCCTCGTCGGGGCTGTTCTTCGCCGACCCGATCGTCCTCGAGCAGCCGGACGGCAACACGTTCACGGTCGCGGACAGCACGCTGGGGGCGACGACCGGCACCCAGCACCACTTCACGCTGTCCGTACCGGAGAGCAGCGATGTGGAGTTGACCCTCGCCTGGGGCGACGCCGGTGACCTCGACATGTACGTCACCGGTGCCGCCACGCGCTCCGCGGCCTCGATTGCCGAGCCGGAGACTCTGGTGATCGAGAACGTGAAGGGCGAGCTGAAGATCGAGATCGACCCGTACCTGATCGTCGGTGTGCCGAGCACGACGTACACGCTCACCGCGACACTGGTCCCGGCCTCGGGCGACAGCGACGGCGACGGCGTCTCCGACGGGGACGACCAGTGCCCGTCGGAGCCTGGCCCGGCACCGAGCGGGTGCCCCGACACGGACGGCGACGGCGTACCCGACATCTACGACCAGTGCCCGAACGAGCCCGGCAACGGCGCCACCGGCTGCCCGATCCCGGCCACCGAGCACATCCGCGTGTACGTCGACGGCGTGCTGGCCGCCAGCCAGGACGTCGACACCAGCAACGAGAGCGACACGTACGCGCTGGACGTCACCGTCTCGACCGGCACGCACGAGCTGCGCATCGTGTGGGAGGACGACGGGACCGTGATCGCCACCGACTACCGGACGGTCGTGCGTACCGGCTCCGGTGTCGACCGGGACGGTGACGGGGTCGCCGACGGCAGCGACAACTGCCTGAAGCAGCCCAACTCGGACCAGGCCGATCTCGACGGTGACGGCCTGGGCGACGCCTGCGACGGCGACATCGACGGCGACGGCCACAGCAACGCGAAGGAACGGGCGCACGGGACGGATCCCTACGACCCGGCCTCGTACCCTGGAAAGCGGAGTAGCACAGCAGGCCTGTAACCCAACGCGGATCTCGGAGACCTGGTGGGCATTTGCCCACCAGGTCTTCAAGATCTCGCCATGGATGTGGCGGAAGCGGCGTCCCCGGATTCATGGGATGCGCAAGTCGCGTGCAAGCCCTGTGCAATCCCGCGTTGTCATCTTTGGGCGGCAGACGACAACAGTGCGAGAGGAACAGGTTCATGCGGAGATGGAAAATCGCGGCCGCGACCGCCGTGGCCGCCACGGCTGCGGCCATCGGGGCGGCGCCGCTGGTCGGCCCGGCAAGCGCGCACGATCAGGGGGCATACAGCACCACGTTCGCCGACGGTGGCGGCTCGCTCTCGGATGACTTCGGCGACCACTACAGCGAGATCGGCAACAGCCTGTGCTACGGGTGCGGCAACTCGTGGAACACCGACACGGTCGTGATGTGGCAGGCGTTCCTCGCCGCGGAGGGTCTGTTGAGCCACTCGGCAATCGACGGCAGGTTCGGTCCCGGCACGAGGGACGCGACCAAGAAGTTTCAGTCCCGGTACGGTCTGACCGCCGATGGCAAGGTGGGTCCGGCCACATGGGACAAGGCCGACAACCGGCTCAGGTGGGACAGCTGTGGCTGCTACGTGCGGTACGACGGCTACGGCAGCACAGGTTCGGTGAACCTCACGCGGGGCAACCCCTGGGCTGGCTACGACAGCGGAGCGTACGAGCTCAGTTCGCTTAGGGACGATGACGGGGCCCATCACACGTACTTCAACGACAGTCACCACATTTACCACAAGTCACGCACCGTGACGGTCGACAACTGGAAATGAGCAACACCCTGATCACTTGAAGCGTCATCGATCCCGTTGCGATCTGTCGGGTTCGGGGTGCTGTGGGCCCGGCCGCCGCATGGCGTGCCGGGCCCTCGTACCCCGGCAGGCCGAGCAGCCTGGCGGGCAGCACGGCAGGCCTGTAGCCACATCACAGTGGCCACTGCGCCCGCGCCTGCCCGTCTGGCGGTGGCAACGGTGCGTAGGGATGATGCCACGGGCGCGTTGGCCGCGTAGTGTCGGCAGTTGCCGATGCGGACTGGTCACCGCGGATCCCGGAGAGTGTGCAGCGATCGTGGGTCGTTCCTACAAGATCATTCCATGCGGCAGCGCCGAGGGCGTTGTCTGTCTAGCGCTCAGTGGCGACATCGACATCGCCGCGCACGACGCGCTGTCTGAGGCGATCTTCGCCGCCGTACGGCCCGGCGTGACCGTTGTGGTCGTCGACCTCGCCCGGGTGACGTTCTTCGACTCCGGCGCGGTCGGGGTACTGCTCGCCGGACGCAACGCCGCGCGCAGGGCCGATTGCGGCTTCCAGGTGCGCAACGCCCCCGAGCTGGTACACCGGATACTACGGACCACCGGAATCGCGCATCTTCTCACCGACGACCGCTTCGTACAACCACCGCGTACCGGGTAGTGGCAGTGTTCTCAGAGGAGTCGAGTGCTGGCGCGGCACGTCCGCACCGCTCGCCGCCCCCAACTGTCAAGAGGCCCAGCCGTGACCGCACCTGATCAGTACGCCAGCGTTCGTTACCTCGTCGACGACGTCCAAGCCGCCATCGACTTCTACACAACCCACCTCGGCTTCGACCTGAACACCAGCGCCGTGCCCGCCTTCGCCGACGTGGTCCGCGGCCCGCTGCGGCTGCTGCTGTCCGGACCCTCCAGTTCCGGGGCCCGCGCCACCCCCGACGACGCCGCCACCTCCGGCCGCAATCGCATTCAGCTGATCGTCGCCGACCTCGACGCCGAAATCGACCGGCTGCGCGGCGCCGGCTTGTCGTTCCGCAGCGATCTGGTCTCCGGCCCCGGCGGTCGTCAGATCCTCCTCGCCGACCCCGCCGGCAACCTGATCGAGCTGTTCCAACCCGCCCACCGGCCGGGCGCGCCCGCACCAGGCACAGCCTGACTGTGCCCGGGTCTCCGGCGCCCCCTGTCAGCCAACGATGGGTCGCTCCTCGGGTAGGCGGTAGAGCCGGCGCCTTGACCGTAGTGCGAGCGCCGCGCCCACGGTCATCGGCCCGACCCGGCCGACGAACATCAGGGTGATGATGACCAGCTGGGCACCGGTGTTGAGGTCGGCGGTGATCCCGGTGGAGAGCCCGACCGTGCCGAACGCCGAGACCACCTCGAACAGGGTCTGGTCCAGCGGGTGTTTGGTGAACAACTGCAGTGCCACGGTGCCCGCCACCACCAGCCCGACGCCGAGCAGCGCCACGGTCAACGCCTGCCGCTGCGGCGGGCCGGCCAGTCGCCGGTTGAAGCTGTGTACGTCGGGCTCGCCACGTACCTCCGCCCACATCACGAAGCCGAGCAGCAGGAACGTGGTGACCTTGATCCCGCCCGCGGTGCCGGCGCTGCCGCCTCCGATGAACATCAGTACGTCGGTGATCAGCAGGGTCGCCGGGTCCAGCGCGGCGGTGTCGATGGTGTTGAATCCGGCGGTACGCGAGGTCACGCTCTGGAAGAACGCGGCCAGCACCTTGGCCGGGACGTTGAGCGGGCCCAGGGTGCCGGGGTTGCCCCACTCCAGCACCAGCACGGCGATGGTGCCGAACGGCAGCAGCATCGCCGTACCGGCCACCATGATCTTGGTGTGGATCGACCAGCGCTTCGGGGTGCGCAGCTCCCGCCGCAGCTCGAACAGCACCGGGAACCCGATCCCGCCGAAGATCACCGCGACGCACACCGTGAGGCTCACGACGGGATCTTGGACGTACCCCATCAGGCTGTCGCTGTTGACCGAGAAGCCGGCGTTGTTGAACGCGCTGATCGAGTGGAACACTCCGTGCCAGGTCGCCTTGCTCAGGCTCATGCCGTACCCGAAATGGAACTGCAGGGTCAGGATCAGCGCCGCCACGGTCTCGAACGCCAGGAACGTGAAGCCGATCCGGCCCAGCACCCCACGGACCTCGCCGAGCGCCAGGGTCTTCGTCTCGGCCTGCGCCACCAGCCGGGAGGAGAGCCCCAGCCGGCGGGCGACCAGCACCCCGAGCAGGGTCGCGAACGTCATGATCCCGAAGCCGCCCATCTGGAACAGCACCAGGATCACCGCCTGGCCGAACCCGGACCAGTACACCGGAGTGTCGACCACGATCAGCCCGGTGACGCAGACCGCCGAGGTGGAGGTGAACAGCGCCGTCAGCAGCGGCGCCGCCTCCGGCCCGCTGCGGGAGATTGGCAGCATCAGCAGCGCGGTGCCGACCGCGATCGTCGCCAGGAAGGCGAACGGCAGCAGTCGTGCCGGGTGACGCAACGCGCGTGTGGCAGCCATCGTCTCTCGGTGGTAATCGGCCGGTGGGCCCCGCGTCCGGCCGTGCTCTGAAGAGCCCTGCGACACGCTAACCGATGCCGGCCGCCCCCGTGCCCGCCTCCACGCCCACACGACCAAGATCATTGGTCCGTTCATGTCGTCCGGACTGCATGAATGGACCAATGATCATGAGCGGCTCAGGGCAGGGCGGCTCAGGGCAGGGCGTTCAGGTACGGCTCGTGGCTGTTCTGGAATTCCCAGCTGTAGTAGCGGTCCCAGTTGATGGACCAGGTCATCAGGCCCCGCAGCGCGGGGGAGCGGCCGCCGCGCAGCGCGTACCCACCGCAGTTGACGGCCTTGACCAGGCAGTCGAGGGCCTGGTGCACCTGCGCGGGTGTGGTGTAGCCGTTGCCGGCGCTGACCGCGGCGGGCAGGCCGAAGGCGATCTGGTCTTCGCGCAGGCCGGGGAAGGTGTGGCCGGTGTTCGCGACCGGGAAGCCGGCCTTGACCATGTCGGTCATCGCGATGTGGAAGTCGGCGTTGCCGATGTTGTGGTACTGGTTGTCCAGGCCGTACACCGGGCCGGAGTTGTAGTCCTGTACGTGCAGCACCGTGAGCGCGTCGCGCAGCGCGTGGATCACCGGCAGGTAGGAGCCGGTGCGGTTGTCGCAGCCGCCGCAGGCCCCTCCGTAGAACTGGTAGCCGACCTGCACGAAGAACGTCTCCGGCGCCATGGTGAGCACGAAGCCGGCGCCGTACCGCGCCTTGAGGGTCTTCAGCGCCGAGATCAGGTTGACGATCACCGGGGTGGTCGGGTTGCGGAAGTCGGTGTCGCCGGAGTTCAGGTAGAGCGAGTGGCCTTCGAAGTCGATGTCGAGGCCGTCCAGGCCGTACCGGTCGATGATGGCGCTGACCGAGCTGACGAAGGTGTCGCGTGCCGCGGTGGTGGTCAGCTGCACCTGGCCGTTCTGGCCGCCGATCGACAGCAGCACCTTCTTGCCGGCCGCCTGCTTGGCCCGGATCGCGGCGGTGAACTCCGCCTCGGTCTCCACCCCGGGGCATTCGCTGGCCGGGCAGAGCCGGAACCGGATGTCGCCGCTGGTCACCGAGGTGGGCTCGCCGAACGCCAGGTTGACGATGTCCCAGGCGCCGGGTACGTCGGCCATCCGCAGGTAGCCGGAGCCGTTGGCGAAGCTGGCGTGCAGGTAGCCGATCAGCGCGTGCTTCGGCAGCCCGGTCTGCGGCGGCGGCCCGGTCGGGCTCGGCGTCGGGCTCGGGCTTACGGTCGGGCTTGGGCTGGCCGTGGGGCTGGCGGTCGGGGTCGGGCTGGGATCACCGCCGCCGGGTCCGTCGAGCACCACGTCATCCGCGTGGTAGGTGCCCTGGCCGTACCAGCCGTGTAGGTAGATCTGCGCGCTGGACTGGCTCGCCCCGGTGGTGAACGTGACGCGCAGCGGGGTGTAGCTGGTCGCGGACGGGGTCCAGGTGGACGCGCCGCCGGTCACCCCGAGATAGACGTAGCTGCCGCGTACCCACGCTGACAGCGTGTAGCTCGTGCTCGGCTGGACCGGGACGCTCTGGGCGCACCTGGCGTTGTCACTGTTGCTGGCGGCTCCCGCGAGCGCGTGGCTCCCGGAGTGCACCGGGCTGCTGACGACGGAGCCGGCGCTACAGCTCCAGCCGGCCAGGGTGCCGGTCTCGAACCCCCCGTTGACCAGCAGATTCGCCGCGTACGCGGGCAGCGTGGCGGTCAGCAGGCCAGCGGCGAGCAGGACGGGCGCGGCGACGATCAGGAAACGTCTCATAGCGGTCCTCCGGTGGGGGCGAAGCCGGGACCGTGCACCAAGCGATCACACTCAGGTAATAGTAAAGAAACCTTATAGGTGTACGTCAACCCCCGGCCGCACCTCGGGCGGGAGGGTTACAGGATGTGGCCCAGTCCGGTCCAGAGCAGGTCGGCGCCGGCGTCGACCAGTTGGCCGCGGGGGAAGCTGCGGTTTCTGCGGCGCCATTCGGCCCCCCCGGACAGGGCGCCGACCAGCATCTCCACGATGATCTCGGCGCGGTGGCTGGTCGGGTCGATGCCGGCGGCGCCGAAGTCGGGGGCGAGCAGCGTACCGACGGCGTGGTTTCTGGCTGCCGTCACGTCCTGCCAGGCGGTGTCGATCTCGGGGTCGCCGTGGGTGGGGTTGCCGTACAGCAGCTGCCACGCCTGAGGGCTGCGTTCGGCGAAGCTGAAGACGGCGTCCATGGTGGCGCGCATCCGCTGCTCCGGCGGGCCCTCGCCGGTGATGGTGGCGCCGACGTGGCCGAGGAAGACCGCGTTCTGCTCGTGCAGCACCGCCAGGAACAGCGCCTTCTTGGACGGGAAGTGGTCGTAGAGCACCGCGCGGGTGACCCCGGCCAGTTCCGCGATCTCGCCCATCCCGGTCCCGCTGTAGCCGCCGGAAGCGAAGGCATCGAGCGCGGCGCGCAGGATCCGGGCCCGGCGGGCGGGAGCGCGCATTCGCCGCCTGGCGCCGCGGTCCTGCGCACCGCGGTCCTGTGCGCCGTGGTCCTGTGCATCGCCGTGGTGCTGCGCATTGACCGACATGGCTGCAGGATATCTGGGCAGCGTTTCTCGGCGTACCAACGGAAGAGGTGTTGACTACCAACACACCTGTTGGTTAATTTGGCCACCTCAGCTCTCCGGCCGGAAGGGAGCCGCACTCATGGCACGCCAGGGTCACGGCATCTCACGTCGTCGTCTGCTGGGCACCGCGGGGGTGGTCGCGGCGGGCCTCTCGCTGGGTACGTCCGGTGCCGGGGCGCCGGCGCTGGCCACCACCGCGGGGCGTCGGGTCGCGGTGCTGGGAGGCGGCATGGCGGGGCTGGCCGTCGCGCACGAGCTGGCCGAGCGGGGCTTCGCGGTCACGGTGTACGAGCGGAAGGCGCTGGGCGGCAAGGCCCGCAGCATCCCGGTGCCCGCCACCGGTACGGACGGCCGGCAGGACCTTCCCGGCGAGCACGGCTTCCGGTTCTTCCCCGGCTTCTACCACCACGTGCCCGACACGATGCGGCGGATCCCGTACCCGGGAAATCCGAACGGGGTGTGGGACAACCTGGTCGAGGCGATGGAGCCGAAGTATCCGCGGACCGACGGGCGGGCCGACGGGGCGCTGTTCGGCATGATCCCGGACCCCGGCGGGGCGCTCACCGTCGACGGGCTGCAGCGGATCCTGGTCGAGGAGATCCTCAAACAGCGCGGGATCAAGCCGTGGGAGGCCGAGTTCTTCAGCAACCGGCTGATGGTGTTCCTGACCAGCTGCGACGCGCGGCGGTACGGCCAGTGGGAGGCGACCTCCTGGTGGGACTACGTACGCGCCGAGCAGTACTCCGCGGAGTACCGCACCGTGGTCGCCCGCGGCATGACCCGGGCGCTGGTCGCCGCCAAGGAGGAGGTCGCCAGCACCCGCACCATCGGCAACATGGCCGAGGCGTTCCTGATGAACATCATGGGCCGCGGCAACGACGGCGCGCCGGACCGGGTGCTCAACGCCCCCACCAACGAAGCCTGGATCGACCCGTGGGTCGCGCTGCTGCGTACCCTCGGCGTGGAATTTCGGGTGGGGCAGACCGTCGAGGCGTTGCAGGTCGGCGGTGGCAGGATCATTTCCGCGCGGGTACGCGACCCGCGGGGCCAGACCGGCACGGTCGATGCCGACTGGTACGTCTGCGCGATGCCGGCCGAGCGCGCCCGGCTGCTCTGGTCGGCCGACGTGCTCGCGCTCGACCCCAGCCTCGGCGCGATGCGGGAGCTCTACACCGACTGGATGAACGGCATCCAGATCTACCTCCGCGAGACCGTCGACATCACCCGCGGCCACGTCGCGTTCATCGACGCCCCGTGGGCGCTGACCGCGCTCACCCAGGGCCAGTTCTGGCCCCACCACGACTTCCGGCGCGACTACGGCGACGGCGCCGCCGCCGACTGCCTGTCGGTGGACATCTCCGACTGGGACACCCCCGGCATCCTGTACGGCAGGCCCGCCAAACGGTGCACCCCCGCGGAGATCCAGCGCGAGGTCTGGGCGCAGATGAAGGCGCACCTGGAGGACACCGGCGAGTCCGTGCTGCCCGACCGGCTGCTGCACTCCTGGTTCCTCGACCCCGCGATCGCCTGGGATCCTGCCGCCGGGCAGCACGCCAACGACGAGCCGCTGCTGGTCAACACGGTCAACTCGTGGCAGAAGCGGCCGAAGCCGGGCACTCGGATCCCGAACCTGTTCCTGGCCGGCGACTACGTACAGACCGATGTGGACCTGGCGACGATGGAGAGCGCCAACGAATCCGGCCGGGCCGCGGTCAACGCGCTGCTGGCAGCCGCCGGCTCCGGCGCGCCCCCGGTCCAGATGTTCCGGTTGTACGATCCGCCGGAGTTCGAGGCGGCCAAGCTCGCCGACGAGCAGGCGTACGCCGCTGGCCTGCCCAACGCCCTCGACCGCCCCTGACGCGCTCCATGACTGGCCTGACCGCCGGGACTGGCCCGGCCGCGGTTAGGGGCCTGGCG
>JBOGDE010000038.1:0-24244 GCA_050701695.1 Micromonosporaceae bacterium
CCGCAGGGCCGGCTCCGGCACCGGACCCGGCGGTGCCCCGGCCACGCGATCCGGTGGACCGGCGCCGCTGGTGGCAGCGCCGGCGTCGCCGGGTGTTCGGCGTCCTCGCCACCCTGTGCCTGGTGGAGACCACGGCGGCGGCGGTGCTCGGCCCCGGTTTCCTGCTCGGCCTTGCCGTGTCCGTCACCCTTCTCCTCTGGTACGTCACCGTGCTGCGCCGCCAGGTCCTATTCGACCGCCGCGACCGTCGCCGGCACGCCCGCGTCGCCAGCAGGTATGCCGCACAGCGGGCCGCCGAGCGCCGGCTGGAGGCGGAACGGCGGCGCCGGATCGAGGAAGCGCGACGCGCCGCACAGGCCCAGGCCCGCGAGCCCGATGCCCCGTGGTGGCCCACCCCCGGCCCGGTCGAGGTCCCGGAGCCCCGCGGCCCCGGACTGCGCGGCCAGGCGTACCAGGCCCGCGCCGCCAACTTCTAAAACGGCCCGGATTCGGTGACCGCCCCGGTGTCCTGTTAACCTTGTCCCCGGTTCTTCTGGGGCTATGGCGCAGTCCGGTAGCGCACCTCGTTCGCAACGAGGGGGTCAGGGGTTCAAATCCCCTTAGCTCCACCATCTGGTGCTGAACTGCTTATTAGGTTCAGTCGGCGGGACGACGGCTGCCACCCGTACCGGGGACGGCGGGCGTTGACATCTACCCATTCTTCGCGGAAGCCGCTAGCGTGCGGGCTGAACAGGCATGATCGCTGAATGCCTCGGGGGCAGCGGCTTTCTCGTCGGAGGCTCAGATGCGGACCCCGAAGGCAATGATCCTGGCTGTAGTGGGCACCCTCGCCCTGCTGGGCGCCACCGTGCCGCAGCTCGTCGCGAGCGCGGCCACGGAACGCTCGACCTATCTGGTACGGCTGGCCGAGCCGCCACTGGCCGCGTACCGGGGCGGCGTCGCCGGGATCCCCGCGACCAGCCCCGCGGCCCGGAAGGCGACCCGGCTCGACGTCGACAGCGCGGCCAGCCGGGCGTACCTGAGGCACCTCGGCAACCGGCAGGACGCGGTGCTGGCGACCGTCTCGTCGGCACTGGGCCGGGGCGTGAAACCGACATTCCGCTACCGGTACGCGTACCACGGAATGGCTCTGGTTCTGACCGCGGGTGAGGCGGGCCGGGTGGCGCGGACGACCGGCGTGGCGTCGGTGCGCCGGGCGTACACCCGCAAGGTGCAGACCGACGCCGGACCGACCTGGATCGGTGCGCCCGAGATCTGGTCCGGCGCCGCGACCGGCGGCCAGCCCGGCACCCGGGGCGAAGGCGTGGTGATCGGTGTGGTCGACACCGGCGTCAACCACGACCACCCGTCGTTCGCCGATGTCGGAGGGGACGGCTACGACCACGCCAACCCGCGCGGTCAGTTCTACGGACTGTGCGGTCCCACCGGGGCGCCGTTCTGCAACGACAAGCTGATCGGCGTACACGACTTCACCGGCACCGGGCCGCAGGACGACAACGGCCACGGCAGCCACACCGCCAGCACCTCCGGCGGCAACGTGCTGAAGGCCACCGTGCACGCCCCGACCACCGAGATCACCCGGGACCTCTCCGGGGTGGCGCCGCACGCCAACCTGATCACGTACAAGGGCTGTCTGCCCACCGGCAACTGCCTGGCGCCGGCTCTGGTGGCGGCGATCGACCAGGCCGTCGCGGACCAGGTCGACGTGATCAACTACTCCATCGGCGGCGGCCCCAACGACCCGTGGAACGACGACGACTCGCTGGCGTTCCTGGCCGCCCGGGAGGCCGGCGTGTTCGTCGCCACCTCGGCCGGCAACTCCGGTCCGAACCCGGAGACCGTCGGATCGCCCGCCAACTCGCCGTGGCTGCTCAGCGTCGGCGCCAGCACCCACGACCGTACGTTCCTGAACCAGCTGGTCGATCTCTCCGGCGGCACCACCCCACCCGGCGACCTCACCGGCAAGAGCTTCACCTCCGGGTACGGCCCCGCCCCGATCGTCTACGCCGGCGACCACGGCGACGCGCTGTGCGGTACGCCGTTCGCCCCCGGCACGTTCGACGGCCAGATCGTGGTCTGCGACCGGGGCGTGAACCCACGGCTGGAGAAGGGCCGCAACGTCAAGCTCGGCGGCGCCGGCGGCATGGTGCTGGTCAACACCGAGGCCGAGGGCGAGTCGACCGTGGCCGACCCGCACGAACTGCCCGCCGTGAATCTCGGGTTCACCGACGGCGCGGCGCTCAAGGCGTGGCTGGCAGACGGCGGCACCGGCCACACCGGGAGCATCTCCGGGACCCAGATCAGCCAGGCCGACACCAACGGGGACGTGACGGCCGGATTCAGCTCCCGTGGACCGAACTCACCCGTACCCGGGGTGATCAAGCCGGACGTCACCGCGCCCGGGGTGGACATCCTGGCCGCGGTGCACACCACCGACCCGACCGCGCCGGCCGAGTACGGGCTGCTCTCCGGTACGTCGATGTCCAGCCCGCACGCTGCCGGTGCCGCCGCCCTGGTCCGTGCGGTACGGCGGGACTGGACCCCGGCGCAGGTCCAGTCCGCGCTGACCAGCACCGGGACCACCGACGTACGCAAGGATGACGGCGCCACCGCGGCCGACCCGTTCGACATGGGCGGCGGCCGGATCGACCTCACCCGCGCCGCCCGCGCCGGACTCGTCATGGACGTACCGGCGGGGGACTACCTCGCGGCCGACCCGGCCGAGGGCGGCGATCCGACCCGGCTCAACCTGGCGTCCCTCGGCCAGCAGGACTGCCGCGGCACCTGCACCTGGACCCGTACCGTGCAGAACACCACCGGGGGTACCGCCACCTGGACCGTCGCGACCCAGGGCCCGGACGGCCTGGCGCTGTCGGTGAAGCCGCGCCGGCTCAAGCTCAGTGCGGGTGCGTCGGCGACCGTCACCATCACCGCGGACGTGTCCGGCGCCACCGGCACCGACTGGCTCTTCGGCGGGGTGTCGTTCACCGCCCGGGGGCTGCCGGCGCAGCGGTTGCCGGTCGCCGTCCTGCCGGGTGGCTCGGCACAGGACGTCGAGATCGAGGCCGGTGGCACCACCGGTACGCACACCGTCCCGGTCACCACTCCGGTCGCGATCAGAGACTTCACCGCCACCGTGTACGGGCTGCAGCAGGGCCGCGTCGACACGCTGAGCATCGAGCAGGACCCGACCCCGCTGGACCCGTACGACGGGCTGGGCGGCACCAGGCACGTACTGGTCGACGTACCGGCCGGGGCCCGGCTGGTGGCGAGCGAGATCACAGACACCACCGCCAGCGACTTGGACCTGTTCGTGGGGCGGGACGCCGACGGGGACGGCGCACCCGACGCGGGGGAGGAGCTGTGCCGCAGCGCGTCGGAGGTCGCGCTGGAAGCGTGCACCCTACCCACCCCGGAGGCCGGCAGTTACTGGGTGATGGTGCAGAACTGGCTCACCGGGCAGGCGGTGGACCAGGTGAGGCTGGCAACCACGGTGATTCCGGGTACGGACAACGGCAACCTCACGGTGACCGGCCCGACCGGCAAGGTGGCCGCCGGTAGCACGATCGACGTGCAGCTGGCCTGGAGCGAGCCCGCCCTGGCGCCGGGCACCACCTGGCTGGCAATGGTACGGCTCGGATCGGACCCCGAGCACCCGGCCAACGTCGGCACGCTGCTGGTACGGATCACCCGCCCATGAGCCTGGGCCTTTCTGCACAGCGGAAGGTGTCACAGGTCCAAAAAGGACAAAAGCCTCCTGGTGCTATCGGAAATGCAGAAGTGGCTGTACTTTCCAGGAGGGCCGGCGTCCTTGGCCCAGGTGAGTCTCGATATCCGCCCACGGGAGGACCAATGCGGTATAGGCGTACCATTCCCCTTTCTCTGCTAGCCGTATTCGTGGCCGTCGCCCTCACCCCGGCGTCGCCGGTATCCGCCGACGTACGCGCGGCGGCGGCGGACGCGGTCGTCGACATCCCCGACGTCGCGCCGCCGACGATCGGTGATCCGGTGAGCGAAGCCGAGCTCCAGGATCTGCAGACGCTCGCCGACCAGTCCGGCATGTCCCTCGATGCCGCCATCGACCGGTACGCCTGGAACGACAACTTCGCGTTGGCGGTCGCGGAGATTCGCGAGGCTCACCCCGAGGCGTTCACGATGGCGGAGATCGTCGGCGGCCGCGCCCGGGTGGCGTTCGCGGGCGAGGTTCCCGATGACGCGCGCGAGATCATCGCTGGCTTCAGCCGCGCCCACAGGGGTGTGTCGGTCGACGTTCAGCGCGGCTGGGGCTACACCGAGCTGTCACTCGAACGGGCCGTCGAGGACGTCCATTACGCCGTGCTGGCCTCGCCCGCCGTGGGCGATGCCGTGACCTCGTTCGACTCGGCCACCGGTGAGATCACCACGGCGGTCGTGCTGAAGAGCGGTCACGCCACGGCAGCACTCGGCGCTCTCCGGGAGGTCGCCGGGAAGCGGTTGGCGACGTCGGCGGATCGGGCGGTAGCGGCCAGGATCACGGCAACGGTGGTGGCGTCGAAGCACTCGGCTCTGGGGGGCGACGACAGCTCCAGCTACCATCACGGCGGCGAGTACCTCAGCGGTTGCACCTCCGGTTTCGGCACGAAGACATCAGGCGGCACCAGAGGGATCTCCACCGCGGGCCACTGCGGCAACTCGCAGTCGGACGACGGCTACAGCCTGACGTACAAGGCCGGGTACCGGGGTACCCACGGCGACTTCCAGTGGCACACCGGGCCCAAGACCGAAACCGACGACTTCTACTCGGGGTCGAGCACATCGACCGAGGTGAACAAGCGCGACGTTTCCGCCCGTGGGGCACCGGTCACCGGGCAGTCGCTGTGCAAGAACGGCAAGAACGGCAAGAAGGACTGCCAGGAGGTACGCAAGCTCGGCGTCTGCAGCAATGACGACTGCAACCTCGTGCAGATGGGCGCGCGGCTGGCGGAGCCTGGCGACAGCGGTGGTCCGGTGTTCTGGGGCAACACCGCGTACGGCCTCCACAAGGGCTGGCATTACGACCCGTTCTGGCCATATGACCGGGACCTGTTCTCCCGGGCCGACCGCATGGACAACGCGCTGAACACCTACGTCGCGACGAGCTGACCGATGTTCGAGTCGTCCAGCACCCCGGGCAGAGTGGCCCGGGGTGCTGACCGCGCGGCGGTACAGTCGTGAGGTCGGTGACGATGATCGGGGGTCCGCCGTGACCAGGTCGGCCGGTGCTCAGAAGAGGCGTACTCGCCGTTGGGTGCTGCTGGTTGTCGCGGGCCTGGTGCTGGTGGTGGCGATCGTTGTCGGCTGGCGTCTGCTCGAGGACCTCACCGTGCGCGGCTCGGTGAAGGTCGTGGAAGCAGAGTTGTCGGATGACGGGACCCTCGCGCTGGCGGTGGAGTCGTGCAACGGTGACCCGGAGGTGTCGGTTCTCAAGGAGAACGACCAGGAGGTCCGGGTGGAGGTCGTTGCCTCGTCGACTCCCTTCGGCGGGAGCGACGACTGCCTCGACACCGTCACGGTCGAGTTGCGGGAGCCGCTGGGCGACCGCGTCGTCCTCGATGAGCACTCCGGAGAGACGGTGAGCGTCAGCAGGCCCGGCTCGGGTTGACCCGTCTACGACCATCGCGAGTGGTCAACCTGCGTCGGAAACGGAGCACCTGGGCCGGCGGCCGCTGTCCAGGACGGTCTGTGAGCCGCCGCTCCATCGATGCAGCCTGGCCTGCAGCTCACCCTCAGGGGTGCGCAGGTAGACCAGCACCCCCTCAGAGGTGACGTGGCGCGAGACCACCGTGGGCGAGGCTTCTGGTGAGTTCGGGAACTGTGTCGTCGTCATGACTTCGAGTCTGCGCCACGGTATCGTTGAGGTCCAACTCAACTTTTTTGACGAAACCGTGTAGGGATTTCGCATGAATGGCTTAGTGGACCTGCGTCGCCTCCACGTGCTGCGGATGGTGGCCCAACACGGCACCGTCACCGCCGCCGCGGGCGCGCTGCACCTGACCCCGTCCGCCGTGTCGCACCAGTTGCGTCAGCTCGCGCAGGAGGTCGGCGTGGCGCTGCTGGCGCCGCACGGCCGCCGGGTCCGCCTTACTCCGGCGGGTCAGGCACTCGTGGCGTACGCGGACACACTGCACGCCGACTGGGAACGCGCCCGAGCCGACCTCGCGGCGCTTGCCCACGACGGCGGTGCCGGGCTGCTGCGGATGTCCGGCTACCCCACGGTGATCGCCGCCCTGCTGGCGCCCGCCGCCCGCCGACTGCGCACGACCCACCCCCGGCTCTCGGTACACCTCACCGAGGCGGAGAGCGAGGAAGGGTTCGACCTGCTGCTCGCCGGAGAGACGGACATCGCCATCGTGGTGCCCGGCCCCGGCACTCCGCCGGCGGACGACGCCAAGTTCGAGCAGCAGCCACTGCTGGAGGAACCGCTGGACCTGTTCGTGCCCGCCGATCACCCGCTCGCCGACAAACCGGACGTGGCGCTCGTCGACGCGGCCGACGAAACCTGGATCGTGGCGGCGCCAGGCAGCAGCGACTGCGCCCAGATCGTCTCGGCCGCCTGCACCGCCGCCGGGTTCTCGCCCCGCATCGCGCACCAGGCCAAGGACGTGGTGGCGGTCACCGCGCTGGTCGCCAACGGGCTCGGCGTCGCGCTGGAGCCGCGCCTGGCGCCCGTACCGGCCCACAACCAGGTGGTGCGGATCGCGCTTCACCCGCCGGCCCCGTCGCGTCACATCCTCACGTGTGTACGCTGCGGGAGCGCGCGGCAGCCGACCGTCGCCCTCGGTCTGGCGACGCTCCGAGAGCTCAGCCGGGACCTGCCACCGCCGCTGGCGCCGGAGGTGGCGGTCCTCGACGTGGAGCACGACCGGCAGGTCACGCCACACCGGCACGCCCGTCTCCCAGTGTCCTGACGCTGAGGGTCGACGCCGAGCAGCAGCCTGGCGACCGGATTCGTGAATGTACGCCGCGTATACGGAGCCTCGGTAGGGTCCGTCACCCGGCGCGCCCCGCGCCCGACGGACCGAGGAGGAGTTTGTCGTGAAAAAGGTTGCGTTCGCCGCGCTCGGCGCGGCGTTGCTGAGCGGGACCCTCTTGATCGCCGCGCCGCCGGCACTGGCGGCGACCGCAGGGAACGGCGTGTGTGAGAGCGGAGAGTTCTGCCTCTACTACAACAGCGACAACCAAGGGTCGCTGAGAGACTTCTCGGGGTCGGTCTCGAACTACGGCACCGGCACAGGTTGCATCAAGTACGTCAGCTCCGGTTCCGGTCGGGGGCAGTGCGTGAAGAACAACGCGGCCTCGGCATGGAACCGCAGGTCGTACCCGGTCACCGTCTTCTTCAAGAGCAGCTACTCCGGGGCCATCGACAACTTCTCGCCGGGGGGCAAGGGCAACCTCCGCCCCGCGCTCAAGAACGAAAACGCCGGCCACCGTTTCGGGCTGTCCGGGAACACCAACCTGGAGTACGGCCTGTACAAGAGCAGTGGGGCCCACATCACCGCGTACTTCGACGGGTACCTGAACACCGCGGGTCGTCACGAGGGGGTCGACATTGCGCGGTACGTCGGCGCGCCGGTCTACTCGCTGATTTCCGGGAGGGTGGTCCGCAAGACGGAGGGTTACCGCGGCGGCAGCGGGCTGTCCACCCTGGCGATCTACAACTCCAGCCTCAACGTGACCATCGTCTACCTGCATCTCAACCCCGGTGTCGGTGTCGGCACCACCGTCAGTAAAGGACAGAAGGTGGGCGTCGAGGATTGGCGGGGCATCTCGTCTTCCGGGGCCGCTCACACCCACTTCGAATACCGCCCCGGCTACCACACGGCCGCGGCCAAGAGCGTCGGTGACTACACCCTGGAAAATCCGATTCCGACGAACTTCTGGATGGCCCGCGGATACAACATCTGCTGCCAGTTCAGCTAGGCCGTCCCCGCTCCAGCCCGTCGGCCCGCACCGCTGCCCGCCTGAGCGGTGCGGGCCGACGCATGGAAGAACTCCTCGGCAGGCGCTTGCAGCAGGTCGTGCGCTTCGATGAACATGTCGTGAGCTTCTCGCCCGGTCCAGCCAGCGGGTAGCAGTTCCCGCGGCAGGTCGGGGTCCCGGAACGGGAACTTGCGGTAGTCGTACGTGAGTTGCATCCGCTCGACGAGCGCATCCTTCGGGCTGAGCCGCCCCGCGCGGTACTCCGGCATCCGGGCCCGGTACGTGCGCAACAGCTCCCGGTAGTCCCTGTCGAGCGACTCGAGATCCCAGCACCGGGCGGCCATCTCCCGGTCGACCGGCAGGCCCGCGGACTCGCAGCGCAGCAGGTCGAGGCGCACCATCGGCTGGTCGGCGAAAGCCTCCCGGACCTGCCGCAGCCGGTCGTGTGGCGAGATGTACGTCGAGGGCGCCAGTGGCCCGAAGCCGAGCCAGGCGAGCTCCTTGCGGATATGGTCCCGCACCGCCCGCTCGGACTCGGGCACCGAGTAGATGACCATGTGCCAGCGCCGGTCCCATTCCTCGCGTACCCGGTGGAGGATCCGGTCGCGTCCCTCGTCGAGCATCCGGAGGCTCTTGGGGTTGAGCGTGTACAGGGTCTCCCGGCCGTCCCTGCGGGCGTCGAACCAGCCTTCCTTACGCAGCCGCGCCACCACCACCCGTACGGTGCTCTCGCCGACGCCGAAACAGGCCATCAGCTCGCTCAGCGCGCGCAGCCGGATCGCCCCGCCGTGGTACCGGATGTAGTCGCCGAAGAGGTCGAACACGATCGATCGGGGCCTCACGCCACCTCCTCCCGCGCCGGCGAACCAGCCGCCTGGCCTTCGACCCATACCGTTTCATATGACAGACGATCGTACTAGGATTGACACATAAGGAGGTGGGTGTGCGGCGGATCGCGTGCGTCGGAGGCGGGCCGGGCGGGTTGTTCTTCGCCACCCTGATCAAGCAGGCCGCCCCCGCGGTCGAGGTGACCGTCTTCGAGCGGAACCGGCCGGACGACACCTTCGGCTTCGGCGTGGTGTTCTCCGACGCCACCCTGGCCGCGATCCATCAGGCCGATCCGGTGCTGCGCCGTGGGCTGCGCGACGACGGCCGGCACTGGGACCAGATCGAGGTACGTCTCAAGGGCCACCGGCTGCGCTGCGGCGGCAACGGGATGGCCGCGATCACCCGCCGGACGCTGCTGGCACTGTTGCAGCGGCGAGCCGCCGAGGTCGGGGTCGACCTGCGGTTCTCCACCGAGATCCCGGGTCTGGCCGCGCTGGCCGACTACGACCTGATCGTCGCGGCGGACGGCTCGAACTCCCGGATCCGGGGTGAGCTGGCCGACGCCTTCGGCCCGCGGGTCGAGGTGGCGACCGCGAAGTTCATCTGGTTCGGTACCAGCTACCTGTTCGACGGGTTGACCTTCGTGCACCAGCGCGGGCCGCACGGGGTGTTCGCGGTGCACGGCTACCCGATCAGCACGGAGGCCAGCACCTTCATCGTCGAGACCGACGAAGCGTCCTGGCGCGCCGCCGGGCTGGACGAGTTCGACGTCAGCCAGCCGCCCGGGCCGAGTGACCAGAAGACCAGGGGGTACCTGGAGAAGCTGTTCGCGGAGCAGATCGACGGCAGCCCGCTGCTGGTGAACAACTCGCGCTGGGGCAACTTCCGGACCTGGCGTACCAGGTCGTGGCGGCACGGCAAGGTGGCGCTGCTGGGCGACGCGGCGCACGCGGCGCACTTCTCGGTCGGCTCCGGCACCAAGATGGCGATGGAGGACGCGGTCGCGCTCGCCGCCGCGCTGACCGACCACCCCGGTGACCTCGGCGCCGCGCTCGGGGCGTACCAGCGGACGCGGCAGCCCAAGGTGGCCAGGATCCAGGACTCGGCGCGCCCCAGCCTGTCGTGGTGGGAGCACTTCGGGCGGTACCACGACGCGTTCGAGCCCCACCAGTTCGCGTTCCACTTTCTCTCCCGCAGCATCGGCCGAGACAAGCTGGGGAAGGCTGATCCGTCGACCTACAAGGCGTACACCCGGATGGTCGACAAGATGCTCGACCAGCGGCTCAGCGATGCCCACATGGACCAGAGATACCGTCGGCCGCACGCAAATTTCCCGAGCGGTAGCAGGAATCCTCGAAAGCTGATCCCGGAGGGCTTCGTGCGCCTGTTCAACATCGTGTTCGGCGGCGGAGGTTGACTCATCGCCTCCGGTATCCACCCCTGGCTTCAGCTACACGGATACCCCCTACGGCGACTACCTCGGAGGCGGCGGATGACCCGCAGTCTCACCGGTCTGTGGCGGAGGTTCAGGGGGTCGCGGGCCAGGCTTCGTCGAGGTCGGGGAAGGCCTTGTGGAGGAGATCCTGGATCCGGTGGGACTCGGTGTCGGGTAGCCCGGCCAGGGTCTCCGAGGCGCGGCGCGCGGTCGCGGTCAGCTCACTCCGGCGGGCCGTGTCGGCGGGGTCGGCGAGGCGGATCTCGGCCCTCGCCAGGTTCGCGAGGTAGATACCTTCGGCCCGCGGGTCCCGCAGCTCCCGGGCGATGACGAGCGCCTCGCGGTAACAGTCCGCGGCGCGCTCGTACTCACCCTGCGCGTAGTACGCGTCGCCCAGATTGTCGAGGCAGTACGCGCTGCCGCGGCGGTGGTGGTGCTTGCGGCGGATCTCGATGGCGCGCTGCGAGGCCACGATGGATTCGGCGATGCGACCGAGCCCGAGGTAGCTGATCGCCATGTTGTTCAGCGCATGCGCCTCGCGGGACTCGTCGTGGCGCTCCCGGGCGATGGCGACGGCCTGCTCGAAAAGCGGAATCGCCTGCTCGTGACTCTGGCCGGCGCCGAGCACCGTGGCGATCATTGCCAGCGCCATGCCTTCCTGCGCCCGGGCGCCGCATGCCCGGTAGAGCTCGAGCGCACGCTGGTAGTCGCGCAGTGCCTCGTCGTCGGCGGCCAGAAATGACCGGATGTTGCCGGTGCCGCACAGCAGCGCGGCCTCGGCCTGGGCGTCTCCGGTACGGCGGGCCGCGGCCAGGCCGATCTCGCATATGGCAAGGCCGTGCTGCCACAGTGGGCGGTTGAGGACGAACCCGTTCATGATGTTGATGGCCAGCCGGAAGGTGATGTGGTGTTCCCCCGCCTCCGCGGCCCGCCGGACTGCCGCGATCATGGAGTCGTTCTCCACGTCGTACCAGTCCAGCGCCTGGGTGGCGTCAGCGAACCGGGGCACCTGATCGACGTGCTGCTTCTCGGCATCCTCGTAGTAGGTCAGTCCCGGGCGAAGGGCCTGCACCGCGGCGTTGCTCGCCGCGGCGTACCACATGAGGACCCGGTGCAGTGCGGCGGCGCGGTCCGTTGCGGAGTCCTCGGCCTCGGTGCGCTCCGCCGCGTACACCCGCAGCAGTTCGTGGAACCGGTAGCGTCCGGGACGCGGCGACTCCAACAGGTGCACCGCCACCAGCCGGTCGAGCACCTTGCGGGTCTGCCCCGGGACGCTGTCCAGCGCCTTGCGGCTGTGCCCCGGGACACTGTCGAGCAGCACCGCGGCGGCCGGGACGCCGATGGTGTCTCCCGGCATCAGGCTGAGCAACCGGAACACCCGCGCGTCGTCAGCCGCAAGCGCCTGGTACGACCAGGAGAAGACCGCTCGCGGGTCGGCCCTGGGATCGGCGAGGTCAGCGAGCAGGTCGAGGCGCTGACTGCGGAGCTCGGCGGCGAGATCGGCGAGCGGAAGGTCGCTGTACTGGGAAGCCAGGTGGGCCGTTATCCGTAGTGCGAGCGGCAGCCGGCCGCACAGTGCGGCGAGCTCGGTGGCGGCCTCCGGTTGCTGGCTGACCCGCGTGGTGCCGACGGTCTCGGCCAGCAGCTGCCGGGCGTCGGCGTCGTTCATCTCCCGCAGCGGCAGCGACATGGCGCCCTCGCGACTGCTCAGCCCTCGCAGCCGGCTGCGGCTGGTGATCAGCACGACGCTGTCCGATCCGGGCAGCAGCGGCCGGACCTGGTCGGGGGAGTTGGCGTTGTCGAGCACCATAAGTACCCGGCGATCCGCGAGCATGGTGCGTAGCATGGCCGCCCGCTCCTCGGCGGCGACGGGCACGGCCGCGTCCTGTACGCCGAGCGCCCGCAACACCGAGCTCAGCGCGGCCGAAGGCGTGACCGTTTCACCAGGGCCGTAGCCCCGAAGGTCGAGGTAGAGCTGCCCGTCGGGGAAGTGCTCGGCCATGCCGTAGGCCCACCGTACGGCCAGGGCGGTCTTGCCTACGCCGCCAGGGCCGTGGATCACCGTGACCATCTGCCGGTCCAGTTGCCCACTGGTGAGGAGCTTCTGGTACGCCCCGTCGAGGGCGGCGAGCTCCTGTGCGCGGCCGACGAATCCGGAGGCGTTCGGTGGCAGTTGTCGCGGCGGCGTGGCGCGGTCGGTTGCCGGTGTGGTGTCGGTGGAGACCTGCGCGGAGGCGGTCGCCGGGTGGCTGGCCACGTCCGCGGCGAGGATGGCCTGGTAGGTGTGTTGCAGCTCGGCGGAGGGGTCGACTCCGAGCTCGTCGGCGAGCCGGCTGCGTACCAGGTGGTAGGCCTCGAGGGCTTCTGACTGGCGGCCCTGCGCGTGCAGCACGTGGAGCAGCCGCGCCCACAGCGACTCCCGCAGCGGATGCCGGGCGGTGAGCGCCATCAGTTCGGAGGCCAGGCCGTTGCTGTGACCGGCGGCCAGGTCGAGGTCGACCCGCTGCTCGACCGCACTGAGATACCGCTCGGTCAACGTCGGCGCCTCGCGGTCCCGCAGCACCTCCGAGGTCACCCCGGTGAGAGGTTCGCCGCGCCACAGTCGTAGGGCCTGGGCGAGCAGGTTCCGGGATGTCTCCGGATCGCCCGCGGCCCGGGCGTCGCCGGCGGCCGCCACGAGTCGCACGAACCGCACCGCGTCCACCTGCCCGGCGGAGACGCCGAGGGAGTAGCCGCGTGCCGAAGTCTTGATCACGTCGGCTCCGAGCAGTCTCCGCAGCCGGGTCACCAGATTCTGCAGACCGCCGCGGGGATCTCCCGGTAGCCCGTCCCACCACACGGCGTCCGCGAGCGCGTCAGCCGCGACGACCTCACCGGCGGCCAGGGCCAGGGCGGTGAGTACGGCCCTCGGCCGATCACCTGCCACGTTGATGGGTACGCCCTGGCGAGCGAGTTCGAAGTTGCCGAGCAACCGGATCTCGATCTCGTCGCTTGGCGCGGGGCCGGACGCCATGACCTGATGTTACGCACGGTCCCCGGCACTGCGGGGAGGGTGAGTCCACCAGTTCGGCGCGCGTGGCGACGTTACCGACCCGTTATCTCCCACGGTGACGGAATGTCACCCCTGAGGCTGCGGTGGGCGAAGGTGGGGTGGTCCGTGCCCGATAGGCTGCACACCGCCGAACAGGTGGTGCTGAGCGTGACGAGAGACGGCGAGGAGTCTTGGTGGGCGGTTCACTTGTCAAGGGACAGAACGGTCCGCTGGCGGTCTCGGAGGTCGCCGTGTCGGTACGGTTCGCCGGCGCCGCCGACGTCTCCGCGCTGTTGGTGACCGAGGCGGGCACGGTCCGCTCTGATGCCGACTTCGTGTTCTTCAACCAGCCGGCCGCGCCCGGGGTGGAGCTGCGTACGGGTGTCCCGGCAATGCTCGCCGTCTCGCCCGGCGCGGTACCGGGTGACATCGTCGGGATCAGGGTGGTGATCACACTGGACGATCCAGGTGCCACCTTCGGGCGGTTCTCGTCGCCGGTCGCCAGGGTCTCCGACGGATCGGGCAACACCCTCTACGAGTACGTGATCGAGGGGCTCGGTGACGAGTCGGTGGTCATCGCACTCGAGCTGTACCGGCGCGATGCCGGGTGGAAGGTGCGGGCGGTCGGGCAAGGCTATGCGGGTGGGTTCGCGGCGCTGGTCACCGATCACGGGGTCAGTGTCGATGACGGTGTCAGTGTCGATGACCAGGCGGCGGAGGAACCGGCGCCGGTGGACCCCGTACCCCCGCTGCGCACCGTTCCCGGTGAGGCGAAGCTCTCGCTGGAGAAGCGGGCGAAGCTCGACCTGCGCAAGCGCGAGGTCGCCAAGGTGCTGACCACCAAGAACGCCGCCGGGGTCCGCGCCCGGGTGGTCCTCGTGATCGACAAGACGCTCAGTATGAGGAAGCAGTACCACACCGGGGTGGTGCACCGGGTGGTGGAGCGGATGATCCCGGTGGCCACTCAGCTCGACGACGACGGCACCCTGGAGGCGTACCTGTACGCGCTGTCGTTCGTGAAGCTGCCCGACATCACCGTCGAGCACGGTGAGGAGTGGTCGCGGACGTTCCTGCACCTGGAGGGCGTCCACGCGGGCATCGACTACCGCGCCATCGGCGGCCGCAACGACGAGCTGCCGGTGATGCGCGACATCATCTCCACGCTGCGACCGGTCGGCGGCCCGACCCTGGTGGTGTTCTTCACCGACGGCGGTTTCGCCAAGAAGCGGGAGATCGCCGCGCTGATGCGGGACGCGTCCCGGTTGCCTGCCTTCTGGCAGTTCGTCGGTCTGGGGCGGGCGAACTACGGTGTGCTGCGCACGCTCGACGAGATGGACGGCCGGGTCGTCGACAACGCCGGATTCTTCGCGTTGGACGACATCGACCAGGTCGGCGACGCCGAGCTGTACGACCGGCTGCTCGGGGAGTTCCCGTCCTGGCTGCGTGCCGCCCGGGCCGCGGGCATCCTGCGCTGATCTCACCGGGGCCCCGCGGGGGGCTCCCCGCGAGGGGCTTCCTGCAAGAGGGCTTTCTGCAAGGCCAAGGCAGTGTTTGCTGCAAGACTTGCAAGGAGTTTCGCGGGCCGATACTGTCCAGCCATCCGCACCCGACTTGTCACCCTGGGAGCTGCCATGGCGTACTCGGCGAATTCGGCGTCCGGGGGATCGTCCCGCTGGTGGCGGGACGCGGTGATCTACCAGGTGTACGTCCGTAGCTTCGCCGACGCGGACGGCGACGGGATCGGCGACCTCGCCGGGATCCGGGAACGCCTGCCGCACCTGCGTGAGCTGGGCGTCGACGCGCTGTGGATCACACCGTTCTACGTCTCGCCGATGGCCGACGGCGGCTACGACGTGGCCGACTACCGCGACGTGGACCCGATGTTCGGCTCGCTCGCCGACTTCGACGCGCTGCGCGCCGAGGCGCACCGGCTCGACCTGCGGGTGATCGTCGACATCGTGCCGAACCACTCCTCGTCCGCGCATCCGTGGTTCGTCTCGGCGCTCGCCGACGGCCCCGGCAGCGCGGCCCGGGACCGCTACCTGCTCCGCCCCGGAAAGGGCGAGGCCGGCGACCTGCCGCCCAACGACTGGGAGTCGGTGTTCGGCGGCCCGGCCTGGACCCGCGCCGAGGACGGTGAGTGGTACCTGCATCTCTTCGCGCCCGAGCAGCCCGATCTCAACTGGGAGAACCCGGTGGTACGGGAGGAGTTCCTGGACGTCCTGCGGTTCTGGCTCGACCGTGGGGTGGACGGCTTCCGGGTCGACGTGGCGCACGGGATGGTGAAGGACCCGGAATTCTCCGACGCGGGGCGCGGCGGGCAGATCAAGCTGCTCGGCGTCGACCCGCTGCCGTACTTCGACCAGGACGGCGTACACGAGATCTACCGGACCTGGCGCAAGGTGCTCGACAGCTACCCGGGGGAGCGGATCGCGGTCGCCGAGGCCTGGGTGCCGGGCCCCGAGCGGCTCGCCGCGTACGTACGCCCGGACGAGCTGCACCAGGCGTTCAACTTCGAGTACCTCACCACCGACTGGGACCCGGCCGCGCTGCGCCGGGTGATCGACGGCTCCCTGGCGGCGACCGCCGCCGTCGGGGCGCCCACCACCTGGGTGCTCTCCAACCACGACGTGACCCGCCACGTCACCCGGTACGGCGGCGGTTCCCGCGGGCTGCGGCGGGCGCGCGCGGCCACCCTGCTGATGCTTGCGCTGCCCGGCTCGGCGTACCTCTACCAGGGCGAGGAGTTGGGGCTGCCCGAGGTGACCGACCTGCCCGAGGAGCTGCTGCGGGACCCGGTCTGGGAACGCTCGGGTCACACCGAACGGGGCAGGGACGGCTGCCGCGTCCCGATCCCGTGGGAGGGCACCGATCCGCCGTACGGCTTCGGCCCGGGCGGCTCGTGGCTGCCCCAGCCCGGGGCCTGGCGGGAGCTGTCGGTCGCGGCGCAGCACGACGACCCGGGCTCGATGCTGACGCTGTACCGCACCGCGCTGCGGCTACGCCGGGAGCACCCGGCTCTCGGCGACGGCGACCTGGACTGGCTGCCGTCCCCCGGCGGCACGGTGGTCTTCGCCCGCGACCCGGGTCTGGTCTGCGCCGTCAACCTCGGCCAGGCACCCGTACGGCTACCCGACTACGGCAACCTCCTGCTCGCCAGCGGGCCCGTCACCCGGGATGCGCCGGCGGCCGGTCCCGGCGGCTGGGTGCTGCCACCGGACACCACCGCGTGGCTCAGCCGCTGACCGCCTGTCTGCGAGCGGTCCGTCAGCGATCGGTAAGGGCCGCTGTCCATCATGCAGGTTCCGTGGCACACCACAGAAGCGGAGGCACCTGTATGACGACCATTCTCAAGACCTGGGCCAGCACCCGGCTGGTGATCCTGTTCGCCGCACTGGCGATGTTCGCCAGCGGCGTCGCCGTCGCGGCGGCCCCCTCGCCGGCCCTCGCCGCGTACGGGGCGATGCACTGGCCCACCTCCGGGACCGTCACCTCACTGTTCAACTGGCGCTGCAGCGGCTACGCCGACAGCCACCCCGCTATCGACATCGCCAACGCCAAGACGACGCCGATCAAGGCGGCGTACCGGGGCAAGGTGGTGTTCGCCGGCTGGAGCGGCGGGTACGGCAGGCTCGTCATCGTCGACCACCCGCACGGCTACCGGACGTACTACGCGCACCTCTACAGCATCCGGTACAACGTCGGCCGCCAGGTCTCCCGCGGCGAACGGATCGGCCGGATGGGCGAGTCGGGTAACGCCACCGGCCCGCACCTGCACTTCGAGATCCGGCGGTACGGAGACCCGAAGAACAAGTTCGGCGAGTACCGCTGTGGCCAGTGGATCAGCGCCGGGAACAACATCAGGGCGAGGTTCCCCGACCTGCCCGCGTAACCCGTCATGAGGTACGGCCAGCGGTGACCCCCGCCGCTGGCCGTACCGCTGTCTCCCTTTACACCTTCGTAATCTACTGGTAGCTTTCAGAAAATTTCGCAAGTGCTTGCGGTGTACGGCAAGTTCCCGACCGGCCCTACCTCGGCTGGTAGGTCCGGCCTCGCGTTCCATCCCTCCGCGAGGAAGGTCGCCGCCATGTCCGCGCTGCCCAGAACACCCGCGCCGCCCGCGCTGTCCAGAACATCCGTACCGCCGACGAGGTCTCCCCGCGAAGTCCCGGGGCGCATGCTCGTCACGCTGCTCCTCGGACTCGCCGCCGGCCTGGTGAGCGTCGCCGCGCCCCCGGCCGCTCCGCCGGCCCAGGCGTACCCGGGGACACCCGGCGCCAAGGACGTGATCGTCCATCTCTTCGAATGGCCGTGGGCGTCGATCGCGAGCGAGTGCAGCAACGTGCTCGGGCCCAAGGGCTTCGGCGGGGTGCAGGTCTCCCCACCGCAGGAGCACGTCGTACTGCCGGGACAGGGCTACCCCTGGTGGCAGGACTACCAGCCCGTCAGTTACCAGCTGGTCTCCCGCCGCGGCGACCGCGCCGCCTTCGCGAACATGGTGCAGACCTGCCACAACGCCGGCGTCAAGATCTACGTCGACGCGGTGGTCAACCACATGGCCGGCGGCGGCTCCACCGGCCCCGGCAGCGGCGGCTCGTCGTACAGCCACTACGGCTACCCGGCGGTGCCGTACGGGTACGACGACTTCCACCACTGCGGCCGCAACGGCAACGACGACATCGCCAACTGGGGCGACCGCTGGGAGATCCAGAACTGCGAGCTGGTCGACCTGTCCGACCTGAAGACCGAGTCCGGGTACGTACGCGGCAAGCTCGCCGCGTACCTGCAGGACCTGGTCTCGCTCGGGGTCGACGGGTTCCGGGTCGACGCCGCCAAGCACATGCCGGTCGCCGACCTGCAGGCGATCTACCCGGCCGGCAGATACCTCTACCAGGAGGTCATCGAGGGCGGCCCCGGTGAGCCCAGCCCGACCGAGTACGCGGGCATCGGCGACGTCACCGAATTCCGGTACGGCGACGTGGTCGGCAACGCCTTCCGGGACGGCAACCTCGGCAACCTCAACAACGTCGCGGGCTCCATGCTGCTGGCCAGCGAGGACGCGGTGGCGTTCATCGACAACCACGACACGCAGCGCAACGGCAGGGCCAAGCTGACGTACCGCGACGGCACCAACTACGCGCTCGCGGAAGCGTTCATGCTGGCGTGGCCGTACGGCGTACCCAAGGTGATGTCCAGCTTCGGCTTCTCCGGCCACGACCAGGGGCCGCCGACCAGCAGCGACGGCACCACCACGGCGGTCAGCTGCGGCAACGGCTGGGTCTGCGAGCACCGGTGGCGGACCACCGCCAACCTGGTCGGCTTCCGCAACACGGTCAGCGGCACCGGGGTCAGCAACTGGTGGAGCAACGGGTCGAACCAGATCGGCTTCGGGCGTACCGGCAAAGGGTATGTCGCCTTCAACCGCGCCAGCGGGGCGCTGAGCCGCACCTTCCAGACCGACCTGCCGGCGGGGCTCTACTGCGACGTGGCGGGCGGCGACGTCAGCGGCGGCAGCTGCACCGGGAACACGTACCAGGTGGACTCCGGCGGGCGGTTCACCGCGACAATCCCGGCGAACGCGATGCTCGCGCTGCACGTCGACGCCCGGGTCACCGGCTGCGGCTCGGTCAGCGTGAACTTCGCTGTGGAGGCGTACACCGTCTGGGGCGAGAACGTGTACGTGGTCGGCAACCGTCCCGAGCTCGGCAACTGGAACCCGGCGGGCGCCGTACCGCTGTCCGCGCAGACCTACCCGATCTGGCGGGGCGCGGTGAACCTGCCGAAGGACACCACGTTCGAATACAAGTACCTCAAGCGGTACGGCTCCCAGGTGATCTGGGAGACCGGCGCCAACCGGGTACGCCACACCGGCTCAGCCTGCTCGGCCAGCTACGACGAGGTCTTCCGCACCTGACCCGGCCACCTGACCCGGCCACCTGGCCCGGCCACCTGGCCCGGCCACCTGGCCCGGCCCCGGGGCTGGCCTCAGCCGACGATCTCGGCGGGGGCCGGCTCCCGGCGTACCGGGGCGGCGCCGGTGGAGCCGCGGACGATCAACTCGGGGCGGAACAGGTACTCCGAGTGCGGCGCCGGGGTGCCCTGGATCTCGTCGACCAGGGCGCGCACCGCGGCGACCGCCATCTGCGGCATCGGCTGCCGGACCGTGGTCAGCGGCGGATCGGTGAACGCCATCAGGGTGGAGTCGTCGTACCCGACCACGGAGACGTCGCCCGGTACGGCCATGCCGTGCTGGCGTACCGCCCGGACCGCGCCCAGCGCCATCAGGTCGGAGCCGCAGACGATGCCGGTGGCGCCCTTGTCCAGCAGCCGGGACGCGGCCGCCTGACCGCCCTCGACGCCGAAGAACAGGGACAGCTCGATCAGCTCGTCCAGCTCGGAGTCGGCGGCGCCGACCAGCGCCCGCATCGCCGCCCGGTAGCCGGTCATCTTGCGCTGCACCGGCAGGTACCGGGTGTGTCCGCTGATCAGCCCGATCCGCCGGTGCCCGAGCGCCACCAGGTGGTTGACCGCCATCTCGCCCGCCGCCTTGTCGTCGGTGGACATGAACGGCGCGGCGAGCTCCGGAAGGAAACCGTTGATCAGTACGATCGGCAGCCGCCGGGCGACCAGTCGCCGGTAGCGCTCGGGGTCGGCGCTGGTGTCGGCGTGCAGGCCGGAGACGAAGATGATCCCGGAGACGTTGCGGTCCAGCAGCATCTCGACGTACTCGTCCTCGGGGACGCCGCCTTTGGTCTGGCTGCACAGCACCGGGGTGTACCCGTGCTGGGCCAGCGCCGACTCGATCGCCTGCGCGAACGCCGGGAAGATCGGGTTGTCCAGCTCGGGGACGATCAGCCCGACCAGGCCGGCGCTGCGCTTGCGGAGCTGGGCCGGCCGCTCGAATCCCAGTACGTCCAGCGCGGTGAGCACCGCCTGCCGGGTCTCGGCCTTGACTCCAGGGCGGTCGTTGAGCACCCGGGAGACCGTCGCTTCGCTGACGCCGGCCTGTTTGGCGACATCGGACAGTCGTGCACGCATGACGAGACAGTAACTCAGGTTGCCGGGTCGTTGCTAAATTCCCGCAAGAACACGCAAGAACTTCCAATTCTTGAAACAACCCTGCTACATTCACGCGGTGACGGGGGCCACAGGTGGTCGTGTAGGGACCCCAGGCGGCCTCACGTACCCAGGATCAGATCGAGGAGCCCAGATGCCCCCAGCTAGCAGAAGACCGTTCACCAGAAGCCTTGCCAGGGCCGTCACCACAGGCACCGCGGGGCTCGCCGCGCTCGCCCTAGTGCTCGCCGGATGCGGCGGCGACGGCGGTGGCGGCGAGGAGCCCAAGACCGACCCGAAGTCGCTGAAGGCCGAGCTGACCTGGTGGGACACCTCGGACCCGAAGAACGAGGGACCGGCGTTCAAGAAGCTGATCGAGCAGTTCAACGAGACGTATCCGAACGTGAAGATCAACTACCAGTCGGTGCCGTTCGGCGACGCCCAGAACAAGTTCAAGACCGCCGCCGAGGCGAAGCAGGGCGCGCCCGACATCCTGCGCGCCGAGGTCGCCTGGGTGCCCGAGTTCGCCTCCCTCGGCTACCTGTACGCCCTGGACGGCAGCGCCCTGCTCAAGCAGGAGTCCGACTTCATGGACACCCCGATGTCGTCGAACAAGTACGACGGCAAGACCTACGGCGTACCGCAGGTCACCGACGCGCTGTCGCTGATGTACAACAAGGCGCTGCTGGAGAAGGCCGGCATCACCGAGCCGCCGCAGACCTGGGCGGAGGTCAAGACCGCCGCGCAGGCGGTGAAGTCGAAGGCCGGCGCGGACGGGCTGTTCATCAACGCCGGCGGCTACTTCCTGCTGCCGTTCGTCTACGGCGAGGGCGGCGACCTGGTCGACGTCGACGCCAAGAAGATCGTGGTCAACAGCGACGCCAACATCGCCGGCCTGAAGACCGCGCAGGACCTGGTGACGTCCGGCGCCGCGGTCAAGCCGCCCGCCAACGACTCGTACGGCACGATGATGACCCTGTTCAAGGAGCAGAAGGTCGCCATGATCATCAATGGGCCGTGGGAAGTCAACAACGTCCGCACCGCGCCGAAGTTCGGCGGTATCGAGAACCTCGGAGTCGCCCCGGTGCCGGCCGGCAGCAAGGGCGCCGGCTCCCCGGTCGGCGGCCACAACTACGTCATCTGGTCCGGCATGCCGGACTCGAAGGCCGACGCCGCGATCGCCTTCATCGACTTCATGAGCTTGGCGAAGTCGCAGGCGTTCCTCGCCGAGGAGCTGGGGCTGCTGCCCACCCGCAAGTCGGCGTACGAGCTGGACAGCGTCAAGAACAACGAGATCATCTCGGCGTTCAAGCCGGTACTCGACGCGGCGACCCCGCGTCCGTGGATCCCGGAGGGCGGCAAGTTCTTCGGCCCGCTGGACCAGGTCGCCACCGAGGTGCTGGTGCAGGGCAAGGACCCGAAGGGCGCGCTGGACAACTGCGCCAACAAGTACAAGTCCGAGGTCGTCCCGAAGTACAGCGCCTGACGCCATGGCGACGGAAGCATCCGAGCAGTCCCCGCGCCGGTCCACACCGGGCCGGCGCGGGTGGCTGCGCCGCAGCTGGGACCGCCACTGGTACGCCTGGGCGATGGTGCTGCCGGTGACGGTGGTGCTCGGCGTACTGATCTTCTATCCGCTGGTACGCGGCGTCTGGATGTCGCTGACGGACCTCAACGAGTCCAACCAGCGCGAGGAGATCTGCACCAGGACGCTCGGCGGCGGCCAGGAGTGCCACCCCAACCCCGATGCCTGGGAGTACGTCGGGCTGGACAACTACACCCGGGTGCTCACCGGCGAGGTCGGCGAATTCTGGCAGTGGTTCTGGGTGACGCTGGTCTGGACGGTCGCCTGCGTGGTGTTCCACTACTCGATCGGGCTCGGGCTGGCCACGCTGCTCAACCGGCGGTTGGCCGGCCGGGGTGTCTACCGGGTGCTGCTGGTGCTGCCGTGGGCGGTGCCGGCGTTCGTGGTGGCGTTCGCCTGGAAGTTCCTGTTCAACGAGAAGTTCGGGGTCTTCAACTCGCTGCTGCGGATGGTCGGCGCGGACCCGGTGGAGTGGTTCGCCCACCAGTCCACGGCGCTGTTCACCGCGATCGTCACCAACATCTGGCTCGGGGTGCCGTTCATGATGGTGGCGCTGCTGGGCGGCATGCAGGCGATCCCGTCCGAGCTGTACGAGGCCGCCGAGATGGACGGCGCCTCGCCCTGGCAGCGGTTCGTCAACGTCACCCTGCCCGGGCTGCGGCCGGTCAGCATGACCGTGGTCCTGCTCGGCACCATCTGGACGTTCAACATGTTCCCGATCATCTTCCTGGTCACCGCCGGGCAGCCCGCCGGGCAGACCGAGATCCTGGTGACCGGGGCGTACCGGGCCGCGTTCGAAGGGCTGCGCAACTACTCCCTCGCCGCGACGTACGGCGTGCTGATCCTGTCGATCCTGCTGGTCTTCGCGTTGACGTACCGGCGTGTGCTGCGCAAGCAGGGAGAGGTGTGGTGACATGGCCGAGACCGTGATGCCGGAGACGGCGGTACGTACCGCCGAGGTGGTCACCCGGCCGGCCGCTGTGGGGCGCCGGCGTGGACAGCGCGGCCGGGCCAGCTCGGTGCTGCTGCACGGCACCCTGATCGTGGCGTCGTTCATCGCGCTGTTCCCGATCGCCTGGGTGCTGCTGTCGTCCTTCAAACCCGGGTACGCGGTGCAGAGTTCAGAGCTGAGCCTGGTCCAGGATCCGACGCTGGCCAACTACGTACACGTGCTGACCGAGACCAACTTCCCGCGCTGGTTCGCCAACTCGGTGATCGTCGCCGCGTTCACCATGCTCACCGGGATCTTCCTGTCCGCCACCACCGGGTACGCGGTGTCCCGCTTCAACTTCCCCGGCCGGCGCACGCTGCTGTGGGTCTTCCTGGTCACCCAGATGTTCCCGGTGGCGATCCTGATCGTGCCGATCTACGTGATCATGGCCCGGCTCGGGTTGATCAACACGCTGACGTCGCTGGTGATCGCGTACCTGACCGTGGCGGTGCCGTTCTGCGCGTGGATGCTGAAGGGCTACTTCGACACCATCCCGCGCGAGCTGGACGAGGCCGCCGCGCTGGACGGGCTCGGGCCGTTCGCCACCTTCTGGCGGGTGGTGGTGCCGCTGGCCCGCCCCGGGCTGGCGGTCACCGCGTTCTACACCTTCCTCACGGCGTGGGGGGAGGTGGCGTACGCGTCGTCGTTCATCCAGACCGACAACCGGTTCACGCTGGCGTACGGGATGCAGCAGTTCGTGCCGCGGTTCAACGCGCAGTGGGAGTACCTGACCGCGGCGGCGGTGCTGGTGACGGTGCCGGCCGGGGTGGTGTTCTTCTTCGCCCAGCGGCACCTGGTCGCCGGCCTCACCGCCGGCGGCACGAAAGGCTAAGAGGTCGTGTCCGGTACGGGGTGCCTCTCCTCTGGTACGGGATGCCGCAGGCCGGGGTGGCCGGGTGGTAGGGCGCGGCGTACCACCCACCAGCTGGCGGCCAGGCAGGCGGCGATCAGCGGCCAGCTCAGCGCGACCCGGGCGACGCCGAGCGCGACCACCTGTCCGGCTGCCCACAGCGGCGCGTACACCGCGATCCGCAGCAGGTACTGACCGACCCAGACCCAGCTGCCCCTGCCGTACGCGCGCAGCAGCGCGGGGTCGCGCCGCCATCCGGTGCCCTGCCGCAGCACCAGCCCGACCACGACACCGAGCAGCGGCCAGCGCAGCACGATGCTGGTGGTCCAGGCCAGCGCGCTCGCGGCGTTGGAGAGCAGCTGGACCAGGAAGAAGTCGGCGGCCCGGCCGGTCCACAGCGCGACCATCGCGGCGACCGTGACCGCGAGCAGCCCGAGCAGCACCGCGCGGGGCCGGCCGCCGTGACGCCAGCGCCATCCGGCGATCAGGACCCCGACACCGAGAGCGGCGGCCGCGGCCGTACCCGACGG
>JBOGDE010000039.1:0-24111 GCA_050701695.1 Micromonosporaceae bacterium
CGCCAACATCGACCGGACCACCACCGACACCGACAACGACGGCGCGATGGACACCGTCCACTACGGCGACGACGACACCAACCCGTACGCCGGTCGCTGAGCGGCGTACCCACGCGACACCCCAGGTGCCCGCGACCGATCTGGTCGCGGGCGCCTGCTGCGTTCCAGGGCCGAAAAGTCTCTACTGCGTTCCGGGGGTCGAAAAGACTAAGGTGCGTGAGCGCACTTTGACACCACCTGGAGGCGGCAGTGACCCAGCCACCCGATGCGGCGCCCCCACAGCCGGAGTCCCCGCCGCCGGACCGGACACACCGCCAGCCGAGCCGGCACCGCCGGCGCCCGCCGCGTCCCACGGCCCCTCTGCCGCATCCCACGGCGCCAGCTGCCAGGCATGGCTACCCACAGGTAACAAAGCCGGGTAGCCTCGGGCCTGAGACGCAGCTCACAGAGGGATGGCCCGATGACGACCACCGAGAGCACAGCCCGTCCGACTCCCGACCAGCCGGTCGGGACCCCCAGCGGCCCCAGCGAGCAGGAAGCCCGCAAGGTCGTCGAGGAGGCCCGCGAGAAGGAATGGCGCAAGCCGAGTTTCGGCAAGGAGCTGTTCCTGGGGCGGTTCCGGCTCGACCTGATCGACCCGCATCCGTGGCCCGGTGACGAGGACCGGGAGCGGGGCGAGGCGTACCTGGAGAAACTGCGTGAGGTGTGCGCCGGCATCGACGGGTCGGTGATCGAACGTGACGACCAGATCCCCGACCAGGTGATCGCCGCGCTGCGTGAGGTGGGCGCCTTCGGGATGAAGATCGACACCAGGTACGGCGGCGTCGGCCTCACCAACTACTACTACTGCAAGGCGCTGCAGATCATCGGCTCGGCGAACCCGGCGCTGGGGGCGATGCTCTCGGCGCACCAGTCGATCGGCGTACCGCAGCCGCTGAAGCTGCTCGGCAGTGAGGAGCAGAAGCAGCGCTTCCTGCCCCGGCTGGCCAAGGGCGAGATCAGCGCGTTCCTGCTCACCGAACCGGACGTCGGCTCCGACGCGGCCCGGCTGCGCTCGACCGCTACCCCGACCGAGGACAGGTCGGCGTACCAACTCAACGGGGTGAAGCTGTGGGCTACCAACGGCGTGGTCGCCGACCTGCTGGTGGTGATGGCCCGGGTGCCCAAGGGGGAGGGGCGGCGCGGGGGTATCACCGCGTTCGTGGTGGAGGCCGACTCGCCGGGGATCACCGTGGAGCGGCGCAACGGCTTCATGGGGCTGCGCGGCCTGGAGAACAGCGTCACCCGGTTCCACGACGTACGGGTGCCGGCCGAGAACGTGATCGGCGGTGAGGGGCAAGGGCTGCGGATCGCGCTGACCACCCTGAACACCGGGCGGCTCTCGTTGCCGGCGATGTGCGTGGCGGCCGGTAAGCACAGCGTCGCGGCGGCGCGGACCTGGGCGAGCGAGCGGGTGCAGTTCGGCCGGCCGCTCGGCAAGCACGAGGCGATCGCGCTGAAGCTGGGCACCATGGCGGCGAACACGTACGCCATGGAGTCCGTACTCGACCTGAGCGCCACGCTCGCCGACGACGAGCGCAGTGACATCCGGATCGAGGCGGCGATCGCGAAGCTGTTCGCCTCCGAGGTGGCGTGGCAGGTCGCCGACGATCTGGTGCAGATCCGGGGCGGCCGGGGGTACGAGACCGCCGCCAGCCTGAAGGCCCGGGGCGAGCGCGGCGTACCCGCCGAGCAACTGCTGCGCGATCTGCGGATCAACCGGATCTTCGAGGGTGCCACCGAGATCATGCAGCTGTTCATCGCCCGGGAGGCGGTCGACCAGCACCTGTCGGTGGCCGGCGACATCATCGACCCGTCGGTGCCGTTCGGCGGCAAGGCGAAGGCGGCCGGTAGGGCCGGGCTGTTCTACGCCGGCTGGCTGCCCACCCTCACCGTCGGCAAGGGCCAGCTTCCCGGCGCGTACGGCGACTTCGGCAAGCTCGCCAAGCACCTGCGGTACGCCGAGCGCACCAGCCGCAAGCTGGCCCGCTCGACCTTCTACGGGATGTCCCGCTGGCAGGGCCGGCTGGAGCAGAAGCAGGGCTTCCTGGGGCGGGTCGTCGACATCGGCGCCGAGCTGTTCGCGATCAGCGCGTGCTGCGTACGGGCCAAGGCGCTGCGTGAGACCCCGGAGGGCCCGTGTGCCGAGCAGTTGGCGGCCCTGTTCTGCGCCCAGTCGCGGCTGCGGATCGAGGTGCTGCTGCACCGGCTGTGGCGCAACACCGACGACGCGGACCGTACCGTCGCCGGTGGCCTGCTCGACGGCGACTACCGCTGGCTGGAGCAGGGTGTACTGCCGGCGGACGAGTCGGGGCCGGCGGTTACGGAATGGTCGCCGGGGCCGTCCACCGAGTCGGATTTGAGCCGCCGGATCCCACTGGCCTAGGCCCCGGACGCGCGGCGCCTAACAGGGCGGTATCGCGCACTCTCACGCGTGACAGATCGGTGTCAGCCAGATGAGAGGGATGTGTTAGCGCCGCCCGGCAAGATGTGTCTTGAGCGTCGACGCGCGGTACCGAATCGGGCCCGGAATCGCGCGTTGACGCGTCAACGTAATCCCGGCCCTCATGGCCGAAATAGAGACCGACCACCCGGGTGCCTCCCCCACCCCACCACCCGGGCGGTCGGTCTCCTCGTGTGCCGGCCGCGTCTGCGCGTCGGCCGATTCGGGCGCCGGCCTCAACCTTTCGGGTGTACGTGCCGGCTGAACGGACGGCGGGTGCCGCCTGGGTCGGATAGCCGACATCGGAGGATCGACTGATCTCAATACCCTGCCTGGTCTCGCCGCACCGCCACACCGCCGCGCCCCAGGGGGAGCCCATGGCACCACGTCGTGCAATCACCACCTTCGTGCTGGGCGCGCTGGTCGCCGCCGGCCTGGTATCGCCCGACTCCGGCGCGGCACCGGACAACGCCGCGCTGGCCGGTCCCGCGGGGGACTCCGTGTCCGCCGCGTCGCTGGAGGAGGCAGCCGCCCGGGCGCGTACGGCCGCCGGGAGGCGCGCGGCGGGTCCGCTGCCGCCGGGATTCACCGAGCAGACCGCGTTCTCCGGGTTGCAGCTGCCGACGAACCTGGAGTTCGCGCCCGACGGGCGGGTGTTCGTGACCCAGAAGAACGGCATGGTGAAGGTGTTCGACGGGCTCGGCGACACCACGGCGAGCACGTTCGCCGACCTGTCGCCGAAGGTGCACGACTTCTGGGACCGCGGCATGCTCGGACTGGCCGTACCGCCCAACTACCCGTCCGGCAACCCGTACGTGTACGTGCTCTACACCTACGACGCCCCGATCGGCGGTACGTCGCCCACCTGGGGCGACGGCTGCCCGAGTCCACCCGGCGCCACCGGCGACGGCTGCGTGGTGAGCGCCCGGCTCTCGAAACTGGCCGCCAACGGGGCGGAGACCGTACTGATCAACGACTGGTGCGCGCAGTACCCCAGCCACACCATCGGTGACCTGCAGTTCGGCGGCGACGGCAAGCTGTACGTCTCCGGCGGCGACGGCGCCAGCTTCAACTGGGCCGACTGGGGCCAGGACGGCAGCCCGGTCAACCCGTGCGGCGACCCGCCCGGCGGCGCCGGCGGTGCGATGACCCCGCCCACCGCGCAGGGCGGCGCGCTGCGCAGCCAGGACGTACGGACCCTCGGCGACCCGACCGGGCTGGACGGCACGCTGCTGCGGCTGGACCCGGTGACCGGCGCCGCGCTGCCCGACAACCCGCTGTACGGCACCACCACCGACACCAACGCCCGGCGGATCGTCGGGTACGGGATGCGCAACCCGTTCCGGTTCACGTTCCGCCCCGGCACCAACGAGCTGTGGGCCGGCGACGTCGGTTGGGGCACCTGGGAGGAGATCAACCGGGTGGTGAGCCCGACCGCGGGCGCGGTCAACTTCGGCTGGCCCTGCTACGAGGGCAACGGCCGGCAGGGCAGCTACGACAACGCCAACCTCAACCTGTGCGAGTCGCTGTACACCGGCGCCGGTCAGACCGGGCCGTACTACACCTACCACCACGGCAGCAAGGTGGTGGCGGGGGAGAGTTGCCCGTCCGGCGGCTCGTCGATCTCCGGGATCGCGTTCCACCCGTACAGCGGTGGGGAGTATCCGGCGGGCTACGCCGGTGCGCTGTTCTTCTCCGACTACAACCGCGGCTGCGTGTGGGCGATGCTGCCCGGCAGCAACGGGTTGCCCAACCCGGCGAACATCGTCACGTTCGTCGCGGGCGCCTCCGGTCCGGTGGACCTGGAGGCGGGGCCGGGTGGCGAGCTCTACTACGCCGACATCGGCGGCGGCACCATCCGGCGGATCCGCTACTCCCCGAACAACGCGGCCCCGACCGCGGTCGGCAGTGCCACCCCGAACGCCGGTGACGCGCCGCTGGCCGTGCAGTTCGACGCCACCGGCTCCTCGGACCCGGACCCGGGCGACGTGCTGAGCTACGCCTGGGATTTCACCAACGACGGCACCACGGACGCCACCGGGGCGACCGCGGGGCACACGTACACCCAGCTCGGTAGTTACACCGCGAAGCTGACCGTGACCGACACGCTGGGCGCGACCGACACCGAGCTGATCAGCATCTCCGTCGGCAACGGGCCACCCACCGCGACCATCGACACCCCGGCCGCGGGCACCACCTGGAAGGTCGGCGACACGATCGGCTTCACCGGCCACGCCAGCGACCCGCAGCAGGGCACCCTGCCGGCCGGCGCGCTGGCGTGGCGGCTGCGGCTCTACCACTGCCACGAGTCCGACCCGACCGACTGCCACGCCCACTTCGTACGCGACTGGACCGGGGTGGCGAGCGGGTCGTTCGTGGCGCCGGACCACGAGTATCCGTCCTATCTGGAGCTGGAGCTGACCGCCACCGACTCCGGCGGGCTGAGCCACACCGTGACCCGGCGGCTGGATCCGCGTACGGTCAGCCTGACGTTCGCCTCCGAGCCGTCCGGGCTGCAGCTGACCGCCGGCGGGTACAGCGGTGCCGCGCCGTTCAGCCGTACCGTGATCGTCGGCTCGGCGGTCGGGGTGAGCGCGCCGTCGCCGCAGTCGCTGGGCGGCACCACGTACGGCTTCAGCTCCTGGTCCGACGGCGGGGCGCAGAGCCACACCATCACCGCGCCGGCGGGCGCCGCCACGTACACCGCGCGGTACACCGCCGCCTCCGGGTCGCCGGAGATCGCCGGGACCGTCAGCAACAGCACCACCGGCGCTCCTCTGGCCGGCGCGACCCTGACGCTGAGCCCGGGTGGGCAGAGCGCGGTGACCGACGCGACCGGCGGCTACCGGTTCACCGGGCTGAGTCCGGGTAGCTACCAGGTCACCGCGTCGCTGGGCAATGGCCGGTGCGTGCCGCCGCGCACCGTACCGGTCACGGTCGACGGCGCCGAGGTGGCGAACCTGGTGCTGGACCAGCGAGCCGACCGGTACGGCTACACCTGCGTCGACGCACCCGCCGCGTTCCTGCCGGCGGCGAACGTGCTGCCGCTTACCGGCGACGACGCGGTTGGCCAGGTCGACCTGCCGTTCAGCTTCTTCTGGTACGGCCAGACCACCGACGCGGTCTGGGCGGACACCAACGGCATGCTCACCGTCACCCCGCACTCCGTCGCCGACGGGTACGCCGAGACCGCGCTGCCCGACTCCGCGCCGCCCAACGGGGTGATCGCGCCGTTCTGGAACGACCTGGTGGTCGACTCCTACGCGTCGATCCGTACCGAGGTGCTCGGCGCCGCGCCGAACCGGCGGGTGGTGATCGAGTGGCGCAACGTACACATGTACGGGTACCGCTCGCAGCGGGTGAGCTTCCAGGTGATCCTGGCCGAGAACGGTGACGTGACCTTCAACTACGCCGACCTCTACACCGGTCGCCCCAGCGAGCTGGGCAGCCTCGCCGCGGTCGGCATCGAGGACCAGGCCGGCACCACCGGGATCGGCTACTCCTACCAGGAGACCGTGCTGCGCAGCGGCCTGGCGGTGACGTTCCGCCGGCCCTGAACGCGGGCCGGACCCGGCGGTGGCCTGAACGCGGGCCGGACCCGGCGGTGGCCTGAACGCGGGCCGGACCCGGCGGTGGCCTGAACGCGGGCCGGACCCGGCGGTGGCCTGAATGCGGGCCGGACCCGGCGGTGGCCGGCTCCCGCGCGGGGAGCCGGCCACCAGTGGTTCAGTGCTCAGTACGAGGCGTCGTACACCCCGTCGCCGTCGGTGTCGACCTCGACGGTGTCGGTGCCGGAGTCGAACTGGCCGTCGCTGTCCATGTCGTTGACTTCGATGTTGGCGGTGCCGTCGTCGTCGGTGTCGATCATGTACGTGGTGCTGCCGTCGCTGTTGGTCTCGACCTGCAGGTCGTCCTTGACGCCATCACCGTCGAAGTCGGCGTAGTCCTCGTAGTAACCCTCGGTCACGGTAATGCCCTCCGTTTGCGCTTCTTCCGTACGCGCTCCTCGCGCGTCCCACCTCGTTGTCTGGGCCAGACTAACCCGCGGTATCCACCCGGAGTGTCCCGGAATCGTGCCACCCCCGGGGTGTGGTTTCCGGGCCGCCGCCGAGGCTCAGGAGAGCTGCCGGTCGCCGCCGAAGCGTGACGCTGGGTCATGGCGCCGCCGGGTCGCGGCCAGCTCCCCGCGATGTTCCGGCGGGTACGCCGCCCGTACCAGCGCGGCGGCCTGGGCCGGCTCCGGCGGGGCGAGTACGAAGCTCGGCAGCGTATCCGCGGCGTACGGCGCGGCGGCGGCGTACAGCCGGCTGCCGAGCTCGGCGGCGGCCGCCCGGCTGGAGTCGTCCGGGGTGACCGCCATCGTGAAGATCAGGAACTCCGCCTGCCAGCCGGGGAGGCTCTCGCTGGTCACTCCGCCCACGTGGCGCGCCTCCAGCAGCACGAACGGCGCGCCCGGCCGCCCCAGCGTCGCGAGCGTCTCCTGCAGCGGGTCCGCCAGCGCGGTGACCGCCGTGCAGTGGCCGGTGCGCGGCATCGGCCGCTCCGGGTCGTTGGTGACCGTACCGATCTCGCGGTACGGCATCACCCGGAACGTGTCGAGCAGGGCGCCCGGGATCTCCGTCAACGGCCGCAGCAGCGCCGCGGCGTCGGGGGCGGTGACGTCGGTGACGCAGGCGCGGAGCTGGATCACGGTCCGGCCGCGTACCGGCTCGGGCAGCTGCGGCGCGTCGGGGTACTGCACGAACGTGATCGCCGAGCTGACGTGCTCCGGCGCGGTCTTTGCCCACTGCCGGTAGGCGGGGAGAATCTCCGGCGCGGCCGCCACCGGCCAGGAGCGGGCGCCGGCGTACACCTCGGATACCGGGACCAGGCCGAGCCGCAGCGCGGTCACCACCCCGGCGTTGCCGTAGCCGCCGCGTACCGCCCGCCACAGCTCGGGCTCGTGGTCGGCGTCGACCCAGCGGCGCTCCCCGTCCGGGGTGACCAGCTCGGCGGCGGTGATCCGGTCCGAGCACAGGCCGTGGCGGCGAGCCAGCCAGCCGGCACCGCCGCCGATCGCGTACCCGATGACGCCGACGAACGACGCGCTGCCGGACAGCGCGGCCAGGCCGTGCTCGCCGATCGCGTCCAGCACCTGCCCCCACCGGGTGCCACCGACCACCTCGGCGGTACGGGTCGCCGGATCCACCCGTACCCCGGTCCAGTCGCCGGTGTGGATCAGCAGGCCGCCCTCGCACCGGGCGAGCGCGCCGTGGCCGGTGGCCTGGACGCGTACCGGCAGGTCGCGGTCGGCGGCGTAGCGTACGGCGGCGACCACGTCGTCCGGGCCGGTGGCGGCCACCACCAGGTCGGGCCGGTGGCCGATCCGGGTGTTCCAGCCGGTGGTCAGCCGCGGGTAGTCGGGGTCGCCGGGACGTACCAGGCGGGCGCCGAGGGATCCGAGAGCGGTCACCGGGCTATCCTGCCGGAAACCTGGTGAGGGAGGCGAGGATGTTCAGCCTGGTGCTGCTGAACGGTGGTGTCGGCAGCCGGATCGGCGGCGGTCAGCCGAAGCAGTTTCTCGCCGTGGCCGGGGTGCCGATCATCGCGTACTCCCTGCGCGCCGCCGCCGCCGTCGACGAGATCGACGACATCGTGCTCAACTACCCGGACGGCTGGCGCGCGGAGGTCGAGAAGATCGTCGCCGACTGCGCGGTACGCAAGCCGGTCTCGTACCACCCGGCCGGCGCGACCCGCCACGAGTCGGTACGGCTGCTGCTGCCGCACTGCCGGCATGAGCACATCGTGCTGCACGAGACCGCGCGCCCGCTGATCGACGCGGACGACATCCGTACCATCGTCGCCGCGCCGCACGACAACGTGAGCTTCATGCTGGAGATCCCGTTCACGGTGGCGCCGGTGGACCCGGAGCACCGCAAGGTCACCGGCTCGCTGGACCGCGCGAAGTTGCGCAACGTACAGCTGCCGCAGAAGTACCGCAGGGCCGACCTGATCGCCGCCCACGAGTACGCCGAGCGCGAGGGGCTGGTCTTCACCGAGGACGGCACGCTGGTCACCGTCGCCGGTTTCGAGATGTTCTATGTGGACGGCACCGAGCGCAACATCAAGGTCACCACCCCCACCGACGTACAGCTGGCGGAGTTCCTGCTCGGCTCCTAGCACTCCGTTGTCGAGCCTGGGTACCGTCGGTGGTCCGTACCGGTCCCGGGTACGGGACATGGGGGAGGTCGACAGTGGAGCCCAGCAGCATCTTCTGCCTCTTGGTAGTGCTGGCGCCGGTCATGGCTGGTCCGGTGGCTCCTGGACGACCTGCTCGTGGACGACCTGTTCGTGGACGACCAGGTCGCCGTACTCGGGGTGGCGCTCGATGTAGCCGGCGATGAACGGGCACAGCGACAGCACCCGCTTGCCGGCTCCGCGTACGTCGTCCAGCGCGCCGCGCGCCAACTGACTGCCGAGTCCCCGGCCTTCGTACGCCGGGTCGATCTCGGTGTGCGTGAACACCACCGTCTCCGGCCGCAGCCGGTACGCCGCGAACCCCGCGACCGTCCCGTCCACGCAGACCTCGTACCGCTGCTGCCCAGCGTTGTTCCGCACCGAAGCCGACATCCCCCGATGCTACGCACCTACGCCGGCGAGCTACCGACACTCCCGCGCCTGCTCGACCTCACTTGGTGCGTTGAACGGTGCGCGACACGCTGACGCCACCGGCGTGTCGTTGACCGGCAGACGCACCAAGTGAGGTGGACCGCGTCGCGTAGGCTCCCTGAGGGTGCACCGGCGGCGAGGTGCCTACGGCGGCTAGGTGCCGACGACGAGGCTGATACCGCCTATGGTGTACGCAACCATGATCATCATGAGGCCCAGCTGACCTTCGGTACGTTTGGCCGGCGGGTAGATGTCCATCGCGCGGTCATGCGCGGCGATCACACCGAGGATGTGGCCGGTGACGATCGCGCCCACCTGGATCAGCGCCACCGCGGCCGGGCTGACCAGGGTGTAGTTGACCTGTTGTCCGGCCAGCCCCAGCAGGTCCCAGCCGCGGCCGAACGGGTCGGTGGCGTAGAGCAGCCCGGCCTGGCCCTCGTACAGGGCGAACGTGAAGTAGTGGGCCACGGTGTAGCCGAGCACGATCGGCACCAGCGAATGCGCGAACCGCCCGGTGAGGTTGCCCTGTTCGGGGCCGTCAGCGGGCGCCTTGATCCTGGTGTGCGCGGACGCCTCGACCAGACCTCCGGCGGACGCCTCGACAGGCCCGCCGGCCGACGTCTTGACCGGCCCGCCGGCGGTCGCCTCGACCAGTTCGTCGTCTTCGTCGTCGTCGGGCGCCACGGTGTAGGTGCGCGAGGAACGTACCGCCGCGGTGTAGCTGACCAGCACGAACACCATCGCGACCAGCAGCCCGGCGGTGCCCAGCAGCAGGTAACCGGTGATGGTGTCGCCGTAGGAGGCCACCAGGTCCTTCCAGAACAGGCCGCGGGTGAGCCCGTCGAACGCGGTGGAGCCGAGCAGCACGCTGACCAGCGCCACCAGGCCGGGTGCCGGGGCCAGGGTGACCAGCGAGTCGAACGGGCTGCGCAGCACCAGCGTCCCGTCCTCGCGCCGGCCCAGCGGCGAGAGGTGGCCGAGCAGGGTCGAGTACGCCTCGAAGCCGTCACCCTTGTCGAACCAGCGCTGGCCGTACACCACGCCGCCGGTGACGTGGACCAGGGCGTAGCCGGTCACGAACACCGCGACCGTCATCGGCGAGGCGGCCGACCGGTACACCAGCTCGATCCAGACGAACACCAGCACGCTGACCACCGCCGGCCAGTAGCCGACGGCCTGCGGCAGCGGCCGCGGCTTGACGCCGAGGCCGCTGATCGCGGCGGCGATGGTGCGCAGCGGGTTGAGCCGCCGCCACACCGGGCCGAACAGCACCGACAGCGGCACCAGGCCGACCCAGAGCCAGACGTACAGCCAGGTGGGGGCCGGGTTGGTGGTGACCTGGTCGGTGCCGAACCAGGCCGTGGCCAGGGTGGCGACGAACAGCAGCAGGCCGATGACCCGCAGCGTGATCCGGGTCGCCGGCGCGTCGGCCACCGCACGGCCCCAGCCGGTCAGCGGCCGCCCCGCGGCGGCACCGGTGAGGCGCGGCTCACGCCAGAGCCACACCAGCGCCAGGAACGAGACGATCACCGCGAACGCCGCACCGTACGCGGCGATCCACAGCGGTACGGGCAGATCGGAGCGACCGCCGATGCCGTGCGCCAGGTACATCACTGCACCTGCAGTTCGAAGAGCGCCAGCCCGGACTCGTGCAGTTCGACCTCGAAGACCCCCGGGATGTTCGCGGTGAACTCGACCCGGTTCGGCCTACCGGCGGTCAGGTCGAACTCCTTGTCGTACCCGTGTACGTGGACCTGGTCGGCGGTGTCGGTGACGATCTCCAGCACCACCGTGCTGCCCAGCGCCACCTTGTGGCGGCCGGAGCCGGCGGTGACCTTGCCGCCCTTGATCTCGATCCGCGCGGTGGGGGCCGCGGCGGTGGGCGACGCCGCGGTGGTCCCGGTCGGGCTGGCCTCAGCCGTGGGCTCCGGGCTGGCGCCACCCGCCTTGTCCGGTTCGCTCCCGCCACATCCGGCAAGCCCGATCAGTGCCGCTGTCAGCACTCCTGCCACTGCCGTGCCACGCATCCGGTGTCCCTTCCTCACGCGATGTCCCTCTTCTGACGCCCGGCCCAGTCTCGGGGCCGCCACTCGTTGGTCCCAGGGCAGATGGTCCCGGCTTGCGGAAAGCCGAGGTCCGTCCCAACAAGCTAGTCGTCGGCTGGATGCTAGGAGTTCCCGCCGGCCAGCTCCAAGGCGACGCGCAGGGATTCCCCGGCCGCATCTGTCACGTCGAGCACGGGGAAGACTACGTGACGTACCGGTTTGCGGGGATCAGGCGACCTGCAGGGAACGCTTCGAGAGGCCCATCGCGAAGCCCTCGATGGTGGTCAGTGGCGTGGCCTCGGGGTCGGCGGCAGCGCCGAGCGTGACGAACAGCGGCGTGTAGTGCTCCACGGTCGGATGGGCGTACGGCATCCCCGGAGCCCGCCGGTAGTCGGCGAGCGCCGCCACGTCGCCGCGGCCGATCGCCTCGGCGGCCCAGGCGTCGAAGTCGGCCGACCAGCCCGGCGCCGGCCGCCGCCCGAGCATGTCCGCCATGGTGAGGTACGGCAGCCCGTGGGTCAGGAACCCCGACCCGATCACCAGCACGCCCCGCTCCCGCAGCGGCCGCAGCCGCTTGCCGAGGGCGAGCAGCGAATCCGGGTCCTGAGTGGGCAGGCTGAGCTGCACCACCGGCACGTCACCGTGTGGGTACATCACCATCAGCGGCACCCAGGCGCCGTGGTCCAGACCGCGCCGCCGGTGTTCGTGCAGGTCGGCGCTGTCGGGCAGGAGGGTGGAGACCAGTTGACCCAGCGCGGAGGCGTCCGGGGTGGGGTAATCCAGCTGGTAGAAGCGCTGCTCGAAGCCGCCGAAGTCGTACACCAGGGGAGTGTTCGGCGCGGTCGAGGAGATCGACAGCGGCGCGTGCTCCCAGTGGGCGCTGACGATCAGGATGCTCTTCGGCTTCGGCAGCGCCTGCGCCCAGTCGAACAGCTGGTTCATCCAGAGGGTGTCGTCGAGCAGTGGCGGCGCGCCGTGCCCCAGGTAGAGCGCCGGCATCGCCCCGTCGCCCTCGGTCCATCCGCGCCGTTCGCGGCTGGCGGGCAGCGCGGTGGCCAGAAACCGATCCAGTGGGTACGTCATCCCGCACTCCAGTTTCGTTGAACCTTCAACGAAACCCCACCCTACCCCGGCACCACCACCCCCACCACGGCTGCCCCGCCCTGCCCTGCCACCCCAAGATCATGAGCCCTCCACTGCTGTCATAGCAGCAACAGAGGGCTCATGATCTTGGGGAGTGGGTGGGGAGTGGCTAGTCCTTGGCGGGGGTGGAGAAGCGGATCATGTTGCCGGACGGGTCGCGGAACGCGCAGTCGCGGACGCCGTACGGCTGGTCGATCGGCTCCTGCAGCACCTCGGCGCCGGCGGCGCTGACCCGCTCGAAGACGCTGTCGACGTCGTCGGTGCGGAAGATCACGGCGTACAGCCCACCCTTGGCCAGGAGAGCCTTGAACTCCTCGGTCAGGGGCCGGCCCATGTCGCTGGAGGACAGGATGATCTCGATCTCGGGCTGCGAGGGCGGCCCGACGGTGAGCCAGCGGTAGTCACCCATGGTGACGTCGGTACGCACCTCCAGGCCGATGACGTCGCGGTAGAAGGCGAGCGCCTCGTCCTGGTCGGTGACCCGGATGTCGGTGTGTGAGAGCGTGAAGGAAGTCATGCCCCGACGCTAACCAGCCGGCGTGCCCCTCGCTTCTCGAATCCTGCTTGGCCGGGTCGCCGCCTTCGCGAAGCAGGCCGGGACCGGGGCCGACGCGCGATGGTCCCGCGCCTGGTAGACCCGCGGACTCTCACCGACCAGCTCGCTGAACCGGCTGCTGAACGAGCCCAGCGAGCTGAAGCCGACCTCCATGCACACGTCGGTGACGGTGAGGTCGCCGCGCCGCAGCAGCGCCATCGCCCGCTCGATCCGGCGGGTCATCAGGTAGCTCCACGGGGTCTCGCCGTACACCTCGCGGAACAGCCGGGAGAAGTGTGAGGCCGACATCAGTGCGGCGCGCGCCATCGTCGGTACGTCGAGCGGGCGAGCGTACTCCCGGTCCATCAGGTCGCGGGCGCGCCGCAGGTGGGCGAACTCCTCCGGTGTCACCGCTTCAGCATGCCACGGATGGCCGACAGTTCGATCGGCGTCGAACCGTCCCGGACGTACGGTCGGAGCGTGACCATCGAGCAGACGGCGCCCGACGCCGCACCGACAGCCCCACCGGCACCCGCACGCACCTGGCTGGCCACCGTGGCGATCGCGGTGACCGTGGTGCTGTGGGCCTCGGCGTTCGTCGCGATCCGGTACGTCGGCACCGACCTCTCACCCGGCCCGCTCGCGCTGGGGCGGCTGCTGATCGGCCGCCGCGCTCGGCGTGGCGATCCTGCTCGGCTGGCTGGTGCTGGGCGAAGCACCGCCACCGCTGGCGTACGCCGGTGGTGCGCTCTGCCTGCTCGGCGTCTACCTGTCGCGGCGGGCCCGATGATGTCGCGGTGGGCGTGATGAGTACGCCGTTGGCCGGCGGTCAGGCGGTGGCCCGGGTGGCGGCGCTGCTCGCCGAACCGCACCGGGCCAGCATCTGCCTGGCGCTGCTGGACCGGCGGGCGTGGACCGCGGGCGAGCTGGCCCGGCTCACCGGCGTGGCGGCGTCCACCATGAGCGCGCACCTGGACCGGCTGGTCGCCGGTGGCCTGGTGGTCACCGAACGCCAGGGCCGGCACCGCTATGTACGGCTCGCCGGGGTACGCGCGGCACAGCTGCTCGAGGAGCTGACCGGGTACGCCGACCCGGTGAGCCCGCCCCGCTCGCTGCGCGCCGCCAACGCCACCCGCGCCCTGGCCGCGGCCCGTACCTGCTACGACCATCTCGCCGGCCTGCTCGGTGTGGGAGTGCTCGACACGCTGGCCGACCGCGGCCTGGTCGAGGTGGGCACCGGGATCGCGATCACCGGGAACGGTGTCGGCTGGTTCGCTGACCTGGGCGTCGACATCGCGGCGCTGCGTGGTGCCCGGCGCCCGGTCACCCGGGCCTGCCTGGACTGGACCGAGCGGCGTAGCCACCTGGCCGGCGCGGCCGGTGCGGCGCTGTGCCAACGCTGTTTCGACCTCGGCTGGATCGAACGTGCGGCTTCCCGCAACAGTGCCGCCACCCGGGCGGTACGGGTCACCCCCGCCGGCCGCCGCGGCTTCGCCGACACCTCGGACTCGCCGTCGACACCCTGGAGAGCCGGTAGGTCGTACCCGGAGACGACGGGGCGCACCCGGAAACGAGCCGCACCAAGAGACGACGAGGGCAAGGAGCAATCACTCCTTGCCATCTTTAACGTATAGCGGACCAGGGGGCTTGTGGCAAGACCCGGGTGGTGACGCACAATCATCGGCCGAAGCCGTTGCGCGACCTCCGATCGGAGCTGATGCGTGAATTCCGTGACCACCCGCGCGTTCCACCTCCCCGGCCACCTCGCTGCCAAGTTCGACCCGGCGCTGATCGCCGCCGACGAGCGGCACTTCGCGGCCATCGCAGAGCACCTCGGCCGGTCGGTCTCGGACCTCTCGGAGCGGCTCGACGCCGAGCGCAGGGCACCCGGCGGCAAAGGCCGGCGGGCGGTGGAGCGGGACATGGAGATCCGCCGGTTGACCGCGCGACGACGGCGAAGGTCTGCTGCCGATGCTGCGTAACCAGGACCTGCAGGACATGCTGGTGGACGAGGCCGCGTTGCCCCGTACCGAGCCGGACCGGCTGGCCGGCCCGTTCGCGCACATCGTCGTGGACGAGGCTCAGGAGCTCACCGACGCGGAATGGCAGATGTTGCTGCTGCGCTGTCCGTCCCGCAGCTTCACCATCGTCGGGGACCGCGCCCAGGCCCGGCACGGGTTCACCGAGTCGTGGCGGGAACGGCTCCAGCGGATCGGGCTCGACCGGATCGAGCTGGCGTCGCTGGGCATCAACTACCGGACGCCGCGAGAGGTCATGGCCGAAGCCGAGCCGGTGATCCGGGCGGTGCTCCCGGACGCCAACGTGCCGACATCCATCCGCGGCGGCGGGATCCCCGTCGTACACGGCTCAGTTTCGGAGCTGGGCACGATCCTCGACACCTGGCTCGCCGCGCACGCCGACGGGATCGCCTGCGTGATCGGCGACCCCGGCTTCCAGGGCACAGCCCGGGTACGGTCACTGACCCCTGAGCTGGCGAAGGGCCTCGAGTTCGACCTGGTCGTGCTGATCGACCTGGAGGCGTTCGGCGAAGGCATCGAAGGAGCGGTCGACCGCTACGTCGCGATGACCCGAGCCACCCAGCAGCTCGTCATCCTCACCAGCCGCTAGGTCGTCACGGCGCGGCGTGGAAGGCGACCTTCTCATACGTCCAGCCGGCGCCGACCGCGGTGTCGCGGGCGGTGTCGCCGACCACGAAGAGGTGGATGCCGCCGCGCTGTAGCCGGTGCATCGGCACCAGCCCGGCCCCGGACGTGGTGGCGGCGTAGAAGCCGACGCCCTCGCTGGTGTAGCCGTACCGGGAGACAGCGCTGTCGCGTTCGGCGGTGCTGGTGGTGTAGAGCCGGTCGCCGCTGCCGTGGTTGACCAGCCGGTGTACGGCGACCACGCCGGTGCCGGTGCGCGAGCCGACCCGGCACACCACGCCGTCGGAGACGTACCCGTACCGGGTGGCGTTCTGGGCCTCGGTGGCGCTGATGGTCAGCAGCACCTCGCCGCGCTCGGCGTGGTGCAGCCGGTACAGCGACGAGGCCATCGCCGGCGAGGGGGACGGGCTGGGCGCGGGACCCGTCGCCCGGTCGGGCCAGGCCAGTGCGCCCATCGCCACCACCTCACCCGCCGGTACGCCGATCGCGGCCGCCACGTCGCTGGGCAGCGGCTTGCCGCCGGTCTCCGCCGGGCTGCCGCCGATCACGCGGTAGTCGCCGCCGGGGCCGTCGACCAGGTAGACCGCGCCGCCCGACTGGTAGCGCCCGTGGCTGTCGCGCCCAGTGCCCTGGAACCCCGCCAGCGAGCTGTACCCGACGTCGCCGCCCGAGGTCGTACCCACCCACTTCACCAGCGTGCCGGGTGCGGACCCGGAGGTGCGGTAGTAGCCGTTGTGATCCATCTGCGCGGCCGGGATCATGCCGCCGGCACCGACCCGTTTCGCCGACCCGACCGGATTGCCGTCGACGGTGTCGAACAGCGGCGCGGTGGCGGCGTCCTTGGCCAGCACCAGGTTGTTGACCACGGTGACGTCGCGGGTGTCCCAGGTGATGCCGAGCGCCGTGTCGTCGGCCTTCGGGCAGTTGTTCGGATTGGCGCAGTCGCCGGCCGGCCGGGGGTCCTCGGCGACCAGGATCGCCTGCCGGTCGGCGTAGTGGGTGTTGTGGTACGCCTTCACGTGGTTCGACCCGCTGACCTTCAGCCCGTACCCGCCGTTGTGCGCGGTGACGTTCGAGGCGATCAGGCCGTACGCCGACACCTCGTAGTAGACGCCGTGCTTGACGTTGCCGCGGAACAGGTTGCGCACCACGGTGACCCGGTAACAGGACAGGTCGCACCAGAAGCCGGTGCCGACGTTGGCTTCGAAGGTGTTGTCCCGGATCGTCGCCGAGCGCAGGTACGTGGCCTTGATCCCGGCACCGGCCAGCGCGTTGCCCTTGGAGAGCCCGAACCGCTCGGTGTTGTTGGTGTGGATCGTGTTGCCGGCGATGGTCAGTCGCTCGTTGCGGTGCGCGATCACGGCGTTGAACCCGTTGCGTACGAACAGGTTGCCGGTCACCACCACGTCCTGGCCGAAGCTGCCCGACGGCGCGCCCAGCAGGATCCCGAGCGCGGCGTTGTGCGCGATCGTGTTCTTCTCGAACCGTACGCCGTGCGCCTGGCTGATCAGGGCGCCGGGCCGCTTTGTGTAGTTCTGCGCGGTGGCGTAGTGCACGAAGCCGAGGCCGCGGACGGTCGAGCCGTCGGAGCCGGCCATGAAGTGCAGCGCGTAGTCGTTGGTGGCGATCTCCACCCGGTGGCCGGCGGGGCTGCTGCCGAGGTAGATCCGGTTGTCGACGGTGTCGCGGTAGAAGGTGCCGGCGGTGACCGCGGAGCGGTTGGCGACCTGGGTCAGCGGCGTCCCGTCCAGGAACACCAGCTCGGGATCGGCGGCGATCGGGTTGTCCAGCACGATCCCCGGCTCGTTGACGCAGGGTGTGCCGTCGGCGGTCGGCTTGCACACCAGCGACGGATTCCAGTTGTCCAGCCGCCAGCTGGTGCCGTCGGCGACGAACCGGCTGGACGCGACCACGGTGCTGCCCTTGAACCACGCCTTCTCGCCCGGGTACGGCTGCAGCGTCAGCTTCTTGAAGAGCTCCTTGTGTGGCAGCCGGTACTCGCCGCCCCGGAACACGATGGTGCCGCCGGCGGGGGCCCTCGACACCGCCGCGCTGAGCGTACGCAGAGGGCTGGTCTCGGTGCCCGGGTTGCTGTCCGAGCCGGTGGTGGCGACGAACACCGCGCCGGCCGGGACCGGGTACGCCGTCGGGATGATCTCCACGGCTGGCTCAGGAGCGTTGGTGGCGGCCGCCGGCGCCGGGTCCCGGTCGGTCGCCGCCCAGCCCAGCGGCACCGCGGCCGCCACCGTGAGGGCGCTCACCGTGCCGGCCAGCCACATCCTGGTACGAGCGATCCGCATGCCGGAAGCCCCCGCTCTGATCGACGGAATTCGATATCCGAGCGGCTGACCCTACCGCGCCGGCGCCCGGGCGCGGGATCCCTTCGACAGGGTTCGAAATGCCAGGACGGCCACCATGTGGCTGGCGGAGGCGCGCTCAGGACGGGCTGGCGGCCGGGGTGGGGACGCGCACCGTACACCCGCCGTCGTCGCCGATCACGACGGTGGCGGTGACGCGGGCTCCGGGGGCGAGAGTGACGACGGCGCCGCAGACCTGCTCCAGCGGGCCGAGCCCCTGCTCGCCGCTGGTGGGGCAGGTGCTCTGGCACTGCCGCCACCAGCTGATCACCCGGTACTGACCCGGGTCCAGCTGCTGCGAGAGCGCGATCGCCTGACCCGGGTAGCCGTTCTCGGTCAGCGGCTCGGCGTTCATCGACTCGATCCGGACGTACCAGATCGTGTTCGGGGCGGCGGTGCCGGACTGGTCCACGTTCAGGGTGCCCTGGCCGGACGCCGGGGTGCTCGGGCTGGTCCCGCCGGTCGGGCCGGTCGGGCCGGCGTCGGGTGCGGCACCGCCGCAGCCGCCCAGGAGCAGGGCGACCGCGGCGGCGGCCAGAAGGGTACGGGCGGTCACTGCGCCCAGGTGATCTTCGTGATGGTGTTGCCGGTACGGATCGTGCTGGCGCCGGGCTTGGCCGCCGCACCGTCGTTGTGCGAGTAGATGCTGGCCAGCTGGTTGTAGTCGTGGCTGTTCGGGTGCTGGTTGGTGCCCGGGTTGTTGGTGTAGTCCATGCAGGTGCCGAGGTTGGGGTTGCTGAAGTTCTCGTCCTGGTGGTCCAGGCCCCAGTCGTGCCCGATCTCCTGGCACATCACGAACTGCCGCCACGCCGAGGTGTTGTACGGCGAGGAGTTGAAGTACGAGTCGTTGACCTTCGTCGTACCGGTGGTGATGTGGCCACCCTGGACGCTGATCGACGCGAGCCCGAGCCAGCCGTTGCGCCCGTAGGTGTAGTTGCAGGCACGCACCGCGCCGGACGGCTTCGGGCAGCGCTTACGGGTACGGGAGCTGGTGTTACCCGACACCACTGTGTTGTCCAGGTACTGGCTCTTGTTCCAGTCGCTGTTGGCGGTGCTGAGGTGGCCGTCCCAGGTGGACGTCACACTGTCGTACACGTTGACCGACACGGCGCCGGAGCGGGCCCAGTGGTAATTGCCCCAGCTGTGATCGGCCTGCGCGGGTGCCGCGGTGAACCCGAGCACCGCCGCCATCAGTACGGCGGCGAACGTGAAGTGTCGTACTCGCATCCTGCCTCCCTAGGAGAATTCCGGTGTGGGCGACGCGCGGGGGATCGAACGGCACCTCACACCAACGAGTACGCGAGACATTACTGCCGGTCGATGGAGCGGCGAAAGGAGCAATTCCCCCTATACGTCACCCGATCGCGGAAGTTTTTCGGTGGAACCCTGTGCGGCACCGAGGTCACCGACGTGCAGTGCGGGTCGGCGGTCTTGGCGATCGGGCGGTGTCCCTTCTGCGGCAGAGAAACCGATGTCTCCGGCCGCAGGAGGGGCACTGCTTGATCCACTGTGTACGCCGACCCCGCGTCCGGCCGGTGCGCCCCCGGAGGCGGCGTCGCCGAAACTGACGCCGGCCGCCGCGGGCCCGTACCGTAGAAGGCAGAGGAGTAGCCGCTGCCATGCCGGAGTTCGAGCCGCTCACCAGTGACGATCGGCGGTTGATCGGAGCATCCGAGCCGCCGGCGATTCCATCTGGCCGGCGCCGGTGGCGGTCGTGGTGGCGAGTCGGCGGTGTGGTGCTGCTGCTGGCCGGGCTGGCGACGGTGGCGGTGCGGGGTTCTGAGTCGCCACCGGTGCCGCGGCCCGGCGCGGTGCCGTCCCGGGCGCCGGCACAGACGGCGCCGCTGCCGGTGGTCGGCTCACCGGTCATCCTGGAACGGGGTACGGCACCACTCGACCTCGACGGGGAGCTGGCCTCCTTCGACGTGGCCCCCGACGGGTACGCCTTGGTCGGCACCAGCTGCGTGACCTCCGACCGGTGTCGTGCCGGGGTGGCGGTCAGCCCGGACGGCGTACGGTGGTCGGCCCGCAAGCTCCCGGCCGACGTCGCGGCGGATGTGTTGACGGTGTGGTCGCTGGGTGGCGGCGTCCTGGTGGTCGAGGAGCCGGGGCGGCTGCGGCTGCGCTCCGGCGACGGTGGCCGTACCTGGAGCAGGGTGTCGACGGCGCCCGCGGCGGCGGTGCCCGACGCCACGCCCGGTGTGCTGACGCTGGCCCCGACCGGCGGGCTGCGGCACGCTCCGTGCGCCGGTACCCGGCTGGCGGTGGTACGCCACGACACCGGGCGTACCGCTCCGCTGCGCCACCAGCCCCTCGGCATGCACCCGTGTGCGGTGATGGTGAAGGGACGCTGGCTCTGGGTCGCCGGGATCGATCCGGTGAGCCGCCAGCCGGTGGTGGCGCTCTCCGGTGACCGCGGCGCCGGGTGGGCGACGCTGCCGGTGCCCGACCTCGGCGGCGAAGCGGAGCGGGTGTGGCTGTCCGTCGCGGGCTCCGAGCTGTACCTCACGGTGTTCGGTCCGCTCCCCGAGTCGCCGGTGCGGTTCGGGGTGGTGGCGGTGTACCTGCACACCCGGCACGGCTGGGTCCGTACCGTCCGCTACACCGGGCCGAGCGAGGAGATCAGCGGGATGATCGCCTGCCCCGATGGGATGCTGCTGGCGGTGCTGCACCCACTCGCTCCGTACCAGCGGGCGCGGCAGCTGGTCAGCTACGACCGGGGACGCTCGTGGTCGCTCGCGGAGGGTACGGCGCTGGTGATCAGCAGCACCCCGAGCAGCCCGCGGGGCGACGGGGCACGGTACGGCTGGGCGTACACCTCGCTGGGGCGGGAGGGGCTGGTGCGCTCCACCGACTGCCGGACCTGGCACCAGCTCCCGGTCCGCTGACCGGTGACACGGAATCAGCCGGTGACACGGGATCAGCCGGTGGCGCGGATCAATCGGTGACGCGGATCAGGGGTCGCGGATCACCAGAGTGCACCACGCGGTGACCACCTGCGCGTCGCCGGCATCGCGCACGTCGGCGCGGGTGGTGAGGAATTCGGCGCCGGCCAGGGTCGTGACGTTGTCGATCGTCACGGTGCAGCTCAGCCGGTCACCGGCGTGGATCGGCCGGGCGTACGCGAAGCGCTGGTTGCCGTGCACCAGGTGCCGCAGCGCGATGCCGTACTCGTCGAGGATCGGCAGGTTCGCGGCGTACGTCAGCACGATCACGAAGGTGGGCGGGGCGATCACGTCCGGGTGCCCGAGCGCCCGCGCCGCCGCCGGATCGCGGTACGCCGGGTACGGGTCCCCGATCGCCTCGGCGTACTCCCGGATCTTCTCGCGCCCCACCTGGTACGGCGCACCGGGCGGGAAGGTACGCCCGATCTGGTCGCGGTCCAGCTTCACACCGGCCTCCCGCTGTCGACCCGTAGTAAGAAAGCGCCGTCGGAAGAAAGCGCCGGCGCCACTGTACTGGCGGGAAACCTTGACCGGTGATGTGCCGGCCGATCTAATGGGTCTTCGTCTATGTGTGGGGCCCGTCACAGTCGCCGTCGGCGGCTGCTGTGACCGCACGGAGGCTGTGTATTTGCGAGCCCCTTGGGCACCTGCGCCGGGCGGAGACGGTGACGCTGAGGGGGCGATCGGTGGAGGCGCAGCGATCCGCGAGTCACTTCGACGTGGTCGGCGCCGGGCTGGGTCCGTTCAACCTCAGTCTCGCCGCCCTGCTCGACCCGCTCGCCGAGCTGCGCGCCCGCTTCTTCGAGGCGGATTCGTCGTTCCAGTGGCACTGCGGGATCATGGTGCCCGGAGCGCAGCTGCAGGTCTCGTACCTCAAGGATCTGGTCACCCTGGTCGATCCGACCAGCCGGTTCTCGTTCCTCAACTACCTGGCGCGGCAGGGGCGGCTGTACCGGTTCCTGACCGCGCACACCGACCGCTGCTCGCGGCAGGAGTTCGAGCTCTACTACCAGTGGGCCGCCAGCCAGCTGGAGAGCGTGCGGTGGGACCACCGGGTGGAGCGGGTCGAGCTGTCCGCCGACGGGCTCACGGTGCACTGTGCCGGCGCCGCGCCGGTGACCGGGCGCAACCTGGTGCTCGGCTCGGGGCGTACCCCGTGGCTGCCGGACTTCGCGGCGAAGCTGCGCGGTGCCGACGTGCTGCACAGCGCGGAGTACCGCACCGTAGCGCCGGTGATCGAGGGGCGTGACCTGCTGGTGGTCGGGGCCGGACAGAGCGGCGCCGAGGTGGTCGACCACGTGCTCTCCGGCGCCCTGGGGCTGCCCCGGTCGCTGACCTGGATCTCCAGTCGGCTGGGGATCCTGCCGCTGGACGACTCGCCGTTCACCAACGAGTGGTTCCACCCGGCGTACGTCGAGCACTTCTACGGGCTGTCCCCGGAGCGCCGGCAGGAGCTGCTGCGCCGGCAGCGGATGGCCAGCGACGGGGTCACCGAGTCGCTGCTGCGGGAGATCTACCGCCGGCTGTACGACCTGGACACGCTGCGGCCGGGCCGGATGCGGCACCGGCTGCTGGTGTGCCGGCGGGTGATCGACCTGGTCCGTGACAACGACGGAGACAACGGGCGGCTGGTGGCCACCGTGCACGACCAGGACACCGGCGACATCGACAGCTTCCCGGCCGACGTGGTCATCTGCGCCACCGGCTACCGCAGCCAGCTGCCGGAGTACCTGGCGCCGCTGCGGGGCCGGATCGTCGACGGCGACGGCGCGCTGCGGGTACGCCGGGACTACTCGCTGGAGTGGGACGGCCCACCCGACCTGAACATCTACGTCCAGAACGCCGCCGAGCACACCCACGGCATCGCCGATCCCAATCTCAGTCTCGCCGCCTGGCGCAGCGCCCGGATCGTCAACGCGATCTGCGGGCGCGACGCGTACCCGATCGAGGGCGAGGTCTCGGCGATCTCGTGGAACGGCGCCTGGGCGTACCACCCTGATCTGTCCACATCAGACATTGCGGAGGTGAACGCGCGGTGACCCAGCCGGCGCGAATCGGATATCAGACCCCCGAGCCGTACCCGTCCGGGATGGTGATCGAAGAGGTCGACGCCGCGACCCCGGGCGCTGGTCAATGGCCGTTCAAGGCGTCCCGGTTCGAGGTGCCGCCCGGCGCCACCAACGAACGCGACCAGCACGACGTCGCCGAGCTGTGGCTGGTACGCGGCGGCACCGGCACGATCAGCTCGGACGGCACCGAGGTCACGGTCGGACCCGGCGACATGGTGTATTTCGCCAGCCGGGTGCCGCACCAGGTCACCGCCACCGGAGCCGAGCCGCTGCGTCTGTACAGCGTCTGGTGGCAGCCGTGAGCACTAGCGCCGACCTGATGGTCGTCGGCGGTGGGGCGGCCGGGTGCTTCACCGCGTACCTGGCCGCCCGCTCGCACCCGGACTGGCGGGTGGTGCTCACCGAGCGGGGCAGCATCGCCGGCGGCGCCACCGGCTGGTCGGCCGGGGTGTTCTTCCCGTTGGCCGCCACCGCCGCGCACCGGGAGCTGGTACGCGCCAGCGCCACCGGCTACGCCGCACTGCGGGGCACCGCCGCCGCACCACTGATCCGGCCGATCCGGATGCTCTACGTGCCGCCGCGCGGCGGCGAGTCGGAGTTCCGGCGCCGGGTGGTCGACGCACCGGTACGCCCGGCCAGCGCCGCCGAACACGACCAGGTGGCTCGGATGCTCCCCGAGCTGCGGATGACCGGTGACGAGCAGCTGCTCACCCACGACGGCGGCGGGTTCGTGGTACGGGCCCGGCCACTGGCCGAGACGCTGCTCGCCGAGGTGGCCGACCGGGTGGAGGTACGCCAGCACCGGGTCACCGCCCTGCGGCACGGCCCGGAGGGCTACCGGGTGAGCCACGCCGGCGGTACGGAGCTGGCCCGCCGGGTGGTGCTCGCCACCGGTCCGTGGCCGCCGCCTCCCGTACACCCGGTGCCGTTGCCGGAACCACCCACCGCCCGGCGGAAACGGGTCACCGCGCTGCACGCGTCGCTGCCGGTACGCGCCGACGACCCGCTGGTCTACTTCCTCGGCGACGACCTGTTCGTGCTGCCGCTCGCCGACAGGGAAGCGCTGGTCAGCTTCTACCGGGACGAGTGGGACACCGACCCGGAGACCGCCGACGGCCGGCTCAGCGAGGCGGACCGGCGCGCCGGACTCGCCGTACTGGAACGCCGCAGCGCCCCGGCGGCGGAGGCGGTCACCGGGGGCCGGGCGTTCTGCGACCTGTACAC
>JBOGDE010000040.1:0-24020 GCA_050701695.1 Micromonosporaceae bacterium
GGGTACGGCCGGCGAGCTCCGCGCCGACCGCCTCGGTGACCCGCCGCGCCGCCGCCGGCTCGCCCAGGTGCTCCAGCAGCAGCCCGACCGACAGCACCGCGGCGACCGGGTCGGCCACCCCCTTGCCGGCGATGTCGGGCGCGGAGCCGTGCACCGGCTCGAACATCGACGGGTGGGTACGGTCGGGGTTGACCGAGCCGCTGGCGGCAAGCCCGATCCCGCCGGTGACCGCCGCCGCGACGTCGGTCAGGATGTCGCCGAACAGGTTGTCGGTGACCACCACGTCGAACCGCCCCGGGTCGCTGACCAGGAACATCGCCGCGGCGTCGACGTGCAGGTACTCGGTGGCAACGTCGGAGTGCTCGGCGGCCACCTCGGCGAACGTACGCGCCCACAGGTCACCGGAGTGCACCAGCACGTTGGTCTTGTGCACCAGCGTGACCTTGCGCCGGGGCCGGGCGGCCGCGCGCCCGAACGCGTCCCGGATCACCCGCTCCACGCCGTGCCGGGTGTTCAGGCTCTCCTCGGTGGCCAGCTCGTGGGCGGTGCCGCGGCGCAGCGTGCCGCCGGCACCGGCGTACAGGCCCTCGGTGCCTTCCCGGACCACCACCAGGTCGATCTCGCCGGGCTTCACCCCGCCGAGCGGGCTCACGGTGCCGGGCCAGAGCCGCGACGGGCGCAGGTTGACATACTGGTCGAAGTCGAAGCGGAGCTTCAGCAGCAGGCCGCGCTCCAGGACGCCGGGCGGCACCGACGGGTCGCCGACCGCGCCGAGCAGGATCGCGTCGTGCTGCGCCAACTCGGTCCGCACGCTGGCGGGCAGCGCCTCACCGGTGCGGTGGTACGCCCGCGCGCCGAGGTCGTACTCGGTGGTGCTGGTGCCGGGCAGCGCCGCGTCCAACACCTTGAGCGCCTCGGCGGTCACCTCCTGGCCGATCCCGTCCCCGGGCACCACCGCGATCCGCACCGTCACGTCGTCCTACCTCCCGTTGCCGCGCCAACCGCTCCAGCCTAGCCGGGGTCCCATTTCCCGGTACGCCACTCCCACAGTGTGGTTGGCGCGACGCCAGCGGGATCAGTCCTCGGAGAGGTCGACGGCGGCGGCGGTGGTGGCACCGACGGACTGCGCCACCGCCTCCAGCAGCTCCGCCGAGACCGGGGAGTCGACCTCGACGCCCATCAGCGCCTCACCACCGGGCCGGGCGCGGGAGACCTGCATCGCGGCGATGTTGATCCCGGACTCGCCGAGCGTGCTACCGAGCGTGCCGACCACACCGGGGCGGTCGGCGTACCGCAGGAAGAGCAGGTTGCCGGTGAGCGGGATCTCGATGTCGAAGCCATCCACCTCGGTGAGCTTGGCGACCTCGCGCGGGCCCGCGGTCAGGGTGCCGGATACGCTCACGCTGCGACCGTCGGCGAGCGCTCCCCGTACGGTGATCAGGTTGTGGTAGTCGGGGCTCTCCAGGCTGCTCACCAGCTCGACCTCGACGCCGCGCTCCTTGGCCAGCAGCGGCGCGTTGACGTAGGTGACCTGCTCCTCCACCACGTCGAGGAAGACCCCCTTGGTGGCGGCCAGCTGCAGCACCGACACGTCGTTGTCGGCGACCTCGCCGCGTACCTCCACGGTGATCGAGGCGACACCGCCGCCACTGACCGCGGTGAACACCCGGCCCAGCCCCTCGGCGATCGGCAGCAGCGGGCGTACGTCCTCGGCGACCACGCCGCCGGCCTGTACGTTCACCGCGTCCGGTACGAACTCACCCTGCAGCGCCAGCTTCACGCTCTTCGCCACCGCGGTGCCGGCCTTGTCCTGGGCCTCGCTGGTGGAGGCGCCCAGGTGAGGGGTCACCACCACACCCTCGTGCGCGAACAGCGGCGAGGCGGTGCACGGCTCGGTGGCGAACACGTCGACGCCGGCGCCGGCGACCCGGCCCTCGGCGATGGCGGTGGCGAGCGCCCGCTCGTCGACCAGCCCGCCGCGGGCGGCGTTGATGATCCGTACCGACGGCTTGACCAGCTCCAGCTCCTTCTCACCGATCAGCCCGAGCGTCTCGGCGGTCTTCGGCAGGTGGATGGAGATGAAGTCGCTCTCGGCGAGCAGCTCCTCCAGGCTCACCAGCCGTACCCCGAGCTGGGCGGCGCGCGGCGGCTGCACGTACGGGTCGTACGCGATCAGCCGGGTGCCGAAGGCCGCCATCCGCTGCGCGAACAGCACCCCGATCCGGCCCAGCCCGACGATGCCGACGGTCTTGCCGGCCAGCTCCACGCCGGTGTACTTGGAGCGCTTCCACTCCCCCTGCTTGAGCGCGGCGTTCGCCGGGGCGATGTTGCGGGCGCAGGCGAGCAGCAGCGCGACCGCCTGCTCGGCGGCGCTGACGATGTTGGAGGTGGGCGCGTTGACCACCATCACGCCGCGCGCGGTCGCCGCCGCTACGTCGACGTTGTCGAGCCCGACCCCGGCGCGCGCGACCACGGTGAGCCGGTTCGCGGCGGCGAGCACCTCGGCGTCGACCTTGGTGGCGCTGCGTACCAGCAGGGCGTCGGCGTCGGCGATCGCCCCGAGCAGCGCCGGTCGATCGGTGCCGTCGACCTGGCGTACGTCGAAATCGTGGGCGAGTACGTCGATCGCGGACGGCGCGAGCGGCTCGGAGACGAGCACGACGGGCTGGCCGTTGCGGGGGGCCTTCGGGACGGTGGGCGGGACGGCGTCAGTGGGCATGCGTTCCTCACGAACGATGTGATCTTGCCGGAATGCGGGAAGGGATCTCGGTGTTTCTCTCACATATTGGGAGTTTCCGCAGGCGCGTCGCTGCGCTAGGGCTCCGCTTGTGCTCTTCCCACTCGGTCACTGCCTGCTACCACCAGGGGCATGACCTGCGACAACGAGCGGTAACTCCGATCGTAGGGCCACGGAGGGTCGATCCGGGGGCTACTTCGCGGTGAGCGTGCTCACCCGGATCGTGGTGCTCTTCACAGCGCGGGCCGCTACCATCTCCAAAAGAGCCTCACGGGGAGGAGCGCACTCGTGACTCAGAGTCGCAAGCACACTCCACCTGTCCGGATCGTGACCGCCGCCGTGATCGGCGGCCTGCTGGCGGTGCCGATGCTCGCCGCGGCCGGATCCCTGTTCGCCCACGCCACCACGGGCGACGGTCTGGCCTCGGTCGTCTCGGCGCTGCTCTCGCTGGTGGTGCTCGGCATCGCCGGGGTCAACCTGATGGGCGCCGTACACCTGGTGCAGCGGGGCACCGCCTGGCTGACCCAGCTCGGCGGCTACCTCACCATCGGGGTCACCGCGGTGATCCTCACCAGCATGCTGGTGGGCAGCTCGCCCGGGGTCGCGGTGCCGGTGGCGCTGGTCTTCCTGGCACCCGCGATCGCGATGCTCACGCTGCTCGGCACCGCGCGCGCCCGCCGCTGGATCACCGCTCGCGGCCGCGAGCGCTACGCCTTCCTCAGTGAGGCCTACTCCCGCAACGAGCCCTGACGCGATCAGCGGCCCGCCGACCTCGTCGACGGACCGCTGACCACGGAACGCAGGTGCTTACGCGGTGTCGGTGAGAGGCTTGTCGACCCAGGACATCATGCCGCGCAGTTTGGTGCCGACCTCCTCGATCGGGTGCTGGGCGCCCTGCTCGCGGAGCTTGGTGAAGTTGGGGCGGCCGGCGTCGTCCTCGGCCACCCACTCCCTGGCGAACTCGCCGTTCTGGATCTCACCCAGGATCCGCTTCATCTCCTCCTTGACCGCGGCGTTGATCACCCGCGGGCCACGGGTGACGTCGCCGTACTCGGCGGTGTCGGAGACCGAGTAGCGCATCCGCGCGATGCCGCCCTCGTACATCAGGTCGACGATCAGCTTCAGCTCGTGCAGGCACTCGAAGTAGGCGATCTCCGGGGCGTACCCGGCCTCGGTGAGCACCTCGAAACCGGTCTGCACCAATGCGGACGCGCCGCCGCAGAGCACCGTCTGCTCGCCGAACAGGTCGGTCTCGGTCTCCTCCTTGAAGGTGGTCTCGATGACGCCCGCCCGGGTGCCGCCGATCCCCCTGGCGTACGACAGCGCCAGGTCCCGCGCGCCGCCGGTGGCGTCCTGCTCGACCGCGATCAGGCACGGCACGCCCTTGCCGTCGGAGAACTGGCGGCGTACCAGGTGACCGGGGCCCTTCGGGGCCACCATCGCGACGTCCACGTCCGACGGCGGGGTGATCAGGCCGTACCGGATGTTGAAGCCGTGGCCGAAGAAGATCGCATCGCCGGCCTTCAGGTTCGGCGCGACCGACTCGGCGTACAGGCTGCGCTGCACGGTGTCCGGCGCCAGGATCATGATCAGGTCGGCCTCGGCCGCCGCCTCGGCGGGCGTCACCACACGCAGCCCCTGCTCCTCGGCCTTGGCCCGGCTCTTGGAGCCCTCCGGCAGCCCGATCCGCACGTCGACGCCGGAGTCCCGCAGCGACAGCGCGTGGGCGTGGCCCTGGCTGCCGTACCCGAGCACAGCGACCTTCTTGTTTTGGACGAGCGAGAGGTCCGCATCGTCGTCGTAGAACACCTTCACTGCTTTCTCCTTGTGTACGTGCGAGTCAGGCGATGCCGCGAATCAGGCGGTGCTGCGGAGCGTGGGGCTGGTGATCGAGCGGGCGCCGCGTCCGAGCGCGACCATGCCGGACTGGACCATCTCCTTGATCCCGAACGGCTCCAGCACCCGCAGCATCGCCGCCAGCTTGTCGGCGGTGCCGGTGGCCTCGATGGTGACCGCGTCGGCGGCCACGTCGACCACCTTGGCACGGAACAGCTGCGCGGTCTCCAGGACGTGGGAACGGGACTGCAGATCGGCGCGTACCTTCACCAGCAGCAGCTCCCGCTGCACCGAGCTGGTCGGGTCCAGCTCCACGATCTTCAGTACGTTGACCAGCTTGTTCAGCTGCTTGGTGACCTGTTCGAGAGGCGATTCCTCGACGTTGACCACGATCGTGATCCGGGAGACCTCCGGGTGCTCGGTCACCCCGACCGCGAGTGAGTCGATGTTGAAGCCGCGCCGGGAGAACAGCCCGGCCACCCGGGCCAGGACACCGGGTTTGTTCTCCACCAGCACCGACAGCGTGTGCTTGCTCATCAGAGGTCGTCCTCCTCGAACGCGGGGCGGACGCCACGCGCGAACTGGATCTCGTCGTTGCTGGTGCCGGCGGGGACCATCGGCCACACCATCGCGTCCTTGCCGACGGTGAAGTCGACCACCACCGGCTGGTCGTCGATCTCCATCGCCTTGGCGATGGTGGCGTCGACGTCCGCGGCGGTCTCGCAGCGCAGCCCGACGCAGCCCAGCGCCTCGGCCAGCTTCACGAAGTCCGGGATCCGGTGCTTGTGGGTGCCGAGGTCGGTCTGGCTGTAACGCTCGTCGTAGAACAGGGTCTGCCACTGCCGGACCATCCCCAGGTTGCCGTTGTTGATCACGGCGACCTTGATCGGGATCCCCTCCAGGGCGCAGGTGGCGAGCTCCTGGTTGGTCATCTGGAAGCAGCCGTCGCCGTCGATCGCCCAGACCGTGGTGTCCGGCTTGCCGACCTTGGCGCCCATCGCCGCCGGCACCGCGTACCCCATGGTGCCGAGGCCGCCGGAGTTGAGCCAGGTCGCCGGCTTCTCGTACGAGATGAACTGGCTGGCCCACATCTGGTGCTGGCCGACCCCGGCGACGTAGATCGCGTCCGGACCGGCGATCTCACCGAGCCGCTTGATCACGTACTGCGGGGCGAGGGAGCCGTCCTCGGGCTCGTCCCAGCCCAGCGGGTAGCGGCCCCGGATGTCGTCGAGCTGCTGCCACCAGCCGCCGATGTCGGCACGGTGACCGGCGGCGTACTCCGCCTCGACGGCGGCGATCAGCTCCTCGATCACCTGCTTCGCGTCGCCCACGATCGGTACGTCGGCGTGCCGGTTCTTGCCGATCTCCGCCGGATCGATGTCGGCGTGGATCACCGCGGCGTCCGGCGCGAAGCTGTCCAGCTTGCCGGTCACCCGGTCGTCGAACCGGGTGCCGAGCGCGATCAGCAGATCGGAGCGCTGCAGCCCGTACACCGCGCCGACGCTGCCGTGCATGCCGGGCATCCCGAGGTGCTGGCGGTGGCTGTCGGGGAACCCGCCGCGCGCCATCAGGGTGGTGATCACCGGGATCCCGGTCAGCTCCGCGAGCCGGGCCAGCTCCGCGGTGGCGCGCGCCTTGAGCACGCCGCCGCCGACGTACAGCACGGGGCGTTTCGCCGACGTGATCAGCTTCGCCGCCTCACGGATCTGCTTGCCGTGCGGGTGCGCGTTCGGCTTGTAGCCGGGCAGCTCCAGGGTCGGCGGCCAGCGGAACGTGCTCTGTGCCTGCAGGATGTCCTTCGGGATGTCGACCAGCACCGGGCCGGGGCGGCCGGTGGAGGCGATGTGGAACGCCTCGGCGATGATCCGCGGGATCTCCTCGACGCTCTGCACCAGGTAGTTGTGCTTGGTGATCGGCATCGTGATGCCGTGGATGTCGGCTTCCTGGAACGCGTCGGTACCGATCATGGCGCTGCCCACCTGCCCGGTGATCGCCACGATCGGGACAGAATCCATGTACGCGTCGGCAATCGGTGTGACCAGGTTGGTCGCCCCCGGTCCGGAGGTCGCCATGCAGACCCCGACCTTGCCGGTGGCCTGCGCATACCCCTCGGCGGCGTGGCCCGCGCCCTGCTCGTGACGTACCAGGATGTGCCGCACGCTGGTGGAGTCGAACAGCGGGTCGTACGCCGGGAGGATGGCGCCGCCGGGGATCCCGAACACCACCTCGGCGCCGATCGCCTCCAGCGAGTGGATCAGTGACTGGGCTCCGGTCGCGGCTACCTCTGCCGGGCGTGGGGTTGCCGCTACCCCTGCCGGGCGCCCGGTCGTGGCCGCGAGGCGCCGTGGCGCCACCGTGGCGGGTGTGACCTTTCCGGGTCCGGTGCTGCTGGTGGGCTTCATGACACGTCCGCTCGGTCGGTTCTGCACTGGATCTAGACACAAAAAACGCCCGCGTGCTCGAAGCACGGGGGCGGCGCACCGTCGGGTCTGCGACGGTGCGCTAGGTAAGTACTACAGCGCGCAGGATGATTCGCACGAACTCAGCCTGACGCATCCCACGGCCTGAGTCAACTTGTCTCACATACTGGCGTGTGGTGTCTCTCACGGACGGAGGTTCGCGTCCGTACCGCCGGCATTGGCGTCCAGGTACGCCTCGGCGTGTTCGGCCGGCACCGGCCGACTGAACAGCGGCCCGGTGGCGAACCGGCAGCCGTGGCCGCGCAGCAGCTCCAGCTGCCAGGCGCCGCTCACCCCGGCGGCGACCACGTCCACCCCGAGATGGCGGGCCAGGACCGTCACCGCCGCCACCACCGGCTCGCTGTCGCCCAGCCCGGCCACCAGCGGCGCGGCCACGCTCAACAGGTCCAACGGCAGCTCCGGCAGTTCCAGCAACGAACACGGGCCGCTGCCGAACTCCGTCAGCGCGGTGGTGAACCCGGCGGCCTGCAGCTGCGTCAGCGGCTCGGCGAGGGTGCCGGCGCTCGGCATCGCGGCCTCGCTCACCTCGATCACCAGCCGGTACGGCGGCACCCGGTGCTGACGGCACAGCGCCAGCACGGAGTCCCGGAACCGGGGCGCGCGCAGATGCGCCGGCCACACCCGTACCGCCAGCCAGAGGTCACGGCCTTCCGCGAGCCAGCCGCCGAGCTGGCGTACCGCCCGGTGCAGGGTCCAATCGCCGATCCGGCGGCTCAGCCCGGAGTCCTCCGCGGCGGCCTCGAACTCGTCGGCCGAGACCACACCGAGCGTCGGGTGGCGCCACCGCAGCTCCGCCCGCAGCCCCACCGGCGCCGTGCCGGCCAGCTCCACCACCGGCGCGTACAGCAGCTCCAGCTCGCCGCCGTCGAGCACCTGCCGCAGCTCGTGCGAGAAGGTCTCGCGGCGCAGCGTCCGCAGCTCCAGCGACTCGTCGTAGCTGCGTACCTGACCGCCGCCACATCCCTTCGCGCTGCTCACGGCGAGCTCGGCACACCGGATCATCTGGTCCACCGTCGCGGCCGAACTGCACTCGCTGATCCCGATACTCACCGTCAGCTGCGCCAGCGGCGAGACCGTCTCCGCGGTCAGCGGGTACGCCTCGGCGAGCCGTACCTTGAGCCGGTCGGCCAGCGCCACCGCCTGCGCGGCCGGCCCCGGGGTGTAGACCGCGAACGCGTCCCCGGCCAGCCGTACCGCCAGATCACGGGTACCGACCGAGGTACGCAGCCGCCGCGCCACCTCCATCAGTACGGTGTCCCCGGCGTCGTGGCCGGCGGCGTCGTCGAGTTCGCCGAAGTTGTCCAGGTCGATCACCAGCAGGCTGCCGCACCGCTCCCCCACCGGCACCCGGTCGCGTTCGGTCTCCAGCCGGTGCCGCAGCCGTACCCGGTTGGGAGCGCCGGTCAGCGGGTCGGTGGTACGGAACTGCGCCTCCCGCTCGGCGACCCGCCTGGCGTACCGCCGCAGGTCGAAGCCGGAGAACCCCTCCCGGAGCCCCACCGAGACCGCCGCCAGCAGCCCGAGCAGCGTGGTGTACGGGCCGAGGTCGCCGTACCGGATCAGCTGGTAGATCGCGCCCAGCAGCGCCAGCAGCGCCGAGATCCCCAGCAGTGGCAGGGTGCCGACGTTTCCGGAACGGACCCGTACGTCGGTGTCCCGGCGCGGCGGCCGGTGGGCCGAGCGCCGGGCGCCCAGCCACATCAGCAGCGGCCCCAGCGCCCACAGCGCCGCCGCCGCGAGCACCAGATGCCAGCCGGCACCGAGCAGCAGCAGCATCACCACGGTGCCCTGCTCGGTGAGCGCCAGCGCGGCACCGCAGGCGCAGAACAGCGCCGCCGTCCGGTACTGCGCGGCCCGCATCCCGATCAGGGTGAGCGTCGCCAGCGCGCTGCAGAGCACCACCAACAGCGTCACCGCCGTCACCACGTGCGGGCCCACCGGTCCGGCGTGGTCACCGGAGAGTGGGATCACCAGCAGGGACCAGCCGGCGAAGAAGAAGCAGGTCCCGATCGCCAGGCCGTCGACCAGCCGGCGGATCCTGGAACGTACCGACGGCGCCACGCCGGGCAGCAGGAGCAGCGCGACCAGGAACAGCACCACCGAGGCCGCCACCCCGACCACCACCGCGTACGCCCCCGCGCGGGAAGCCGCGTACGCCCCCGCGCGGGAAGCCAGGACGGCGCCGCCGACCAGACCGGCGCCGCCGGCGAGCACGCCCATGCCGAGCAGCCCGACCCCCTGGCACGGCGCGGCGGTGATGTGCAGCCGCAGCGCACGCGCCACCAGCAGCGCCGTGTAGACCGCGGTGGTGAGCCCGACCGCGCCGATCACGGCGACCGGGCCCGAGATCAGGCCGGTGGCGTATCCGACGGCGGCGAACAGGAAACCGAACGACACCAGCCCAGCCGAGACCGACTCCAGCACCCGGTACGCCCTGCGTACCAGGTCAGCTGAGGAGTGGTGCAGCGACTGGGACAAGGTAATGGTTAACCCCCAGGTCCGGAGCTATTCGGTTATAGGCCACATCCCGAAGGATGGTACGAGGCGCCGCGTCACACCGCCGCCGGCCCCGACCAGTGACAGACTGGGTGCCATGCCTTCGCTGCGCTCGAGAACGTCGACGCACGGCCGCAACATGGCCGGAGCCCGCGCCCTGTGGCGCGCCACCGGTATGGGGGATAACGACTTTGGCAAGCCGATCGTTGCGGTCGCCAACAGTTTCACCCAATTCGTGCCGGGCCACGTACACCTGAAAGATCTTGGCCAGCTGGTCGCGGGAGCGGTCGCGGAGGCCGGCGGGGTGGCCAAGGAGTTCAACACCATCGCCGTCGACGACGGGATCGCGATGGGGCACGGCGGGATGCTCTACTCGCTGCCCAGCCGGGAGCTGATCGCCGACGCGGTGGAGTACATGGTCAACGCGCACTGCGCCGACGCCCTGGTCTGCATCTCCAACTGCGACAAGATCACTCCGGGCATGCTGATGGCGGCGCTGCGGCTGAACGTACCCACCGTGTTCGTCTCCGGCGGGCCGATGGAGGCGGGCAAGACCGTCACCATCGACGGCGTGGTCCGCTCCAAGATCGACCTGATCGACGCCATGGTGGCCTCGGCGAACGAGTCGGTCACCGACGAGTCGCTGAGCGAGATCGAGCGCTCGGCGTGCCCGACCTGCGGCTCCTGTTCGGGGATGTTCACCGCGAACTCGATGAACTGCCTGACGGAGGCGATCGGGCTGGCACTGCCCGGCAACGGGTCGACGCTGGCCACCCACGCTTTTCGTCGCGAGCTCTTTCTCAGGGCTGGGCGGACGGTGGTCGAGCTGGCGCGGCGCTACTACGACAAGGACGACGAGTCGGTGCTGCCGCGCGCGATCGCGTCCCGGGAAGCCTTCGAGAACGCGATGGCGCTGGACGTGGCGATGGGCGGCTCCACCAACACCGTGCTGCACCTGCTGGCCGCCGCCCGGGAGGCGGGGTTGTCGTTCGGGGTCTCCGACATCGACGCGGTCTCCCGCCGGGTGCCGTGCCTGTCGAAGGTGGCGCCGAACTCCCCCGACTACCATATGGAGGACGTGCACCGGGCCGGCGGGATCCCGGCGATCCTCGGCGAGCTGCACCGCGGCGGGCTGCTGCACACCGGTGTGGGCTCGGTGCACTCGTCGTCACTGGAGTCCTGGCTTTCGGCCTGGGACATCCGGGCCGCCGACCCGGCGCCCGAGGCGATCGAGCTGTTCCACGCGGCGCCGGGCGGGGTACGTACCACCGAGCCGTTCTCCACTGACAATCGTTGGGAATCGCTGGACACCGACGCGGCCGGCGGGTGCATCCGGGATGTGGCGCACGCGTACAGCGCCGATGGCGGTTTGGCGATCCTGTTCGGCAACCTGGCGCCGGACGGCTGCGTGGTGAAGACCGCCGGTGTGCCGTCGTCGTGCCTCAGCTTCCGAGGACCAGCCCGGGTGTACGAGTCGCAGGACGACGCGGTCACCAGGATCCTGGCCGGCGAGGTGGTCGCCGGGGACGTGGTGGTGATCCGGTACGAGGGCCCGCGCGGTGGCCCGGGGATGCAGGAGATGCTCTACCCCACCTCGTACCTGAAAGGCCGCAAGCTAGGGCAGGCGTGCGCGCTGGTCACCGACGGACGGTTCTCCGGTGGCACCAGCGGCCTGTCGATCGGCCACGTCTCCCCCGAAGCCGCCGCCGGTGGCTTGATTGCCCTGGTACGCGACGGCGACCAGATCGCGATCGACATCCCGGCGCGGTCGATCTCGCTCGACGTGCCTTCCTCGGAGCTGGCCTCGCGCCAGGCGGCGGAAGAGGCGCGGGAGAAGCCGTACTCGCCGACTGATCGGGACCGGCCGGTGTCGGCGGCGCTGCGCGCTTACGCGTCGATGGCCACCTCGGCGTCGGACGGCGCGTACCGCCACGTACCCGACTAGGCGCCTGCCGGCGCGCTGGCGTACTCGGAAAATGTGCAGTTGTGGCTGTCTCAGGCGTGACTGAGACAGCCACAACTGCGTAATCCACGCCGTCAGGTCGGCGCGGAGTGCGGCGACGGTGGAGGGAATCCCCCTGCGTGTCCGGCGCGGGCCTTGTGCCCGGATGCGCCCGATCCTATGGTTAAGAAGGTTTACTGTTAGTTTACGGACACCTCTGGGGAGGCTGCTGTGCGCACGTCCGTACTCACCGTCGCCGGCGCCGTGGGCGCCACCACGCTGATCGCCGTCCTGCTGCCCGCCGCGCCCGCCACCGCCCACGGCTCCGTGGCGAGCCCCGCCAGCCGCAGCTACACCTGCTGGCGGGAAGGGCCTGAGAACCCACAGTCCGACGCCTGCAAGGCCGCCGTCGCCGCCGGCGGTACGCAGGCCTTCTACGACTGGAACGAGGTGTCGCGGATCGACGCCGCCGGGCGGCACCGGGAGATCATCCCCGACGGCCAGCTGTGCGGCGCCGGGCGTGAGAAGTACCGCGGGCTCAATCTCGCCCGCGCCGACTGGCCCGCACAGCGGGTCTCCCCCGGCGCGTTCACGGTCACGCTGCACGCCACCGCACCGCACGCCGGCTCCGACTTCGAGTTCTACGTGACCCGCGACGGGTACAGCCCGACCCAGCCGTTGCGGTGGGGCGACCTGGTGCCGTTGCAGTCCTGGCGGAACGTCAACCCGACCAGCGACCAGCGGTTCACCATCACCCTGCCGACCCGGTCCGGACGGCACATTCTGTACATGATCTGGCAGCGGGTGGCGTACAGCGAGGAGGCGTTCTACTCCTGCTCCGACATCGACTTCGGTGGCGGGCCGACACCGACGCCGACCGCCTCACCGAGCCCGACCACGTCGCCCACCGCGTCGCCCAGCCCGACCACGACCACCAGCCCCACCCCGCCGCCACCGTCGGAGGCGCCGTGGGCCGCGGGGACGGCGTACCGGGTGGGAGACAGGGTCACCTACGACGGGCGGCGGTACGAGTGCCGGCAGGCACACACCGCGCTGCAGGGCTGGGAGCCCCCGCACACCCCGGCGCTGTGGCTGGCGCTGTGAGGCGGCGGGGCGCCCTGGTCGGGGTGCTCATGGCGCTGGTCGCGGGACTGCTCACCGGCTGCGGCGACGATCGGCCGTACAACGAGACCGACGTGATGTTCCTGCAGATGCTCTCGCCGCACCACCGGGAGGGGCTGGAGATCGTACGGCTGGCCGGCGACCGCACGCTGCGCCCGGAGGTCCGCCGGCTCGTCGACGCCATCGCCACCACCCAGCGCGAGGAGCTGACCCGGATGACCCGGTGGCTCAGTACGTGGGGCGAGCCGGCGACCGCCCCGCCCGGCGCGCATGCCGGGCACGGCGGCATGCCCGGCACCACCGAGGCCGAGATGAAGGCGGTGGCCGCCACCCCCGACGCGGCGTTCGAGCGGGCGTTCCTGCAGGTGCTGCTCGCGCACCAGGACGACGCGATCCAGATCGCGCGGCTGGAGCTGAAGTCGGGCGATCACCGCGACGTACGTGACTTCGCCCGCCGCGTCGAGCAGTCCCGTACCAGTCAGGTGCGGATGATGTCGGGCTGGCTGGAGCCGGTGTCCCGTGGCGGCCCGTCGCCGTCCGGCTGAGCCGCCGCGGGCTCCCGCCGGTCAGCAGGGCAGCGCCGTCAGCCGAGCAGGGCGTACACCGTGGCGGCGCGGGCGGCCGGGTCGGTGCCGCCCTCCGGGGTGAGGGTGACGTCGGCGAACGCCAGGCTGCGACCGATCTTGTCCAGCCGTGCGGTCACCAGCAGGTCGGTGTCGACCACCGGCCGCTGGAACGTCAGCGAGAGCTGCACGGTGGTCATCGGCCCGTAGCTGCCGCGCGCGGCCGAGATCGCGATCACCGTGGCGGTGTCGGCGGCGGCCGCCATCGCCTGCCCGGACAGCGCCCCACCCTCGCGCGCCAGCTGGTCGGACCAGGGCAGCCGCAGTACGGCGGCGCGCTCCTCGATCCGCTCGACGGTCAGGCCGAGCGCCTGCACCCACGGCGCGAAATTGTCACGGAGGATCTCGTTCCCGGTAGCCACAGTGATACCCATGCCGAACAGGATCACCGATCCCGCCGTCGCTCCGCATCCCTTGTCGGAAGCTGGACCACCCTCGACGGATACCGAACGGCCGAAGCTCCAGTCCTTGGCGACTTCGGCTGTTGGGTTCGGTGGGCGAGTTGATCAAACGTTGGGCGCTGTGCCGCCGATCCCGGCCCGAATGTGCGGCTCAGCGCCCTTTGGCTAGTCAACGTCGTGGTCAGTGGTCAGTCGCCGTACCCTGGCCGCACCACGGTCGCCCGGCCGACGGCGCGAGTCTGCGACTCGGCGACCACGCGGCGCATCGCCTCGCAGGCCCGTACCCACCGTTCACCGGCGACATCGCAGCGCAGCCCGAAAGACGGCAACAGGTGTACGGGCAGCCGCCCGCACGCGCAGACCTGCTGTTCGTCGACCAGCTCGTGCCGGCGCATCACGAGCGCCACCGCCTGCACCTCCCGCCCGACCTCGTACCACAGTCCCGCCGCGTCAAGCCGCCTCGCGTACTCCCTGGTCACGAACCCTCCCTCGTCGGTCGTCTCCAGGAAACCGAACGAGAGCGAGATTGAAACCATGTGAACCACCGTGTGGAATGTGGACACGGTGTGAACGGGGCGATACGACGCGTTGGGCAACGCGTACCGTCCTAGCCACACGCGGAAGGAGTCTGACGTGGGCACACCGAACGACGCGCTCGCGCGCCTGGTCAACGAAGCGAAGTGTTCGTACGCCGGCCTGGCCAGACGGGTCAACCAGCTCGGCACCGCTGAAGGGCTCACGCTCACGTACGACTACACCGCGGTCGGACGGTGGGTGAAGCGCGGTGAGCAGCCACGGTCGCCGGTGCCCATGCTTCTCGCAGGCGCCCTCTCGGAGCTTCTGGGTCGTACGGTGACTCCGGGTGATCTCGGAATGACGGATGCCACGACGTTGGCGAGTCGGGGTCTGGACTACTCAGCCGATGTTGCGGTTACGGTAGACACGATCCTCGATCTCGGGAGGGCGGAGTTGAAGCGTCGACGTGTGATCGCCGTCCCGTTCGCGCTAGCGGCGCTCGCCGCACCCAGCCGAGACTGGCTTCTCGCTTCGCTCAACGCGATCGCGGACGACCGGGGATTCCGCAAGGTGGGGCAGGCCCAAGTCGACAGCATCCGACACATGTTCCGGCTGTTTCAGGAACTGGACGTGATGCGTGGCGGCGGCCACGCCAGGACGGCGCTGGTCGAGTACCTGACCGGCCAGGTGCTCCCACTGGTGAGGCGGACACATGAGCCGGTGGTCCAGACCGCCCTGTATGAAGCCGCGAGCGAGCAGACCTATCTGGTCGGGTGGATGGCGTACGACGACGGGCAGCACGGTCTCGCCCAGCGATATCTGATCCAGTCGCTCCGGCTGGCCGAGGCGTCGGGCAACCGTGCGCTCGGCGCGCACGTGCTGGCGGGGATGTCGGATCAGGCCAACCTGCTCGGCCACCCGCGTGAGGCGCTGGCGCTGGCCCGAGCTGGGCAACGCGGGCTAGGAAGCGACGACTCGCCGGCCTGCCTTGCCGATCTCCAGATCCTCGAAGCACGCGCCCTCGCCGCTGTCGGCGAGACGCACGCCGCTACCCGAGCCGTGACGCGTGCGGAGGCCAGCTTTGATCGGGTGGTGCCAGAGAACGAGGCCGAATGGGCACGGTTCATCGACGCCGCCTACCTGTTCGGCGAGGCTGCTCACTGCTTCCGCGACCTCGGCGACACCACCCAGATCACGCGGTTCGCAAACGACTCAGCGGTCGAGGCGCGACGTCAACGGCGCGCCCGGCGGGGCGCGCTGAGCAACGCCGTACTCGCCATCGGGGACATCGCCTCGGGTGAGGTGGAGTCGGCAGCGGCGCGCGGTATCGGAGTCGTCAAGCTCGCCACCTCGGTGAGTTCGTCCCGCTCCCGGGAGGCGGTGCGAGACCTGGTGAAACGCACCGAGCCGTACCGGACGGTGCCGCTGGTCCAGGAGTTTCGCCGGGAGGCGCGAGCGCTGCTCAGCACGGCGGCGTAATGGGCTCGCCGAGGTACCGGGCCATCTCAGGAGGCTCACCCCTGGTCAGGCACTGGGCGCTGAGCCGCGCATTTTCGGCCCGATCGTGCGGGTCAACGCCCTATGCCTGATCAACGCCGAGGTGGGGCTGGCTACCTCCGGCTACGGAGGGGAGCACCTGGACTTCGGCGCCGTCTCGGAGCGGAGCGGCGGTGCCACCGAGGTGGCGGGACTCCTCGCCGTCGACGTACACGTTGACGTATCGGCGCAGCTGGCCCTGCTCGTCGCGGATCCGGCGGGCCAGCCGTGGGTGCGCGGCGTCGACCGCATCGAGCAGCCCGCCGAGGTCGGCACCGGACGGGACCTGCAACTCCAACTGGGACGCGCCACCGGCGTCGACCCGCAGCATCGACGGCACCAGTACGGTCACCTTCATCGCTCAGCCCACCACCGCGGCGCGTACCGAGAGCACGTCGGGCAGGTGCGCGGCGACCAGCCGCCAGGTGTCGCCCTCGTCGGCGCTGGCGTACACCTCGCCGGAGCGGGTGCCGAAGTAGACGCCGGCGGGATCGGCGTTGTCGGCGCACATCGCGTCACGCATCACCGCCGTGCAGAACAACTCCTCGGGGAGCCCCTTGTCCAGCGCCGTCCAGGAGTCGCCGGCGTCGGAGCTGCGGTAGACCCGGGCGCGCTGCTCCGGCGGGAAGCGACGGCCGTCGGCCTCGATCGGGAAGCTCCAGATCACGCCCGCACGATGCGGGTGCGCCACCATCGCGAAACCGAAGTCGGTGGGCAGACCGTCGGCGATCGACTGCCAGCTGCGGCCGTCGTCGTCGGAGCGGTAGACACCGTGGTGGTTCTGCAGATAGAGCCGGTCGGGCTGCTCGGCGTCGCGGGCCACCTTGTGGACGCACTGCCCGAACTCCGGGAACTGGTCGTCGGGCAGGAAGTACGCCTTGACGCCGCTGTTGCTGGCCGTCCAGGACTCGCCACCGTCCTCGGTCCGGTAGACCCCGCCGGTGGACATCGCCACCACCATCCGCCGCGGATCGGTCGTGTGCGGCAGCACGGTGTGGATCGCCTGGCCGCCGAAGCCGGCGCCCCAGTCGGGCCGGTGCGGGTGGTCCCAGAGCGGGCGTACCAACTCAAAGGTCTTGCCGCCGTCGGCGGAACGGAACAGCGCGGACGGCTGGGTGCCGGCCCACACCTCGTCGGGGGCGTCGGCCCGGCCGGGGGCGAGCTGCCAGACCCGCTCCAGGCTCGCCTCGGTGTCCTCGGGGAAGGCGACCGGGGCCTGCTCCGGCTCCTGCCAGCTCTCCCCCAGGTCGTCGCTGAGCACCACGCTCGGCCCGAAGTGGCTGCTGGTCGAGCCGGCGAGCAGCCGTAGTGGTGAGTGCCGGGTGTCCAGGGCGACCGCGTACACCTCGGTCATCGGCAGGTGGGGGCCGGTCACCGACCACCCCAACCGGTCAGCGGACCTGGCCAGGAACAGGCCCTTGCGGGTGCCGATGGCGAGCACGGTGTCCATGACGTCTCCCTGATGCGTCGGGGTAGTGCGCCGAGTATCGACCGGGGGTACGACAACAACCGGATTCTGTCTCGTGCCCGGCCCCGGCACCAGCCGGACGCCACCACGATGGCACGATCGTCGGGTGTCAGACAGCCGTACGGTGAGGTTCCGCTACAACGTCGCGGTGCCCCTCACCGGCCTCGCCGCCACCATCGCGCTGATCCCGCTCGCCGGCAACCTCTGGTACCTCAGCCCGCTGCTGCTGGCCGGCGTACTCGCCACCGCGTGGGGGTTCCGGGCCGGCACCGACATCGACGAGACGGGCCTGACGGTGCGCGCCCTGTTCGGCAGCCGGCATCGCGCCTGGCGCGACGTCACCGGATTCACCACCGAGGGCCGCCGGGTGTACGCCATCCTGGCCGGCGACCGCACCCTCGGGTTGACGGCGGTGCAGCCCGGTGACGTACCGCGGCTGATCGAGGCCGGCGGCCAGCATCTGGAGCGCGATGACCAACCAGAGCCGGACAGCCAGCCGGAGCCGGACGGCAGCGAGCCCGAGCCGGACGACGGCACGCCCGAGGACAGCGAGCCCGAGCCGGACGACGGCACGCCCGAGGACAGCGAGCCCGAGCCGGACGGCGGCACGCCACCGGACGGCAGCGAGCCGGAGCCGGGCGGCGGCACGCCGGAGGACAGCGAACGGGAGCCGGGTCAGTAGCCGTCGGACACCACGTTGTGCAGCGGCTCGCCGGCGGCGTACCGGCGTAGCTGCGCGTCCACCAGCCGGTACGCCCGGGGCATCATGCCGCGTACCGAGCCCGCCACGTGCGGGGTGAGCAGCAGGTTCGGCATCGCCCAGAGCGGGTGGCCCTCGGGCAGCGGCTCCGGGTCGGTGACGTCGAGTGCGGCGCCGATCCGGCCGGTCGCCAGCTCCTCGGTCAGCGCCGTGGTGTCGACCACCGGCCCCCGGGCGGCGTTGACCAGCAACGCGCCGTCGGCCATCCGGGACAGGAACCTCGCGTCCACCACCCCGCGGGTGTCGTCGGTGAGCGGCACCAGCAGCACCACCACGTCCACGTCCGGGAGCAGGTCGGGCAGCTCGGCGACCCCGTGCACCGCGTCCCGGGCGCGGCGCGCCACCCGGGTCAGAGCCACCTCGAACGGCGCCAGCCGGGCCGCGACCGCCTCGCCGATGTCACCCGCGCCGACGATCAGCACCCGCTTGCCGGCCAGCTCGTCGGTGCGCGTGTAGTCCCACTCCCCGGCCGCCTGCGCCCGCGCGAACCTCGGGAATTCCCGCAGGTACGCCAGGATCGCCGTGACCACCCACTCGGCGGTCGACGAGGAGTGCACCCCGCGGGCGTCGCAGAGCGTCACCCCTGGCGGCTCCCGGCCCACCCACACCTCGGCGCCGGCGGTAAGCAGCTGGATCACCTTCAGCCCGGACATCCGCCCCAGTACGCCGGCCACCTCGGGCCCGGCGAGGAACGGCGGCACCAGGAACTCGACCCCGGTGGGGTCGGACGGCGGCTCGCCGCTGCCGGCGTACACCTCGATATGGACGCCTTCCGGCGGTGACAGCATCGGCACGCCCTCGGCGTACGGCACCCAGACCTTCACGCTGCCCGACCCTACGCGCCCCTTTGTTGATCGCCGTCCTGGGAACGGATCCGCATGCCGACGGCAACTTCCGTTCCTGAATCAACGATCTTCGACTGGGATGGGCACAACGCGCGGGTCAGGGCCACGGGATTGCCGACATGCGCCAGGATGGGCGGTATGACGTATCCGCCGGCCGCGCCGCCACCTGTCAGTCCGTCGGAACTGCGTCCCGGGAGGGGCGGGTACTGGATCGCGGCCGCGATCGCCGTGCTCGGGATGATCCTGGGGTGCGCCGGTGCCGTGCTCGGCGGCTTCTCGCTGGCGGGCGAAGTACCGAAGATGACCCAGGAGTTCAGGGTCGGCGAGTCCGCCACGGTGAAGCTGGAGGCCGGCAAGGAGTGGGCGGTCTACGTCGACAATCCGGCGTTGCGGGGCAGCAACCGTACCGGCACCTCCGCGCTGCCCGAGGTGGAGTGCAGCGGCACCGCCAGCGGCGGCGGCGGCGAGATCACGCTTACCGAGCCCTCCGGCAACTTCACCTTCGGCGACAACCGGCGCTACTGGCAGCTGGTGTACGAGGTGAAGGTCGACAAGACCGGCAGCTACCACATCGAGTGCGGCACCTCGGACTCGATGTTGCGCGACCCCACCTTCGGCGTCGGCCCCGCCCTCGACCCCGGTGGCATTGTCGCCAAGGTCTTCGGATCGCTGGGCGCGCTGTTGGGCATCCCGTGTCTGGGCTTCATCGTTGCCGGAGTGCTCGCGATGGTGGTCGGACTGCGCCGCAGCTCCCACAAGAAGCGGCTGCAGGCCGAACGCGCCGCCGGCGGCGGCTACCCCGGCGGCCCGCCTGCCGGCGGCTACCCGGGAGGCCCGCCGGCAGCTCCGCCCGGCTACCCTCCGGCAGGCTAGGGCCGGCTACCGGGCACGCGTGACCGGGCTGGCTAGGCTGGGCCGTGTGACGGCGTACCCCCGGAAAGTCCTGACGCGAACGGCGCTGCTGGTGAGCACGGTCGCGCTGCTGGTCTCGGCCTGTTCTTTCGGAGCACCCGAGAAAGAAGAGGCGGGCGCACCGCCGAAATTTCCCACCCCGAGCGCGAAGCCCAGCGACGGCGGTGACAGCGCGGTGGCGGCCGAGCCGATCGTGGAGGGGATGCAGGTCCCGTGGGGGCTCGACTTCCTGCCCGACGGCACCGCGCTGGTCACCGAGCGCGAGACCCGCAACATCGTGGAGATCTCCCCCACGCTGAAAAAGAAGAAGCTCCAGACCATCAACGAGGCGTACGCCGATGGCGAAGGCGGACTGATGGGGCTGGCGGTCTCGCCGGACTACCAGACCGACAAGACGATCTTCATCTACTACACCACCCGGGACGACAACCGGATCGCGAAGCTGAAGCTGGGCGAACGGCCGCAGCCACTCGTCACCGGGATCCCGGTCTCCGGCATCCACAACGGCGGCCGGCTCGACTTCGGCCCCGACGGCTATCTGTACGCCACCACCGGAGACGCCTCCGACACCGGCCTGGCACAGGACAAGTCCAGCCTCGGCGGCAAGATCCTGCGGATGACCAAGGACGGCAAGCCGGCGCCGGGCAACCCGTTCAAGACTCTGGTCTGGTCGTACGGGCACCGCAACAGCCAGGGCATCGCCTGGGACGCCCAGAAGCGACTGTGGTCGGTGGAGTTCGGACAGAACACCTGGGACGAGCTGAACGTGGTCGAGCCCGGGAAGAACTACGGCTGGCCGGCGGTGGAGGGCAAGGGTGGCAAGGCCGGGATGGTGGACCCGGTGCTCACCTGGCGCCCCAAGGAGGCCTCGTGCAGCGGCGCCGCGATCCTGCAGGACGTCCTGGTGACCGCCTGCCTGCGGGGTAAGCGGCTGTTCCTGATGCAGCTCAACGGGAAGGGCGGTCTGATCGGGGCGCCACAGCCGGTGCTGGTCGACGAGTACGGCCGGCTCCGTACCGTGGTGGTGGCGCCCGACAAGACCATCTGGGTCACCACCTCCAATCTCGACGGTCGGGGCCAGCCCAACGCCGGCGACGACAAGATCCTGCGACTGGTGGTCACCGGCGACGGCGCCAACAGCAAGACCTGACCGGGCAGTGGCGGGTCGGTGACGTTCCGCGGGCGGGTCCGTGCCGCAACACGCGGAATTCGCCGTGCCGGGTGATGATGGGGCGATGTTTTCCTTCGCCCGCGAGATGATGCGCCGACTGCAGACCCTGGCTGCCCATCCCGCGACGCGGGCCACTGGACGTTGGCTGCTGATCGGCGTGGTCGCCCTGATCGGCGCCACCGCGGGGGTGCTGCTCAACGGCCGGGTGGAGCATGACGTCGGCCCGTTCCGCGCCGAGTTCGCGATCCGGCCATCGTGGACCGGGCAGACCGAGCTGCAGATCCCGCCGCTCGGTTCGCTGATTCTGGACAGCCACGACGCGCCGGCCACGCTCACCGTACGGCTGGCCGAGCTGGACCCGAAGCGCACCCAGGCGCTGCTGGCCGACCCCGAGACGATCGAGCGGGCCAGCCGTACCGCGATCACGGACTTCGAGTCCGGGATGCGCCGGCTCGCGATCACCGCCGGCGGCTCGGCCCTGCTCGGCGCGCTGCTGTTGAGCCTGCTGGTGTACCGCCGGGACGTCCGCCGGGTCGCCGGCGTCGCCGCGGTCGCGTCGGGGATGCTGATCGGCACCGCCGGCCTGGGGTACGCCACGTTCGACCCGCAGTCCATCGAGGAGCCCCGGTACGAAGGGCTGGTCAGCAACGCTCCCGCGGTGATCGGCGACGCCCGCCGCATCGCCAACCGGTACTCCGAATACCGGGCCGAGCTGCAGCGCCTGGTGCTCAACGTCAGCAAGCTCTACACCACCGCCTCCACCCTCCCGGTGTACGAAGCCGACCCGGACACCATCCGGGTGCTGCACGTGTCCGACCTGCACCTGAACCCGACCGCGTTCGACCTGATCGCCACCGTGACCAAGCAGTTCAACGTGCATGTGGTGGTCGACACCGGCGACATCACCGACTGGGGCAGCGAACGGGAGGGGCGGCTGTACGCCTCCGGGGTGGGCAAGGTGGAGGCGCCCTACGTGTACGTGCGCGGCAACCACGACTCCGTGGCGGTCGAGAACGCGGTGGCCGCCCAGGACAACGCGATCGCGCTCGACAACCACGTCGGCACCATCGGAGGGCTGACCTTCGCGGGGGTCGGGGATCCCAGGTTCACCCCCGACAAGACCCGCAACGACGAATACACCAAGGCTGGGCTGCGGCTGCACGTACAGGCCATGGTGGACAGGCTCGGATCCCGGAAGGTCGACGTCGGGCTGGTGCACGACCCGGCCGGCGCGGTGGCGTTCGACGGTGTGGCGCCGGTGATCCTCGCCGGCCACACCCACAAACGTACGGTCAAGCGGCTCGACGGGGGCAGCCTGCTGATGACCGAGGGCTCCACCGGCGGCGCCGGGCTGCGCGGGTTACAGAAGGACGAGCCGGTGACCCTCGACCTGTCGGTGCTCTACTTCGACCGGGAGACCCGCACGCTGCAGGCCTACGACGACATCGCCGTCGGCGGTGCCGGCCGTGCTGAGGTGACCCTGGAACGCCACGTGCTGGACCCCCCGCCGGGCACCGTACCCAACGCCAGCCCCAGCCCCGGCTGACACCGCGCGGCGGTCGGCTATCGTGCCGGCCATGGAGCCAAGTGACCTTCTCGGATACCTTGTCGTGGCCCTGCTGACGGCAAGTGTCGTGGCGTGGCTGGTGTCCGCGGCAGAGCGGCGTACCGACAGGCGGCTGCGGGCGCTGCAGCGGGACCTGCAGCTGGTGATGCGCCACCTCGACCTCCACACCACCGCTGAGCGGCTCGGGGAACGTGGCCCCGAGCTGACCGCACTACTGCGCGACGGCCGGAAGATTCAGGCGATCAAGCTGTACCGGGATCTCACCGGCGCCACCCTGAAGCAGGCCAAGGACGCGGTGGAGGAGCTGGAGGCCCGCTGAGCCGGCGGCGCTCAGCTCCAGCCGACACCGGGGTCGCTGGGCGCCGAACTTGGTAGCCATCCATGCGGCTACCGGCATCGTCGTTACACCGAGATTACGGTCAGCTCAGGAATGTCAGGTGGGAAACCGGCGTCCTGAGTCACCACCGGCCAGCCGAAAGCGATGGCGGTCGCCGCTATCCAGGAATCGTTGATCTCCATCTTCCGGCCAGCCGACTTCAGGCGTTGTCTGAGCAGTGCCCAGGCGGCGGCAACCCGGTCGTCCACGGGGTACGGCTCCATCCGCTGTGCGGCGCCCAGTGTGTCGAGACGACGCGATCGGGTTGCGTCATCTGGTGCCATCAGGACACCCCAGCGGAGTTCGCCGATGGTGACAGCGCTGACCGCCGAGGCTTCGGGCAGCCGGTCGAGATCGAGCGGGCGTCCCGACTCCCGCGCGATGAACACGGAGGTGTCGAGCAGGCCGATGGTCACGACCACGGATCCGCGACATCATCGGTGGTCTCGGTGAGCTCGTCAGCCAGCTCAGTCCGTAGACCCGGGTCAGCGAAGACCAACGAACCCAGGAACTCCCGGGTATTGACCGTGCTTGCCCGCGCGCTTCGCGGCGCCAACAGCGCGACTGGCCGGTCGTTGACGGTGACTTCGAGTGACTCGCCCGCCTCCACCCGCCGCAACACCTGACTGACGTTGTTGCGGAGTTCCCGTACCGGAATCCTGTCTGGCTGTGCCATGGGGCAACTGTAGCACTCTTGCTACAGGGCCGTCATGCGCCGAGCTTGGTGAGGATCAGCTCCCGTACGGTCTTCGCGTCGGCCTGGCCCTTCGTGGCCTTCATGACCGCGCCGACCAGGGCACCGGCCGCCGCGACCTTGCCGTCGCGGATCTTCGCGGCGATGTCGGGGTTGGCGGCGATCGCCTCGTCCACGGCGGCGTCCAGCACGCCGGTGTCCGACACGACCTCCAGCCCGCGCGCGGTCATCACCTCGGCCGGTGAGCCCTCGCCGGCGAGCACACCTTCCAGCACGGTACGCGCCAGCTTGTCGTTGATCTTGCCGTCGTCGACCAGCCGCTGCAGCTCGGCGACCTGCTCCGGGGTGACCGGCATCGCGGTCAGCTCGGTGCCGGACTCGTTGCCGCGGCGGGACAGCTCCCCCAGCCACCACTTGCGGGCCGCGTCCGAGCTGGCACCGGCGGCGACGGTGGCCTCGATCAGCTCCACCGCGCCGGCGTTCAGGATCGACTTCATGTCGTGGGCGTTGATCCCCCACTCGGCCTGCAGCCTGGCCC